>NZ_KB897782.1:0-2051 GCF_000377145.1 Streptomyces sp. CNT372 | reverse complement strand
GGGGAGGGTGAGGTCGAGGGGGAGGTAGGCGCCGCCCGCGCGGACCACGGCGTGCAGGGCGATGAGCAGGTCGAACGAGCGCGGGAGGGCGACGGCGACGACGGCCTCCGGTCCCACGCCCCGGTCGGCGAGGAGCCGGGCGAGGCGGTTGACGCGGTCCTCGAACGCGGCACGTGACAGTTCCGCGCCCTCGAAGACCAGGGCCGTTGCGTCCGGGACGCCGGCGCACCGGGCTCCCTCCGCGACCAGGTCGGCGAGGGTGGCCGGGCCGTCGAGCGGGTGCGCGGTGTCGTTCCAGCCCCGCAGCACCGCCTCCCGCTCCCGGGGCTCCATCACCTCGATCCCGGACAGGGGCATCTCCGGAGCCCCGGCGACCGCGTCCAGCAGCCGGACCAGACGGCCCGTCAGGCGCTCCGCGCCCGCCCGCTCGAACAGATCCGTCGCATAGCGCACCCCACCGCTGATCCGGCCGTCCGCCTCCGGACCTCCGAAGGCGAACTCCAGGTCCACCTTGGACCCGCCGATCTCCACGACCAGTTCCTCGGCCGGGACACCGCACAGCTCCGGGACCTCGGTGGTGACCGAGTGGTACGTCACCATCGACTGGAACAGCGGGTTCCGGGCCTGGGAGCGGGTCTGCCCGACGGTCTCGGCCACCGCCTCCAGGGGCAGATCGGCGTGTGAGAACGCCGCCAGGTCCGCGTCCCGGACCCGGCCGACCAGCTCGCTGAAGCTCGGGTCCCCGGACAGGTCGGTGCGCAGTACCAGGGTGTTGAGGAAGAACCCGACCAGATCGGCGACCCGGTCGTCCTCGCGGCCGGTGGCCGGTGTGCCGAGGGGGATGTCGTCCCCGGCGCCGAGCCGGTGGAGCAGGGCGGCGACCGCCGCGTGCACCACCATGAACATGGTCGCCCCGGACTCCCGGGCGATCCGCGCCAGCGCCTCGCCCGTGGCCGCGCCCACCTCGAAGGTCACCACATCGCCGCCCCGTGTGGGTACGGCGGGGCGGGGCTTGTCGGTGGGGAGGGTGATCTCCTCGGGGAGGCCCGCGAGGGCTTCGCGCCAGTGGGCGGCCTGGCGGCAGGCGAGGGAGTCCGCCTCGGCCGGGTCTCCGAGGAGGTCTCGCTGCCAGAGGGCGAAGTCCGCGTACTGCACGGGCAGTTCGGCGAACTGCGGCTCGTGCCCGGCGGCCCGGGCCCGGTAGGCGGTGTCCAGGTCGGCCAGGAGCGGCCCGGTCGACCACTCGTCCGTCGCGATGTGGTGCAGCAGAAGGACCAGGACATGGTGATCCTCGGCCGCCGTCAGCAGCGTCACCCGCATCAGCGGCTCCGCCGCCAGGTCGAAGACGTACTCGCCCGCCGCGACCGCCTCGGCCTCCAGCCGCCCGGCGGACACCCGGCGGACGGTGAACGGCACGGTGACGGCGGCCGGGTCCAGGACCCGCTGGTAGGGCTCGCCGTCGGCCTCCGCGAAGACCGTGCGCAGCACCTCGTGCCGTGCCAGCACGTTCGCGACGGCCGCACGCAGTGCCTCCGCGTCCACCGCCCCCCGCAGCCGCACGGCGAGCGGCACGTTGTACGCCGTACCCGGGCCCTGCACGCTGTCGATCAGCCACAGCCGGCGCTGGGCGTACGAGAGCGGCAGCCGCTCCGGACGCTCATCCGCACGCGCCAGGACCGGCCGGCCGGTGGCCGCCCGGTCCGCGAGCCGGGCCGCCAGCGCGGCGACCGTCCGCGCCTCGAACAGATCGCGCACCGCGCACTCCACGCCCAGCGCGTCCCGCGCCCGGCTCGCGGCACGTGCCACCAGCAGGGAGTGGCCGCCGAGCGCGAAGAAGTCGTCCTCGGCACCCACCCGTTCGACGCCCAGGACCGTGGCGAAGATCCCGGCCAGGATCTCCTCCCGCGCGTTCCTCGGCGCCCGGGAGACGTCCCCGGCCGTCTCGGCGGGCGGTGTGGGGAGGGCGCGGCGGTCGAGCTTGCCGTTGGGGGAGAGGGGGACGGTGTCCAGGGCGACGAAGGTGGCGGGGATCATGTACTCGGGCAGGCGGG
>NZ_KB897781.1:0-515728 GCF_000377145.1 Streptomyces sp. CNT372 | reverse complement strand
GCCCACCTGGCGTTCACCACCCACTCCATCCCGAACGCCGCCGCCGACACCTCCGGCCCCGCCCACGAGCACGGCGACGGCGGAGCCTACGTACGCCAGCACCTGGACGTCGCCCGGCTGATCGCCGACGCCGTCCGCGAGGAGACCGGCACCGGGCACCCCTGGCAGCTCGTCTACCAGTCCCGCAGCGGCGCCCCGCACGTCCCCTGGCTGGAGCCCGACATCTGCGACCACCTGGAGGACCTGCACGGCGCCGGGGTCCCCGCGGTCGTGATGGTGCCCATCGGCTTCGTCTCCGACCACATGGAGGTCCTGTACGACCTCGACACCGAGGCCACGGCGAAAGCCGCCGAACTGGGCCTGCCCGTCCGCCGCTCGGCCACCGTCGGCACCGACCCCCGCTTCACCGCCGCCGTCCGCGACCTCCTGCTGGAACGAGCCGCCACCGAACGCGGCATCGACGCGGAACGCTGCGCCCTCGGCACCCTGGGCGCGAGCCACGACCTCTGCCCGGCCGGCTGCTGCCCCGCCCGCACCCCCCACCCCGCCGCCGCCGGCGCCGACAGCCCCCGGACCTGAACCCCCACCCACCCCGCGCGGCCCCCGCCGAGGGCCCCTGGGCCTGAGTCCCGGCCGACCCCGCCGCCCCACTCCGAAGGAGACCGCCGTGACCTCCGGCACCGCGACCGACGACGCCCTGACCGCCGAACTCCTCACCCTCGCCCGCGAGGCCGCCCACCGGGCCGGTGCGCTGCTGCGCGACGGCCGCCCCGACGACCTGTCCGTCGCCCGGACCAAGTCCAGCCCGATCGACGTGGTCACCGAGATGGACATCGCGGCGGAGAAGCTGATCACCGGCTTCCTGTCCGACCACCGCCCGGAGGACGGCTTCCTCGGCGAGGAGGGCGCCGCCAGCCCGGGCACCAGCGGGGTCCGCTGGGTCATCGACCCGCTGGACGGCACCGTCAACTACCTGTACGGGCTGCCCACCTGGGCGGTCTCCATCGCGGCGGAGGTGGACGGCGAGACGGTGGTCGGCGTCGTCGAGGCGCCGATGCGGGGTGAGACCTTCCACGCGGTGCGCGGCGGCGGCGCGTACCTGGGGGAGCGGCGGCTGCGCTGCCGCCCGGCCCCGCCGCTTGACCAGGCCCTGGTCTCAACGGGCTTCAACTACGTGCAGACGGTCCGCGCGCACCAGGCGGAGGTGGCGCACCGGCTGATCCCGCTGCTGCGGGACATCCGCCGGGGCGGTTCCGCCGCGATCGACCTCGCGGACCTCGCGGCGGGCCGCCTCGACGGCTACTACGAGCGCGGCCTGCGCCCGTGGGACCTCGCGGCGGGCGACCTGATCGCCCGCGAGTCCGGCGCCCTCACCGGCGGCCGCCCGGGCAGCCCGCCCGACGGCGCCCTGACGGTCGCCGCCGTCCCGGGCGTCTTCGAACCCCTCCAGACCCTCCTGGAGGACTTCGGCGCCTGGCACGACTGACGCCCCGGGCGGGGGCGCGGTGGGCCGGGCAGGCGCGCGACGCCCTCGCGCCCGGCGCACGCGAGGCGGCGCCCGCACCGGCCCTGTGCCCGGGCCGGCCATGTGCGGGCGCGGGCGGAGGCTCCCTCGGCGCCGGCCGGGCACCGGGCGCGGGAGCATCGCCCCTCGCGCGGCCGATGCCCCGCCAGGGGCCGTCAATCCCGGCCGAGCAAGGGCCCGAGCCCGGCCCCACCCGCCCCCGAGCCGCCCTCCGGCCCGAGTCCGGGCTCACGCCGGGCCCCAGCCCGGGCCCGGCGTGAGGGGCAGCCGCCCCTGCCCCCGCCGCCGGTGGTGCCGGGGCGCCCTGCGAGGGACCGGCGGGCTGCCGCGGTACAACCTGTGCCCCGCTCCACTCGGCCGGGGCACGTGGGCACGTGGGCACGTGGGCACGTGGCCGCTCCCGCCTCCGCGTGAGCGCAACCGCCTCCGCCACCCGAGCCCCGCTCCGGCCGGGCGCGAGCGGCCCCGGCGCGACCCGCCCCGCGGGGCGGGGCCGCACATGCGAGGGCCCCCGCGCCTGGCGCGGGGGCCCTCGGGGCGGTGCGGGACGCGACTTAAGCCGCGCTCACCTTCACGCCGTGCTCGGCGGCCAGACGGTGCAGGTCGTCGAGCTCGGCCTGCTCGACGTCCGCGAGGAAGTCGTCGCCCGTCTCGCGAGCCTTCGTCAGGTCGGTCTCCGCTGCCTTTATGCGCTGCAGGAGTCCCGCGGTGAAAGCGTCCATGGATGCGCCCCCTCGGCTAGTCGTCGGTCGGCACGGGGGTGTGCCTGGGGTCTCTCCCGCCGGCGGCGGGCCGTCTGCGGGAGGCGGGTGATCAACCCTGGAACAGGTCGTACGCGCGCCACATACAAGGCGTGATCGTGGATGTGCAGTCGTCTTCCCCACGCCTTCCCTCGCGGAAACCTCAACCGCCCCGCCGATCCGCCGATTCCCCGGCCCTCTGCCCACGGCTTTCCGCCTTACCGCCGGTTTACGCGCGTAACGGGCAGGATGGGGTCGCACATCCAGTGCGCAGAGCGGAACAGAGCGGAACAGCCCCGTCCGCCGGGACGGGCCCTGAGGGAAGGACCAGCGAAGTGCGCGTACTCGTCGTCGAGGACGAGCAGCTGCTCGCCGATGCGGTGGCCACGGGACTGCGCCGGGAGGCCATGGCCGTCGACGTCGTGTACGACGGGGCCGCCGCCCTGGAGCGGATCGGGGTCAACGACTACGACGTGGTGGTGCTCGACCGGGACCTCCCCCTGGTGCACGGGGACGACGTGTGCCGCCGGATCGTCGAGCTGGGCATGCCGACCCGGGTGCTGATGCTCACCGCCTCCGGGGACGTCAGCGACCGCGTCGAGGGCCTGGAGCTGGGCGCCGACGACTACCTGCCCAAGCCCTTCGCGTTCACCGAGCTGATCGCCCGCGTCCGGGCGCTGGGCCGGCGTACCACCGTGCCGCTGCCGCCGGTGCTGGAGCGGGCCGGGATCAAGCTCGACCCGAACCGCCGTGAGGTCTTCCGCGACGGCCGGGAGATCCAGCTCGCGCCCAAGGAGTTCGCCGTACTGGAGGTCCTGATGCGCAGCGAGGGCGCGGTCGTCTCGGCCGAGCAGCTGCTGGAGAAGGCCTGGGACGAGAACACCGACCCGTTCACCAACGTCGTGCGGGTCACCGTGATGACCCTCCGCCGCAAGCTGGGCGAGCCCCCGGTCATCGTGACCGTGCCGGGCTCCGGCTACCGGATCTGACGCCGTGGCCTCCGCACCGACGCCCCCCGGGGCGCCCCCGAAGCCCACCTGGGACCCCCGGGAGCCCGTCCGCCCCTGGCTGCGCCCGACCATCCGGATACGGCTCACCCTGCTCTACGGCGGGATGTTCCTGATCGCGGGCATCCTGCTGCTGTCGATCATCTACCTGTTCACCGCGCAGGTCCTCAACGTCACCATCGCCGACCTGCCCTTCAAGCTGGTCCGCGGCGAGGTGCAGCCGACGACCTCCTGGTGCCGGCTGCCCGGCTCGGTGACCGGGGAGGAGTTCAACGACGCGGTCGCCAGCTGCCTCCAGCACCAGAAGGACATGGCGCTGGACGACCTGCTGAGCCGGTCCCTCTTCGCGCTGCTGGGGCTCAGCATCATCGCCTTCGCCTTCGGTTACGCCATGGCCGGCCGGGTGCTCTCCCCGCTGGGGCGGATCACCCGCACCGCGCGGCGGGTGGCCGGCTCGGACCTGAGCCGCCGGATCGAGCTGGACGGGCCGGACGACGAGCTCAAGGAGCTGGCCGACACCTTCGACGAGATGCTGGAGCGGCTGGAGCGCGCGTTCACCGCCCAGCAGCGCTTCGTCGCGAACGCCTCGCACGAGCTGCGCACCCCGCTGGCGATCAACCGCACCCTGCTGGAGGTCCATCTCTCCGACCCGGGCGCCCCGGTCGAGCTCCAGCAGCTCGGCAAGACGCTGCTGGCCACCAACGAGCGCAGCGAGCAGCTCGTGGAGGGCCTGCTGCTGCTCGCCCGGAGCGACAACCAGATCGTCGAGCGCAAGCCCGTCGACCTGGCGGAGGTGGCCTCCCGGGCCATCGACCAGGTGCACGCCGAGGCGGAGAGCCTGGGCGTGGAGATCCGCGGCGAGCGGGCGTCGGCCGTGGTCCAGGGCAACGGCGTCCTGCTGGAGCGGATCGCCCTCAACCTGGTGCAGAACGCGGTGCGGTACAACGTGGCCGAGGGCGGCTGGGTGGAGGTCTCCACCGAGGCGGCGCAGGGGCAGGCGGTTCTGGTCGTTTCGAACACCGGGCCGGTCGTTCCCGCCTACGAGATCGACAACCTCTTCGAGCCGTTCAGAAGGCTGCGCCAGGAGCGCACGGGCAGCGACAAAGGGGTCGGACTCGGTCTCTCCATCGCCCGCTCGGTGGCGAGGGCCCACGGGGGACGTATCATCGCGGAGCCCCGAGAGGGGGGCGGCCTCGTGATGCGTGTCACCCTGCCGACCTGAGATGCTGGACCGCGTTCGCTTTAAGCGGAATTTTCCGGACGAGTCACCGGAAGGCCCGTGTGTGATCGCTCACAGATCCGATTCTCGCCTTCTCTACTCTCCGTGATCGCGAAAAGCCCCGGAAAGCCGGAAAAAGTCCGAGTTTCCCAGGGGTGTGACCACGGGAAGTACACGGGGTGGCGCCCGCGAAGGACGCCGATCGGACCGTGTACGGTCGCCGTCGCCGTCCAACTCGATCACCCTCGGGCGATCCGGTTGGGTGTCGATTGAGTAACAGACCTTGATGTGAGGCAAAATCTCCGCCTCAGGTCGGGCACAAGTCCGGCCTCTCGCGCGTTACGAGCGCTGGAGACACCGCAGACACCCAGAGGGGGAGAGCGATATGGCAACGGATTACGACACCCCACGCAAGACCGACGACGACGTCGATTCCGACAGCCTTGAAGAGCTGAAGGCCCGGAGGAACGACAAGTCCACTTCCACGGTCGACGTCGACGAGTTCGACGCCGCCGAGGGCATGGAGCTCCCCGGAGCCGACCTGTCCAACGAGGAGCTGGCCGTCCGGGTCCTGCCCAAGCAGGCGGACGAGTTCACCTGCATGAGCTGCTTCCTGGTTCACCACCGCAGCCAGCTCGCACGCGAGAAGAACGGCCAGCCCATCTGCCGCGACTGCGACTGAGGGCAGGCCGCCAGTGGCAGACGGGAAGCAGTCCAGGAAGCGGCTCCTCGGACGTCACAAACCGTCCAGGGAGCACCAGGGCAGCCCGCAGCACCCGGCCGGGGACGCCACGGCGCCCACCGGGCGGGAAGGCGCCCTGCTGCCGCACGGCCAGCACGAGGAGGACGAGCGGGGCCGGTCGGCCTCGCTCGAAGCAGCAGGCCAGGCAGGGCCCCCGACCAGGGCCCGACGCCTGGCCTCGGTGCGCCAGGGCGTCGCCAGGGGCGGAGCCGGCGCCAGGGAGCAGATCGCCAGGACCCGCGAGCAGGCGAAGGCCATGCTCGGCCACCTGACGGACGTCCTCATGGCGAACGCGCCCCGGATCCCGGTGCGCGACCTCGACACCCTGCGCCGCCAGTTCCCGGGCCTCGGCCCGGAACAGCTCGCGGACAAGCTCGTCTCGGGTGCGGCGGCCGCCACCTCGACGGTCGGGGCCGGCATCGGCGCGGCCGCGATGATGCCCGTACCGCCCGCGATGCCGACCGAACTGGCCACCGAGGTCCTCGGGGTCGGCGCCATCGAGCTCAAGCTCATCGCCGAACTCCACGAGGTCTACGGGCAGCGACCGCCGGGCAGCCTCAAGGACCGCAGTGCCGCCTACCTGGGGGCCTGGTCCTCGGAGCGCGGGGTCGACGTCACCAAGCCCTCGACGTACAGCCTGTCGATGGGCTCCCAGCTCAAGAAGCAGTTGCGCCAGCAGATCATGAAGCGCATGGTGCGCAACGTGCCGAACCTGATCCCCTTCATGGTCGGCGCCGCCGTCGGCGCCGTGATGAACCGGCGCGACACCAGGAAGCTCGCCGACCGCATCCGCGCCGACCTGCGCACCCGGCAGGTCCCCTGGGACGCCCTGCCCGCCCTCGGCCCCCTGGAGCAGCCCGAGGACGCCCTGCCCGAGGGCGTACTCCGCGGTGAGCTCCCGCCCGGCCGCGAGTACGGCGGCCCCGGCGGCGACCACGGCCCCGGCGGCCACTGAGACGGGCGGCGGGCACCCGGCCGCCTCCCTGTGGCTCAGGCCGCCTTCACCGCGTCCAGCGCGGCACACAGCTCCTCGGGGTGCCGGGTCGACAGATAGACGTACGGCGTCGGGTCGGCCGGGTCCGTGACCTCGATCCGGACCGCCGTCGGCACATAGGAGCGCAGCAGCATGAACGCCCGCGGGTCCGCCTTGTGAGACCGCCAGGCGCGCGCCTCCTCCGGGTCCAGCACCTCGGCCGCGCCGAGCGCCTCCGCCGGGATCCGCGCGTCGCCCGCGACCAGCGACCCGGCCACCACCCGGATCCGCGCCGAACCGTAGGAACTGACCACCGCGCCCGCCAGCGCACCCGCGCCGATCAGGCCGCCCAGCATCGCCGGCACACCCAGGGGCAGCAGCAGCAGACCGCCGGAGATCCCGAGGAGGACCACGACGACCCACCAGGAGCGGGGCGCGTTCAGGCGTTCTGAGTACTGCGGGTCCGAGTTCTGCGGGGCGGAAGGCTGCATGGCCCTAGCTTGGCACGGGGCGACTGCCGGACGGCCGCGCGGGTAAGGTCTGCGCCTGTGACCAACGCGAACACACCGGGGACCGGCGGGCGCACCCCGTCCGGGTCCTCCGCGCTGACCCCGCCCGCGGGCGCGGCGGCGCCCGTCCGCCACCCCGACGCCCCCGCACCCGGTGAGCTGCTCGGCGCGCACTACGAGCACTGCTTCGGCTGCGGCGAGGGCCAGCCCCACGGCCTCCACCTGGAGACCCGGGCCCAGGAAGGCGTACGCGTCACCGCCGAGTTCACCGTCCAGCCCGCCCACCAGGGCGCCCCCGGCCTCGCCCACGGCGGGGTTCTGGCCACCGCGCTGGACGAGACCCTGGGCTCGCTCGGCTGGCTGCTGCGCGTCATCGCCGTCACCGGCCGGCTGGAGACCGACTTCGTGCGGCCCGTGCCCGTCGGCACCGTGCTGCACCTGGACGCCGAGGTGACCGCCGTCGCCGGGCGCAAGATCTACTCCTCCGCGGTCGGCCGCATCGGCGGCCCCGACGGCCCGGTCGCCGTGCGCGCCTCCGCGCTGTTCATCGAGGTCAAGGTCGACCACTTCGTCGACAACGGCCGCCCCGAGGAGATCCGGGCGGTCATGGCCGACCCGGACCAGGTCCGCCGCGCACGAGCCTTCGAGGTGAACCCCTGATGCGTGAACCCGTCGACGTCCTGATCCGCCGCGTGGACCCCGAGGTCCCGCTGCCGGCGTACGGGCACCCCGGTGACGCCGGGGCCGACCTCGTCACCACCGAGGCCGCCGAACTGGCCCCCGGGGAGCGCGCCGTCCTCCCCACGGGCGTCTCGATCGCCCTCCCCGACGGCTACGCGGCCTTCGTGCACCCCCGCTCCGGGCTGGCCGCCCGCTGCGGAGTGGCTCTCGTGAATGCCCCGGGGACCGTCGATGCCGGGTACCGTGGGGAGATCAAGGTGATCGTGGTCAACCTCGATCCGCGCGAGAGCGTGCGGTTCGAACGATTCGACCGGATCGCCCAACTGGTCGTCCAGCAGGTCGAGAAGGTGCGCTTCCACGAGGTGGCGGAGCTTCCCGGCTCGGCGCGGGCCGAGGGGGGCTTCGGGTCCACCGGCGGTCACGCCGCCGTGGGCGGCGCTACGGGTGGGAATCGATACGCTGCGGTCGTATCCGACCGGGAAGGACAGTGACGTGTTCGGACGTCGCAAGAAGAGTGGTTCCGCCGAGGACGCGGCGGACGCAACGGGCGAGGCCGAGCAGGTCGACGAGCTCGGTACGGACGCCGAGGAACCCCGCCGGGTGAACCTCCCGCCCGCCCCGCGGCCCGACGGCCCCTGGGACGTCTCCGAGGTCTCCAAGCCCGCCGAGGGCCGGGTGGACCTGGGCGGCCTGTTCGTGCCCGGTGTCGAGGGCATGGAGCTGCGGGTCGAGGTCGCGGGCGACGCGATCGTCGCGGCCACGGTCGTGCTGCGCGACAGCGCGGTGCAGCTCCAGGCGTTCGCGGCCCCCAAGAAGGAGGGCATCTGGGGCGAGGTCCGCGAGGAGATCGCCTCCGGCATCACGCAGCAGGGCGGCGTCATCGACGAGGTCGAGGGCCCGCTCGGCTGGGAGCTGCGCGCCCAGGTGCCCGTCCAGCTCCCGAACGGCACGGGTGGCGTGCAGCTGGTGCGCTTCGTCGGCGTCGACGGCCCGCGCTGGTTCCTGCGCGGAGTGATCTCCGGCCAGGGCGCGGTGCAGCCGCAGGCGGCCGGGCTCCTGGAGCAGATCTTCCGGGACACGGTCGTGGTCCGCGGCGAGGGTCCGATGGCACCCCGCGACCCGATCGTCCTCAAGCTCCCGGACGACGCGCAGATGGTCCCCGAGGGCGTCCAGCAGGACGACCAGGAGGGCTCCCGCTTCTCCGGCGGCATGGGCCAGCTCCAGCGCGGCCCCGAAATCACCGAGGTCCGCTGACGGACCCCCGGGTGCGCCCCCGCCGCCGCACACCGCGGCGGGGCCACCCCGACGTGCGTCCGCGCCCCTTCGGGGGCGCGGGCGCACGCGTCCCGCGGGGCCCGGCCCCGGTGGCCCGTTGCCCGGGCCGCGCGGGCGCGCATAGTGTGCGGGCACAGGATCCGGCGGGCACGGGGGGCTTCGCGTATGACCGAGAGCAGCAGCGCGCACGGTGGCGGCGTCGCCGTGGTGGAGACCGCGCCGATGGTCCGCGTTTCGGACGTGCACCGGTCGTACGGGAGCGGTGCCTCCGCCGTGCACGCTCTGCGCGGGGTCTCGTTCGAGATCCCGCGGGGTGAGCTCGTCGCCCTCAAGGGCCGCTCCGGTTCCGGCAAGACCACCCTGCTCAACCTCGTCGGCGGGCTCGACGGCCCCGACGGGGGGAGCATCCGTGTCGACGGCACCGAGCTGGCCGGGCTCGGGGAGGACGGGCTGCTCGCCCTGCGGCGCGACCGCATCGGCTTCGTGTTCCAGTCCTTCGGGCTGATCCCGATCCTGACCGCCGCGGAGAACGTCGGCGTCCCGCTGCGGCTGCGCAAGGCCGACCCGCGCGAGCGGGAGGAGCGCGTCGCCCTGATGCTCGCCCTCGTCGGGCTCGCCGACCACGCCGCCCAGCGGCCCGGTGAGCTCTCCGGCGGCCAGCAGCAGCGTGTCGCCATCGCCCGGGCCCTCGCCAACCGCCCCGCCCTGCTGATCGCGGACGAGCCGACCGGCCAGCTCGACGCGGAGACCGGTCTCGCGGTGATGGAGCTGCTGCGGGCCGTCGTCCGCAGCGAGGGCGTCACCGCGCTGGTCGCCACCCACGACGCCCAGCTCCTGGACCTGGCCGACCGGGTCCTCGAACTGCGCGACGGGAAGATCGCCGAGCAGTAGCCCCCCGCGGCCCGGCCCTCGTCCCACCCGCGTCCCGCCCCGCCCCGGTCCCGCGTCAGAATCCCGTCAAAGACGACCCCGCCCACCGGCCCGCGCCCCGGGCAGCCCGCCCGCGGACGTAGTCTCGACTCCGCGCGGCCGCGAGACGCGGACGCGCGGAGAACGGCACCCGGACGCGGAAGCCCGGAAGCACCGAAGCACGGAAGACACAGAGGCCATGGGACGCGGCAAGCTGCGGATCTACCTGGGCGCGGCGCCCGGCGTGGGCAAGACCTACGCCATGCTCTCCGAAGCCCGGCGCCGCACCGAACGCGGCACCGACTGCGTCATCGGCTACGTCGAGCACCATGACCGGCCCCGGACCCTGGCCCTGCTGCACGGCCTGGAGGAGGTCCCCCGCCGCGAGCTGACCCACGGCGGACGCACCTGCACCGAGATGGACGTCGAGGCCGTGATCGCCCGCCGCCCCGCCGTCGCCCTGGTCGACGAACTCGCCCACACCAACCTCCCCGGCTCCCGCAACGCCAAGCGCTGGCAGGACGTGGAGGAGCTGCTGGCGGCCGGGATCGACGTCATCTCCACCGTCAACATCCAGCACCTGGAGTCCCTCGGCGACGTCGTCCGCTCCATCACCGGCGTCCCGCAGCGCGAGACCGTGCCCGACGAGGCCGTGCGCCGGGCCGAGCAGATCGAACTCGTCGACATGGCCCCGCAGGCCCTGCGCCGCCGCATGGCGCACGGCAACATCTACCGGCCCGACGAGGTCGACGCGGCCCTGTCCAACTACTTCCGCCCCGGCAACCTCACCGCCCTGCGCGAGCTGGCCCTGCTCTGGCTCGCCGACCGGGTGGACGAGTACCTCCAGCAGTACCGCGGCGAGCACAACATCCGCTCCACCTGGCAGGCCCGGGAGCGCATCGTCGTCGGGCTGACCGGCGGCCCCGAGGGCCGCACCCTGATCCGACGGGCCTCCCGGATGGCCGCCAAGGGCGCCGGCGGGGAGATCCTCGCCGTCTACATCGCCCGCAGCGACGGCCTGACCTCCGCCTCCCCGAAGGAGCTGAGCGACCAGCGCACCCTGGTCGAGGACCTGGGCGGCACCTTCCACCACGTCATCGGCGACGACATACCGTCCGCGCTGCTGGACTTCGCCCGCGGCGTCAACGCCACCCAGATCGTGCTGGGCTCCAGCCGCCGCAGGTCCTGGCAGTACCTCTTCGGCCCCGGCGTCGGCGCCGGCGTCGCCCGCGACTCGGGCCCCGACCTGGACGTGCACATCGTCACCCACGACGCGGCAGGCAAGGGCCGCGGGCTGCCCGGCGCCCGGGGCGCGCGCATCGGCCGCCCCCGCACGGTCGCCGCCTGGCTCGTCGGAGTCGCCGCGCCGTTGCTGCTCACCGTCGTCCTGCGGCAGGTGGAGGACGGGCCCGGGCTCGCCAACGAGGTGCTGCTCTTCCTCTTCCTGACGGTTATGGCGGCCCTGCTGGGCGGCTTGCTGCCCGCGCTCGCCTCGGCCGCCGCCGGGTCCCTTCTGCTGAACTACTTCTTCACCCCGCCGACGCACACCCTGGACATCGCCGAGCCGCAGAACCTGGTCGCCCTGCTGATCTTCTTCACGGTGGCCGCCGCGGTCGCCTCGGTCGTCGGGATAGCGACCCGGCGCACCCACCAGGCGGCCCGGCTGCGCGCCGAGTCGGAGATCCTGTCCTTCCTGGCCGGCAGTGTGCTGCGCGGCGAGACCGCCCTCGATGCCCTGCTGGAGCGGGTCCGGGAGACCTTCGCCATGGAGTCCGTGGCCCTGCTGGAACGGGCCGACGACCTCACCCCGTGGACCTGCACCGCGAGCGTCGGCCCCGCCCCGGCCGCCCGACCCGACGACGCGGACGTGGACATGCCCGTCGGCGACCATATGGCCCTCGCCCTCTCCGGCCGGGTGCTGCCCGCCGAGGACCGGCGGGTGCTGGCCGCGTTCGCCGCCCAGGCCGCCGTCGTCCTGGACCGGCAGCGCCTGGTGGGGGAGGCGGAGGCGGCCCGTGCCCTCGCCGAGGGCAACCGGATACGCACCGCCCTGCTCGCCGCCGTCAGCCACGACCTGCGCACCCCGCTCGCGGGGATCAAGGCGGCGGTCACCTCGCTCCGCTCCGACGACGTCGCCTGGTCCGAGGAGGACGAGGCCGAACTGCTCGCCGGGATCGAGCAGGGCGCCGACCGCCTCGACCACCTGGTGGGCAACCTCCTCGACATGTCCCGCCTCCAGACCGGCACCGTCACCCCGCTGATCCGGGAGACCGCCCTCGACGAGGTCATCCCCCTCGCCCTCGCGGGCGTGCCGCGGGAGAGCGTCGGCCTCGACGTCCCCGAGTCCCTGCCGATGGTCGCCGTCGACCGGGGGCTGCTGGAGCGCGCGGTCGCCAACATCGTCGAGAACGCGGTCAAGTACAGCCCGCCCGGCGCGCCCGTGGCCGTCGCGGCCAGTGCCCTCGGCGACCGCGTCGAGCTGCGGGTCGCCGACCGGGGCGGCGGGGTGCCCGACGACGCCAAGGAGCGCATCTTCGAACCGTTCCAGCGGTACGGGGACGCCCCGCGTGGCGCCGGGGTGGGCCTCGGGCTCGCCGTGGCCCGGGGCTTCGTGGAGGCGATGGGCGGGACGCTCACCGCCGAGGACACCCCCGGCGGCGGGATGACCATGGTCCTGAACCTGGTCGCGGTCCCCGGCCAGGGGCGCGGGGGCGCCATCCCCGGGCTCCCGGCGGAGGCCGTGACATGAGCCCGCCGCACGGCCTCCGCCCGCGCGCCTGCCCCTGCCGGACCACTCCCTGCCGAAGCACTTGCCGAACAACCCCCGCAGCGCGGAACAAGCTCGCAGCGCGGAACCCGCACCGAAGAAAGGCGGACCGGTCATGACCCGGGTGCTCGTGGTCGACGACGAGCCGCAGATCGTACGCGCCCTCGTGATCAACCTGAAGGCGCGCAAGTACGAGGTGGACTCCGCCCACGACGGCGCGACCGCCCTCGAACTCGCCGCCGCCCGCCACCCCGACGCCGTCCTCCTCGACCTCGGACTGCCGGACATGGACGGCGTCGACGTGATCCGCGGCCTGCGCGGCTGGACCAGGGTGCCCGTGATCGTCCTCTCGGCGCGCCACTCCTCCGACGAAAAGGTCGAGGCCCTCGACGCGGGCGCCGACGACTACGTCACCAAGCCCTTCGGCATGGACGAGCTCCTCGCCCGGCTGCGCGCCGCCGTCCGCCGGGCCGAGCCGGTCGGCGGCGGGGAGGCGGAGGCCGTCGTGGAGAGCGGGACGTTCACCGTCGACCTCGCCGCGAAGAAGGTCCACCGCGACGGGCGCGACATCCGGCTCACCCCGACCGAGTGGCATCTGCTGGAGGTACTGGTCCGCAACACCGGCCGGCTGGTCAGCCAGAAGCAGCTCCTCCAGGAGGTCTGGGGCCCGTCCTACGGCACGGAGACCAACTACCTGCGGGTCTACATGGCCCAGCTCCGGCGGAAGCTGGAGGCCGACCCCTCCCACCCCCGGCACTTCGTCACCGAGCCGGGCATGGGCTACCGCTTCGAACGCTGATGCGACCGATCCAGATCGGTCGGGAAGGGGCCGGTAGGCTTTCCGTATGAGTGCCACATCCCGCTCGGGGAGCGCGGCGCCGGGCGAGGGCACGGGCCGCCCGGCGGGCCGCTTCCGCCGTATGCTCGACCGGCTCGCGTTCTCGCAGCAGGACCTCGAATCCGCGGAACTCCAGGAGGACGCGCAGGCCACGGGCTGTACCCGGATTTGCGACTGCGGTGACCGGCAGGTCGTCCGGGTCGCTGGTACCTTGCGCACGGTCACCCTGCGTCCACGGGCCGGGGTGCCCGCGCTGGAGGCGGAGCTCTTCGACGGCACAGCCCCGCTGGACGTCGTCTGGCTCGGCCGCCGTTCCATCGTGGGCATCGAACCGGGCCGGCGGCTCATCGCCTCCGGGCGGATCTCCATGAGCGACGGCCGCCGGGTGCTGTTCAATCCCAAATACGAACTCCGACCACTGGGACAGGAGTAGCCGGTGACGTCTGTCGACAAGCCGACCCCCACCCCCCACAACCCGCAGCACGACGCGGCCGGCGCGCCTGCCGCCGGCCCCGACGACTCCAAGGCGGTCACGGAGGCGGCGCTGTTCGAGGCGTTCGGCGGTGTGCGCGGCATGGTGGAGACGGTCCTGCCGGGCCTGCTCTTCGTCACGATCTACACGATCAACAAGGACCTGAAGGCCTCCGCGATCGCGGCTCTGGCCATCTCCCTGGTGCTGGTCGTCGTCCGCCTGATCCGCAGGGACACCGTCAAGCACGCCTTCAGCGGCGTCTTCGGTGTGGCCTTCGGCGTGGTCTTCGCCATGATGACGGGCGATGCCAAGGACTTCTACCTGCCCGGCATGCTCTACACGCTGGGCCTCGCCCTCGCGTACCTGATCACGGCCGCCGCCGGGGTCCCCCTCATCGGGCTGATCCTCGGCCCGGTGTTCAAGGAGAACCTCTCCTGGCGCACCCGCAACCCCGGCCGCAAGCGCGCCTACACCAAGGCCAGTTACGCCTGGGGCCTGATCCTGCTCGCCAAGTGCGCGATCCTCTTCCCGCTCTACTGGTGGGCCGACACCACCCAGCTCGGCTGGGTCCTGGTCTCGCTGAAGATCCCGCCGTTCCTGCTCGCCGTCTGGCTGACCTGGGTGTTCCTCGCGAAGGCGCCCGCGCCGATCGACGTGTTCGCCGAGATGGAGGCGGAGGAGCGGGCCGAGCGGGAGCGCAAGGCCGCCGCGGCCGCGCAGGACACCCCGTCCTCCTGACGCCGCACGGCGCCGAGGGGCCCGGAACCGTCACGGCGTCACGGTTCCGGGCCCCTCGGCGTTCCTGCGACCGGCGTTCCCCCGACCGGGCGGCCGGGGTCAGTCGTCCCCGGGCGCCCTGCGTACCGAGAGCAGCTCCTCCAGCTGCTCCTCCCGCGCCTGGGCAGCCACGAACAGCAGCTCGTCGCCGGCCTCCAGGCTCTCCTCCTTGCTCGGGGTGAGCACCCGGGAACCGCGGATGATCGTCACCAGGGAGGTGTCCTGCGGCCAGTCCACCGCCCCGACCCGGGTACCGGCGAGCGCCGACTCCGGCGGCAGCGTCAGCTCCACCAGGTTGGCGTCGCCGTGGCTGAAGCGCAGCAGCCGGACGAGGTCGCCGACGCTCACCGCCTCCTCCACCAGCGCGGACATCAGGCGCGGTGTGGACACCGCCACGTCCACGCCCCAGGACTCGTTGAAGAGCCACTCGTTCTTCGGGTTGTTCACCCGCGCGACCACCCGGGGCACCGCGTACTCGGTCTTCGCCAGCAGCGAGACCACCAGGTTCACCTTGTCGTCGCCCGTCGCCGCGATGACCACGTTGCAGCGCTGGAGCGCCGCCTCGTCCAGCGAGGTGATCTCGCAGGCGTCCGCCAGCAGCCACTCGGCCTGCGGCACCCGCTCCACCGAGATCGCCGTCGGCGCCTTGTCGATCAGCAGGACCTCGTGGCCGTTCTCCAGCAGCTCGCCCGCGATGGACCGGCCGACCGCGCCCGCGCCCGCAATAGCCACCCGCATCAGTGACCGCCCTCCTCGGGGCCCTCGGCGAAGGCCGCCTCGACCTTCCCGATGTCCTCCGTACGCATCATCACGTGCACCAGGTCGCCGTCCTGGAGGACGGTCGCCGAGGTCGGCAGGATCGCCTCCCCGAGCCGGGTGAGGTACGCGACGCGGACGCCGGTCTCCTCCTGGAGCCGGCTGATCCGGTGCCCGATCCACGCCGGCGAGGTGTGCACCTCGGCCAGCTGCACGGCACCGCTCGGATCGCGCCACAGCGGCTCCGCGCCCGACGGCAGCAGCCGCCGCAGCATCTGGTCGGCCGTCCACCGGACCGTGGCCACGGTCGGGATGCCGAGACGCTGGTACACCTCCGCACGGCGCGGGTCGTAGATCCGGGCGGCCACGTTCTCGATGTTGAACATCTCGCGGGCCACCCGAGCCGCGATGATGTTGGAATTGTCACCGCTGCTGACCGCGGCGAAGGCGCCCGCGTCCTCGATCCCCGCCTCGCGCAGCGTGTCCTGGTCGAAGCCGATGCCGGTGACGCGGCGGCCCCCGAACCCGGATCCCAGGCGGCGGAAGGCGGTGGGGTCCCGGTCGACGACGGCGACCGTGTGCCCCTGCTGCTCCAGGGTCTGTGCGAGAGCGGCCCCCACGCGCCCGCACCCCATGATGACGATGTGCACGACCGTCCTTCCGGCTGTCTCGAAATCCCTCACGCGTCCGAAGCCCTCAAGGGTCTCAGACCTCGGGACCAGCTAAGCACGCGCCGCACGGGGTGCACCGCCCGTGGTGGCAAGGCGCCGTTCCGCCAAGACGTGACAGAAAACCGTTAAGGCAGGGGTGGTGAGTGGGTTCGGCTCATTTCGAACGCTTACGATCCTCTCCGTGTCCAAACTGACCGACCTGCCCAAACGGATTCTGATCGGCCGGGCCCTGCGCAGCGACAGACTCGAGGAGACCCTCCTCCCGAAGCGCATCGCACTCCCCGTCTTCGCCTCCGACCCCCTGTCCTCCGTGGCGTACGCACCGGGCGAAGTCCTGCTGGTCCTGTCCATCGCGGGTGTGTCGGCCTACCACTTCAGTCCCTGGATCGCCGCGGCCGTCGTGGTGCTGATGTTCACCGTCGTCGCCTCCTACCGCCAGAACGTGCACGCCTACCCGAGCGGCGGCGGGGACTACGAGGTCGCCAACACCAACCTCGGCCCCAAGGCCGGCCTCACCGTCGCCAGCGCCCTGCTCGTCGACTACGTGCTCACCGTCGCCGTCTCCATCTCCGCGGGTGTGGAGAACCTCGGCTCCGCGATCGACTTCGTCGTCGAGCACAAGGTCCTCAGCGCCACCGTGATAATCGTGCTGTTGACGCTGATGAACCTGCGCGGCGTCCGGGAGTCCGGCAAGCTCTTCGCCATCCCCACCTACGTCTTCGTCTTCGGTGTCTTCCTGATGATCGCCTGGGGCGCGTTCCGGGGCCTCGTCCTCGGCGACACCATGCGCGCCCCGACCGCCGAGTACGAGATCAAACCGGAGCACCCCGGACTCGCCGGGTTCGCCCTCGTCTTCCTGCTGCTGCGGGCCTTCTCCTCCGGCTGCGCCGCGCTCACCGGCGTCGAGGCGATCAGCAACGGCGTTCCCGCCTTCCGTAAGCCCAAGAGCAGGAACGCGGCCACCACGCTGCTGCTCATGGGCGGACTCGCGGTCACCATGTTCTGCGGCATCATCGGCCTCGCCATGGCCAGCCACGTCAAGATGGCCGAGTACCCGGCGAAGGACCTCTTCCGCGACGGCGTCCCGGTCGGCCCGGAGTACGTCCAGCACCCGGTGATCTCCCAGGTCGCGGCGGCCGTCTTCGGCGACGGCACCTTCTTCTTCGTCCTGCTGGCGGTGGCCACCGCGCTGGTGCTCTTCCTCGCCGCGAACACCGCGTACAACGGCTTCCCCCTGCTCGGCTCGATCCTCGCCCAGGACCGCTATCTGCCCCGGCAGCTCCACACCCGCGGCGACCGCCTCGCCTTCTCCAACGGCATCGTGCTGCTGGCCGGGGCGGCGATCCTGCTGGTGTGGATCTACGACGCCGACTCGACCCGGCTGATCCAGCTCTACATCGTCGGCGTCTTCGTCTCCTTCACCCTCAGCCAGACCGGCATGGTCCGGCACTGGAACCGGCACCTGAGGACCGAGCGGAACAAGGCCAGGCGCCGGCAGATGATCCGCTCCCGGGCGATCAACGCCTTCGGCGCGTTCTTCACCGGGCTGGTGCTGGTCGTCGTCCTCGCCACCAAGTTCACGCACGGCGCGTGGGTCGCGCTCCTGGGCATGGTCATCTTCTTCGGGACGATGACCGCGATCCGCAGGCACTACGACCGGGTCTCCGACGAGATCGCCGCCCCCGACGAGCCCGCCGACGACACCGTGCGCCCCTCCCGGGTCCACTCCATCGTCCTGGTCTCCAAGGTCCACCGCCCCACCCTGCGGGCCCTGTCGTACGCGCAGCTCATGCGCTCCGACAAGCTGGAGGCGCTCAGCGTCAACGTCGACACCGACGAGACGAGGGCGCTGCGGGAGGAGTGGGAGCGGCGGGGCATCAACGTCCCGCTGAAGGTCCTGGACTCCCCGTACCGGGAGATCACCCGCCCGGTGATCGAGTACGTGAAGAGCCTGCGGCGGGAGAGCCCGCGGGACGCGGTGAGCGTGATCATCCCGGAGTACGTGGTGGGCCACTGGTACGAGCATCTGCTCCACAACCAGAGCGCGCTGCGCCTCAAGGGCCGGCTGCTGTTCACCCCGGGGGTCATGGTGACCTCGGTGCCGTACCAGCTGGAGTCCTCCGAGGCGGCGAAGCGCCGCGCTCGCAAGCGGGCGGACTGGAGCGCGCCGGGCGCGGTGCGGCGGGGGCCGGTGGACCGGCGGCCGAAGGAGCCGAGCGGGAAGGGGTGAGGGGGCGCGCTGCGGGGCGGGCGGTCTCGGTGCCGGCCGCGCCCGGCCCGGCGGGCGGTCCCGGGCACTGGACGCGCCCGTTCCGGTGGGCAATCCCGGGCGCCGGACGCGACCGTTCCGGTGGGCGGTCCCGGACACGTCCGCGCGGCCGTAGACTGGTGGGTCGTTGTCGCGACGGCGGTATCCGCCCCCGCGACCCCGCCGCACCCCGCACCTTCCCTCCCCCGAACTCTGGAGCCACCCCCTCATGCCGAACGCACCCGAGACGTCGCTGGTCGGGGAGGAGTACGAGGTCGAGGTCGGCCCCGTTGCCCACGGCGGCCACTGCATCGCCCGCACGGACGGCGGCCGTGTGCTCTTCGTCCGCCACGCGCTGCCGGGGGAGCGGGTCGTCGCCCGCGTCACCGAGGGCGAGCAGGACTCCCGCTTCCTGCGCGCCGACGCGGTGACCGTCCTCGACGCCTCCAAGGACCGCGTCGAGGCGCCCTGCCCGTTCTCCGGACCGGGCAAGTGCGGCGGCTGCGACTGGCAGCACGCCAAGCCGGGCGCGCAACGCCGCTTCAAGGGCGAGGTGATCGCGGAGCAGCTCCAGCGCCTCGCGGGCCTCACCCCGGAGGAGGCGGGCTGGGACGGCACCGTCATGCCCGCGCCGGGCGACAAGGTCCCGGCCGGCGAGGTCCCGGCCTGGCGCACCCGCGTCCAGTACGCGATCGACGCGGAGGGCCGGGCGGGCCTGCGCAAGCACCGCTCGCACGAGGTCCAGCCCGTCGACCACTGCATGATCGCGGCACCGGGCGTCTCGGAGCTGGGCATCGAGAAGCAGGACTGGCCGCAGATGGCGTCGGTGGAGGCGATCGCGGCGACCGGCTCGCACGACCGCCAGGTCGTCCTGACCCCGCGTCCCGGCGGCCGGCTGCCGCTGGTCGAGCTCGACAAGCCGGTGTCCGTCCTGCGGGTCGAGGAGCGCGACGGCTCGGTGCACCGGGTGCACGGCCGCGCCTTCGTCCGCGAGCGGGCGGACGACCGCACCTACCGGGTGGGCATGGGCGGCTTCTGGCAGGTCCACCCGCAGGCGGCGGACCTGCTGGTCCAGGCCGTGATGCAGGGCCTGCTGCCGCGCAAGGGCGACATGGCCCTCGACCTCTACTGCGGCGTCGGCCTCTTCGCGGGCGCGATCGCCGACCGGGTGGGCGAGAAGGGCGCGGTCCTCGGCATCGAGTCGGGCAAGCGCGCGGTGGAGGACGCCCGGCACAACCTCCAGCACTTCGACCGCGTCCGCATCGAACAGGGCAAGGTGGAGTCCGCCCTGCCGCGCACGGGCATCACGGACGTGGACATCATCGTCCTGGACCCGCCCCGCGCGGGCGCCGGCAAGCAGACCGTCCGCCACCTCGCGGGCCTCGGCGCCCGCCGCATCGCCTACGTGGCCTGCGACCCGGCGGCACTGGCCCGCGACCTGGCGTACTTCCGCGAGTCGGGCTACCGGCCGCGGACGCTGCGGGCGTTCGACCTGTTTCCGATGACCCACCACGTGGAGTGCGTCGCGATCCTTGAGCCGGCCGCAAAGGGCTTCTGACCTGCGGTTTTGTGCGTGCGCATTATGTGCGTTGTGGGCGTTACGGGCGATATCTTGTCGCTGAAATGGCGCTCGTGACGCTCAAATGACGCTCGTTCTGACGGGGCGTCACCCAGCTGATCGTGCAGGTCACGTTGGCTGGGAGGCGCGCTCCGGGGGGCTGTTTTTGCGGGAGCTTGAAGAGAATTCGGCTGGGATCCGGCGCCGCTGATTGCGGCGGCAGGCGCGCTGCCGC
Organism: Streptomyces sp. CNT372; assembly: GCF_000377145.1. Taxonomy (NCBI): domain Bacteria; kingdom Bacillati; phylum Actinomycetota; class Actinomycetes; order Kitasatosporales; family Streptomycetaceae; genus Streptomyces; species Streptomyces sp. CNT372. The sequence goes on along the minus strand of NZ_KB897781.1, from coordinate 495,826 downwards.
CGTATTTCGGCGGGCCGGCCGTGTGGCGGAGAGGCGCTTGGAAGGTGGGGCCGTAGGGGCTCCAGTGCCCGAGGAAGGGCTTCAGGTCGTCGGGGCGCGGCTCGGGAATGTCGGGTAGCCGCGGCGGTGTGTTCAGTGGGTCGAGGCGCTCGACGCGGGCTGCTGCCCAGTCGAGCCAGGCTTCGGCTTCGGTCCGGGTCTGGCCTGGGGGCATGGCCTCGACCCGGGTGCGTACGGCGCTCACGTACTCCGTCAGTCGGGTGGCGTGGCGCCATGTCGCTTCCTGCGCCTCGAAGTGCCTGACGCGGTATGCCTCGGCATACCGGATTCGGGCTTCTTCCATGGCGGTTTCCCAGCGGATGCGCTTCTGGCGTGCCGCTTCGATCTCGTCCAGGCGTCTGCGTTCGGCCGCTTCGCCGCGGAGGGTGACTTCTTGCGCGATCTCGGCGAGCTGGTCTTCGAGGGGGCGGCCAGGGGTGTCGGCCCATTCGCTCGCCCGGTGCGGTTGGCCGCCGCTGAGGACGAAGCGGAGACGCTCGGACGGGGTGTAGTCGAAGCGGGGGATCCTGACCCAGGAGTCCTTCTTGGCCGCGGCGAGTTCCTTCTCGGTGGCGACGTGCTCGGTCCGGTCTTGCTCCTGGAGGGCAAGGAACCCCACGGCCTGGCCCTGTGCGGTGATGGTGAAGTGGGGAGATGCCCTGCGGCGGCGATGAGACGGGGGTGCGAAGCCGGTCTGTCCTGCCGAGCTGGAATGTCCATCGGCCTCGGCAGCGGTGATCAGCGCCTGGACGAGCCGGAGGGCACGTCCTTGGACGGGCTTCGTGAGGCCCAGGGGCTGTTGTTCGTTCTGCATGGCCCGGACCACGGTGTGCGGCCGCGTGAGCCGGGAGGGAACGGGGACGGGTTCGAGGACGGCGAGGCGCCAGGCGGGGATGTCGACGGGCTTGATTTCGTACCCGCCATGGCACCAGCCCCCGTACAGCTCTTTCGTCTCCGGGACCCTTCCGGACCTGCGTGCCGCGGCGACGCGGGACGGCCACTTCTCCAAGTCCGGACCGCTGCCGCTCTTGACGATCCTGCCGCCGGCCTCCGCGAGCTCTTGCAGCAGCTGCTCCGTGAACGTCACGCGAGGCTGTGATGGAGGGCTCGGCTTCCGACCGGCGGCCGGAGTCTCCTGCGCTCGCGTGGACTGGGGTAGTGGAGCGGCGGCCTCGGTCTTCCGCGGGCGTGACCCGCGGGGAGGGGACGTGCCGTGCGTCAGGTAGTGCTGGCCTGCACTCGTCAGGGCGACGCTCCACTGCCCGGCCTTCCGGGAGACCGTGACCAGGCCCCGGTTCTGCAGCGCCTGACAGGTGGTCTTGTAGGAGCTGGTCTCCCAAACACCGGCAGGGCACCCGCCTTCTACCCACTGCAACACCGGGAGTTGCCGCTCATTGACCTGCCGCTCCAATGGCCCGCCCTTCGCGTGATTGGCATTTACGGGGCAGATGCTGTCAGCCTTGGTGGTAATCGGTTGGTGCTTCCCGGGGGATTCGTTCGAAGGAGCGGCCGATGTGGGCTTCCCGTTGAGGTGCCAGAGGAAGCTCAAGCCATGGTCCCCACTATTTCCTCGACGATTTCCAGGGTGGTATCCGGGTGGAGGAAGGCGAACCGGGCGACGGGCTCGCCTTCCCAGCCGGTCGGTGCGACGAAGGCGGTCTGGCCGGCGAGGAGGCGGGCGGACCATTCCGCGTAGTCCTCGGCGGTCCAGCCGATCCGGCGGAAGAGCACGGCGGACAGCTCGGGTTCACGGATGAGTTCGAGGTACGGGGTGTTCCGGATGAGTGCGGCGGTATCGCGGGCCAGGGTGAGGGCCTGCTCTATGGCCTCGCTGTAGGCGCGGGTGCCGTGGACGGCGAGGGAGAACCACAGAGGGAGGCCGCGAGCACGGCGGCTGAGGTGGTGGGCGTAGTCGCTGGGGTTCCACTGGGTGTCGTCGTCGGTGTGCAGGGCGTCGAGGTAGGAGGCGTCCTGGGTGTGGGCCGCCCTGGCCAGGCGCGGTTCTCGGTAGAGGAGGGCGGCGCAGTCGAAGGGGGCGAACAGCCACTTGTGGGGGTCGATGACGAGGGAGTCGGCGTGTTCGATTCCGCGGTAGCGGTGCCGGACGCTCGGGGCGAGGAGGCCGGCGCCGCCGTACGCGCCGTCCACATGGAGCCACAGGTCGAAGTCCCGAGCCACCGCAGCGATCCCGGCGAGGTCATCGATGATTCCGGCGTTGGTCGTGCCGGCGGTGGCGGCCACCCCGATGATGTCCGACGGGTCGGCATCGGCGAGGAGGGCGGCACGGAGGGCGGGGCCGGTCAGACGGTGGTCCGCGGTCGGCACCACGAAGGGCTCGGCACCGATGATGCGCAGGGTGTTGCCGACAGAGGAGTGCGCCTGGTCGGACACGGCGAACCGGATGCGGTCGTACGGGCCGAGGCCACGGCGGCGCCGGGCCGTATCGCGCGCGGTGACCAGGGCGGAGAGGTTCCCGGCCGAACCGCCCGAGACGAAGCACCCGCCGGCTTCGGCCGGCATTTCGGCGAGGTCCGCCAGCAGGCGCAGGACCTGGTTCTCTGCGGCGATGGGGCCGGAGGCGAGGAGCCATGAGACGCCCTGGATGGAGGAGCACGAGACGAGCATGTCGAAGAGGGCGGCGGCCTGCGTCGGAGCGGCGGGGACGAAAGAGAGGAAGCGGGGGCTGTCGACCGATCGTGGTGGGGGCCAGCTGCTCGGTCCACAGTCGCAGGACCTCCGCCGGATCGTTGCCCTCCGGCCCGATCAGCCCGGCCAGGACCCGGTCGAGTTTGTCCGCCTCGCACGGGTGGTTGAGCGCGGGTCGGTTCAGGAGTCGGTCGCGCAGCGCGGCGAGGACGAGGTCGGTGAGGGCAGGGTCGTACGTGTGCATGGTGGACCTTCAGGTTGACGATCAGCAGGCGAGGAGAGGGGGCCGGTGGTCAGTGAAACCGGCGGCTGAATCGTGGAGTTGGGTCCCAACTACAGCTATGACCCGTCTGCTTCGTCCGCGTGGCCGAATCCGACTTCGGGCGATGGGCCTTCCGGTTCCCCGCACCAATCCGGACGGGAGCATTTGGAGCGCGCAACGACACCCGGCGCAGCCCAGCGGGCCACGATCACGGGAGGCCCCGCGGACGACGGCGGGAAGGATCGAAAGGCTGCCCGCATGCGTCACGTCACCCGCCCGGTCCTCGGCATCCTCGGCGGGATGGGACCGCTTGCCACGGCCGACTTCTACCGTCGGGTCGTCGAGCGCACCCCGGCCGGCTCCGACCAGGCGCATCTGCCCGTCGTCATGTGGGCCGATCCCGCCGTCCCGGACCGGACCGCGGCGCTGCTCGGGGACGGGCCGTCCCCGGTCCCCGCCCTCGTGGAGGGTGCCCGCTGGCTTCAGCGCGCGGGAGTGAGCTGCATCGCCGTTCCCTGCAACACCGCGCACGCCTACGTCGAGCAACTGTCCAAGGCGACCGGCGTCGAGGTCCTCGACATGATCAGGGCCGCGCTTGAGGCGGCGGCCCGCCGCACGCCAGGGCTCGAGCGGGTGGGCGTCCTGGCGACCCGGGGAACGCGGCTCACCGGGCTGTACGAGCGGGCCGGCGCCTGGCTCGGGCTCGACGTGGTGCAGGTACCGGCCCTCGTGCAGGGGCAGTACGTGGACGCCGCGATCCACGCCGTCAAGAGCGGTGCGGACCCCGCCGAGCCCGAGCGCTGGATCGCCTCGGCCGCCGAGAGCCTCAAGGAGCAGGGTGCCCAGGCGGTGATCGCCGCCTGCACGGAGATCCCGCTGATCAGCGGGGCGGCCGCTCGCGTCCTCCCGCTGGTCGACTCGACCGACGCTCTCGCCGAAGCCGCCGTCTCCCGTCTGTGGCATCCCGCCGAAGCCGTTCGTACCCTGGTACGAACAGGCTGACGTACTCTCGTTCGCAGGCACCACATCGCAGGGCTGCGCACGTCCTAACCTGCGGAGATGATCAGGCACATGTCGACGCACCCCGCCCGAAGCCTCAGCCGGGTGCTCGAGGACTTCGGCCACACCCTCCTCGATCTGTTGTGCGGCGACCCCGACGCGGCCGCCGAGATCGGCGGCGTCGGCATCCATGATCCGTACGACGAGCAGCACTATCCGGAGCACGCCATCGTGCTCGGCGTCGGTGTGCACTGCGTGGAGGAGATCGGCCGACTGCTGCGGTACCTCGCCGCGCTCGGCGCCACTGCCTTGGTCGTCCGCGGCCCCGTCGACGACGCCGACGAGCTCGAACCGGTCGCCAACGAGACCGGTGTCGCGCTGCTCGCCCTGACCCGCGGAGCCTCTTGGGCCCAGCTCGCGGCGATGCTGCGCACCCAGCTCGCCGAAGGCGACGTGGGGGAGGGAGAGGAGCAGACCCTCGGCGGGGTGCCATCCGGGGACCTCTTCGCCCTGGCCAACGCCATCGCCACCCTGCTCGACGCCCCCGTCACCACCGAGGACCGCCGTTCCCGCATCCTCGCGTTCTCCGGTCGGCAGGACGAGGCGGACACACCTCGGGTGGAGAGCATCCTGGCCCGCCAGGTCCCCGAGCGTTATCTGCGGATCCACGAGGAGCACGGCGTTTTCAAGGAGCTGTACCGCAGCGAGGGCCTGGTGCACGTCCCCGCGCCGACCGTCGGCGAGGAGATGGCGCTGCCGCGTGTGGCGGTGGCGGTCCGGGCCGGTGACGAGTTCCTAGGTTCGGTATGGGCGGCGCTGCGCAAGCCCCTCACCCCGGAGCGGGAGAAGGCGTTCCTGGAGGCGGCCAAGCTCGTGGCCCTCCACATGCTCCGCTTCCGGGCCGGTACGGACGCCGAGAACCGGCTGCGGGCCGACCTCGTCACCACCGCGCTCGAAGGCGGGGCCGGGGCGGTCGAGGCGCTCGGCCGGCTCGGGCTCGTCGAGGAACCGACCCTCGTCATGGCCATGGGCCTCGCGCCCGAGCGGGACGAGGACCACGCCCACGTCACGGCCGAGCGGCAGCGCCTGGCCTCCGCCCTGGCCGTCCACCTCACCGCCGTACAGCCCCGTTCCGCCGTGGCCCTGCTCGGCGACGTGGCGTACGCCCTCTTCCCCGTGCCGGGCGACAGCTCCCACGCCCGCGAACGTGCCCTGCAGGTGGCCTCCAACTTCCTGGCACGCACAGGCGAACGGGCCGGAGCCGTCATCGGGATCGGCTCGGTCGCCGAGGAACCCGCCGCGCTCCCGCGCTCACGGGCCAACGCCGACCGGGCACTGCGCGTGCTGTTCAGCGGCCAGACCGGAAAGCGTGCCGCCTCGATCGCCGACGTGTACGTCGACGCCCTGCTGATCGAGATGCGGGACCTGGCCGTCGCCAACCGCGACGAGCTGTCCGGCCCGCTCGCCCGCCTCGTGGCGTACGACGCCAAGCACAACGCCCACCTGGTGGAGACGCTCCGGGCATGGCTGGACGCCTTCGGCGACGTGATCACCGCCTCAGCGAGCGTGTTCGTCCACCCCAACACCTTCCGCTACCGCATCCGCCGGGTCGCCGAGGTCGGCGAGATCGACCTCGAGGATCCGGCGGCGAGGTTCGCCGCGATGCTGCAGCTGCGCCTGCTGGGACCGGGGCAGACGCAGAACGGCGGCGGGACCGGGGCATAAGGCCCGGGCCCCACCGCCAGGCTCGACTGACAGCCGCCTCGTTCAGAGGCGCACGCCCGGCGGGACCGTCACGTCCGCGTGCGTGTCGTGGAAGGCGTCCGCGTCCTTGATGGTGCGGACCCAGTCGTAGAACAGCTCCTTGGTGGAGAGCGTCTCGATGCCGCGGCCCGCCAGGCGTCGCAGGCCCCGGTCGTGGGCCTGGCCGGGGGAGTAGGCGGCGTCGTCCACGACCGCCACCCGCTTGCCGGCGTGGTGCAGCTGGATCGCCGAGTGGGCCACGCAGATGTCGGTCTCGATGCCGACCAGGATCATGGTCGTACGGCCGGTGGCCTCGATCGCGGCGGCGATGTCGGGGTTGTTCCATACGGCGAAGGCGTTCTTCGGCAGGGTGACCGCCTTGGCCGGCAGTACCTCGCGGATCTCGGGCACGGTGTGGCCGCTGGTGTCGGGGTCCTCCTCGGTCACGACGACCGGGATCCCCAGGCGGTCGGCCACGGACGTGATCCAGGCGATGCGCCGCACCATGTCGTAGAACCGCTGCCGGTCCACGTCGAGCCGCTCGGGCGGGTAGAAATCGGTCTGCACATCGATGATCACCAGGGCGCAGTCGTCGCGGTCGATCAGCGGCATCGTCGTCTCGTCTCCTCGTACGTTCGGTGCACGCCACCCTAGGAACGCCGACCCGCCCCGGAGTCGTCCGCCGGACCAAGCTCCGAGCTGCATCTTCGTATCCGCGCACGAACCATTCGAGGGTGATGCGGGCGTACGCTTCCGGCCAAGTTCAAGGAGCCGCATCGAGCCACCCGGAGGACGTGCGTGAAGGCCGACATCGAGCACTGGGCCGGCCGCCTGGCGGCCCTGGCCGCCGACTCCGAGGTACCGGGCGCGAGCCTGGCGTTCTGGTACGGCGGCGAGCTGTACGAGTGCGCCGCGGGCGTGCTCAACACCACCACCGGGGCGCCGGTGCGCACTGACTCGCTGTTCCAGATCGGTTCGGTCACCAAGGTGTGGACCGCGACCCAGTTGATGCTCCTGGCTGAGCAGGGCCGCGTCACCCTGGACACTCCCGTCGCGGAGATCCTGCCGGAGTTCCGGGTGAGCGACCCCAGCGCCACCGCCGCGATCACCCTGCGCCATCTGCTCACCCACACCTCGGGCATCGACGGTGATCTGTTCCTGGACACCGGCCGCGGCGACGACTGCCTGCGGCGCTACGTTGAGGCATGCTCCGACCTGGAGCAGACCTTCCCTGTCGGAGACTCCCACTCGTACTGCAACTCCGGATTCGTCATCGCCGGCCGGGTCGTCGAGCAGCTCACCGGCATGGTCTGGGACCAGGCCCTGCGCGAGCAGATCTGCGACCCGCTCCGCCTCACCCACACCTGGACACTGCCGGAGGACGTCCTGCGCTTCGGCGCCGCCGTCGGCCACGACGAGCACGGCGGCGTGGTGCCGCAGTGGGGACTGCCCCGGTCGATCGGCCCCGCCGGACTGATCTGCGCCCGGGCCGCCGACGTGGTCACCTTCGGCCGCGCCCACCTCACCCCAGGCGTGCTCCTGGCCGACCCTGCCGCGCTGCGGCAGGCGCAGGTCGAGCTGCCCAATCCGCACTGCGGCGGGCGGCAGTGGGGCATCGGCTGGTGCCTGGACGAGTGGGACGGTCACGAGGTGGTCTCCCACACCGGCGACACCATCGGCCAGCACGCCGTCCTCTGGGCCCTGCCCGAACTCGGGACCGTCGTCGCCGTCCTGATCAACGGCGGCCGGAGCGTCGAGTTCCAGCAGCGGCTGGCCACCGAGCTCTTCCGAGAACTGCACGCGATCGACGTACCCGCCCCCATCGCCCCGCCGGAGCAGCCCGTCCATGTCGACGTCGACCCGTTCACCGGTGTCTACGAGCGAGCCGGCAGCAGGATCCACGTGACGGCGGGCGGGAGCGGCCGGCTGCGCCTGCGTACCGAGCCGACCGGCATCCTCGTGGGCCTCGCCCGCTCCCGCACCCTCGACCTCGTCGCCGTCGACACGACGACCTTCGTCGGCCGCGACGAAGGCGACTCGATCTGGGACGCGGTGGTGTTCGAGCAGCGCCCCGGCGGCCCCTCGTACCTCCACTACAGCGGTCGGGCCACCCCCAAGATCAGCTGACTTCCGCAGGATTGGATCCCCATGGCACCACCCTCCACCGCAGATGCGGCGACCTCGGCTCTACAGACGATCTTCAACGAGGCCGGAGTCGAGGGCTTCGTCCACGCCCGGGACATCGACGATGACGGCGAACGCGGTGCCCGCGAGGTCGCCTTCCGCGCCGACGTCCCCGTCATCGTCGCCTCCATCCGCAAGATCGCCGTCGCGGTCACCTACGCCCGTCAGGCTGCGACCGGAGCCCTCGACCGGGCCGCCCGGCACACCATCACCGCCGCCAATCGCGAGGGCGGCGGCATCGGCACCGACAGCTGCCGGCACGACGTCACCATGAGCACTCGCGACCTCGCGTTCTTCATGCTCTCCATGAGCGACAACGCGGCCACCGACAAGCTCATGGAGATCCTCGGCACGGACCGGGTACGTGCCGTCGCCGCCGAGCTCGGCTGCCCGCGCCTGCCCGTCGGGCGCTACCGCGAGCTGTGGGACCCGGTCTGGGCGGAGCTCGGCCTCGACCCTGGCGGCGACATCGACGCCCAGCTCGACGAGGTGAGCGAGGACCGGATCAAGGGCCTCGCCATGCTCGACCCCACCCGGTCCGCGTCCAGTACGCCACGGGAGATCACCTCCATGCTGACGGCGATCTGGCGCGACCAGGCCGGACCCGCCGAAGCGTGCGCTGAAGTACGAGAGTTGATGAGCCATCAGCTCTCCGTCCACCGCCTCGCCGCGGGCTTCGACGACGACGTCCGCGTCTCGGCCAAGAACGGCTCCCTGTGGGGAGTCCTGAACGAAGCCGCCGTCGTCGAGTACCCCGACGGCGGCCGTTACGCCGTCGCGGTCTTTCTGCGCACTCCCGCCCTCGGTGGCCGTAACCCGGCCGCCGACGCCGCGATCGGCCATGCCGCGCGGACCGCCGTCGACCACCTGCGCCGCCCGCCGGCTGCCACCCCACCCGAGGAGACGCCATGACCACAGCCGCAGCGCAGTCGGCCGGAGCCGAGCAGGTCCACACCGTGCTCGCGTCCACCTTCGACCAGGCCGGTGTCGAAGGCCACGTCCATGCCCGGGACCTCGGCACAGGAGAGGAGTTCGGCCACGGCGCCGACTCCCAGGTCGTGCTGGCCTCCGTCTTCAAGATCCCCATTGCCCTTGAGTACGCCCGCCAGGCGGCGGCAGGGGAGCTCGACCCGGCAGGGCGCCACACGGTCACGGCCGCCTATCGGGCCGGCGGCAGCGGTACCGACGGATGCGCGTACGACGTCGAGATGAGCGCCCGCGACCTGGCCTTCATGATGATGACGATCAGCGACAACGCGGCGACCGATCTGCTCCTGGACGTCGTCGGCCCCGACCGGGTCCGCGCGACCCTCGACGGCCTGGGCTTCCCCGGCTTCGGGTTCTCCTCCAGCGCCGCCCTGGACGACGACATCCGCCAAGAACTCGGCCTCGCGCCCGGCCGCTCCCTCGACGACCAGCTCGCGGGCATCCCCGAGGAACGACTCCTCGCCCTCCGCGCCTGCGCCCCGGGCAGCAGCCCGTCGAGCACACCCCGCGAGGTGACCGCCCTCCTTGCCGCCATCTGGCGCGACGAAGCCGGTCCGGCGAGCGCCTGCGCCGAAGTCCGGGACATCATGAGCCAACAGGTCTGGCAACACCGCCTGGTCTCCGGCTTCCCCGAAGCGGGCGTGAGGCTCGCAGGCAAGACCGGCACCGACTTCGCCGTACGCAACGAGGCCGGCGTGATCGAGTACCCCGACGGCAAGCGGTACGCCGTGGGCGTCTTCCTGCGTACGTCGACCGCGGCCACGCGGCAGCCCCTCGCGGACCGGGCGATCGGCCGTGCCGCCAGGATCGCCGTCGATCACCTCCGCGCCGGAACGTGAACGAGCCGCCCATGCCCTCCGTCCGTCCGTACGGACCTTCCCCGCCCCGGACCGCTTGCCCGCGGTCCGGGGCCGTCGTGTCTTCGCGGCCGTCGCCCGGCTTGGGATCCCACACCCAACAAGCCCGGCCGCTTTCGTCGCCCCGACTGAATCATTTCCGGCCATGAGCCGCGACTGTGGGGCAACTCTCCCGCCCCAAGGAGTCCCCCTATGAAGCCCCCGATGCCCTCGATGAAGAGAGCCAAGGCGATATCCGGCTGTCTGGCGGTGTCACTGCTGGCGGCCGGCTGCGGCAGCGTCGCCCAGGCCGGATCGTCCGGCGGTGACGCCTTCAGCTACGCGATCAAGAGCGACCCGGGACTGCTCGACCCCGCCCAGGTCCAGAACACCACCACGTACACCGCCCTGTCGCTGGCGTACGACACCCTGGTGCACGCCGGTCCCGACGGCCGGATCGTCTCCGGACTGGCCGAGAAGTGGGACGTCAAGCCCGCCTCCGTCACCTTCACCCTGCGCCGTGGCGTCACCTGCGCCGACGGTAGCCCCGTGACCGCGAGCACCGTCGCCGCGAACGTCGCCCACATCACCGATCCGGCCACCAAGTCGCCCGCGTACGGCGTCGTGGTCCCCGAGGGCCTCACCGCCAAGGCGGACGACACCGCCGGCACCGTGACCCTCTCGACGCCGGAGCCGTTCGCCTTCACGCTGCAGAGCACCCGCTACCTGTTCATCGTCTGCGGACCGGGCCTGAAGGACCGCGGTCTGCTCCAGAGCGGCACCTCAGGGTCGGGCCCCTTCCGGCTGACCTCCGCCGAGCCCAACCAGAGCTACACCTTCGCCAAGCGCGACGACTACGCCTGGGGGCCGGGCGGGGCGACCACCGCCGACCCCGCCATGCCCGGCTCCGTCGTCCTCAAGGTCGTCGGCAGCGAGGCGACGACCGCCAACCTCCTGCTCTCCCACCAGCTGAACGGCGCTCAGCTCGCCGGGCCCGACCGCGCCCGCGTCGCCAACATTCCCGGGGTGACCACCACCGTCCAGGCCAACGGCACGCAGGAGTTCTTCTTCCACCAGGGCAAGGGCCATCCCGGCAGCGACCCGGCCGTCCGCAAGGCCCTGCTCCAGGCCGTCGACTTCGACTCCCTCGGAGCGATCGCCACCGGCGGGACCGGCCGCACTCCCACCGGTCTGGTCATGGACCCGAAGCCGTGCCCCGGCGACACCGTCACCGGCCACCTCCCCGTCTTCGACCCGCAGGCGGCCGGCTCGGCCCTGCACGCCGCGGGCTGGCGCAGGGGCCCCGACGGCTTCCGCGTGAAGGAGGGCAAGCGGCTCACCATCCGCATGATCTACGGCACGTCCTCGGGCGAGACGATGGCTGCCGCGGCCGAGTACCTGGCCGAGTCGTGGAAGAACGTCGGCGCCGACGTGCGGCTGCGGGCCGTTTCCGACGCCGCCTATGGCGAAGTCGAAGCGGTCACGCAGGACTGGGACGTGAACTGGGCCCCGCTCGGTGTCACCCTGCCCCCCCAGCTCCTCGGCGCCCTGTCCGGTCCCTTCACGCCCGACGGCGGCAACTTCGCCCACCTCACCAACAAGACCTACGAGCGGCTCACCGCCGAGGCGAGCAGGCTCCCCGGCGCCGCCGGATGCGCCCTGTGGGAGCGGTCGGAGCACGCCCTGATCGACAGCGGAGACATCGTTCCCGTCGTCGACAAGACCGTCACGATCGCCGCCCACAACGCCACCTTCCGCATCACGTCGGGCCTCTTCGACCCGACGTCGATCCGGATGACGGGAGGACAGAAGTGACCACCCCATCCGACGCGCTCATCCCGCACGAGGCGGCCACAGCCCCCGCCGCCCCGCCGCGCCGCGCCCAGAGGCTGACCCCGCGCTTCCTGGTCCGGCAGCTGCTCCGGCTGGCCGGTTCCCTCGCCGTGCTCGTCGTGGCGTCGTTCGCGATGATCCACCTGATCCCCGGCGACCCGCTGCGCCAGATGCTCGGCCCGACCGCACCGAAGGAACTCGTCGACCAGCGCAGAAGCGAACTCGGACTGGACCAGCCACTGTTCACCCAGTTCACCGACTATGTCGGGCAACTGCTCTCCGGCGACCTCGGCACCTCGTTCTTCTCCTCCCAGCCGGTGACCGACATCATCAGCCAGGGCCTCCCGAACACCCTGGCCCTCGCGGTCCTCGCCACCCTTGTCGCCCTCGCCGTGGCCGTACCGCTGGGTCTGTGGGCCGCGGTCCGTACGCACAACGGACGCCGACGCGGCACCGAGACCACCTTCACCACCCTCACCGGCGCCGCTGTCGCCATCCCCGAGTACCTCTACGGCCTGGCGCTGCTGCTCGTCCTCTCCCTGGGACTCGGCCTGCTCCCGCCGGCCGGCCTCACCGGTCCCGCCTCCTTCGTCCTGCCGGTCACGGCCCTCGCCATCGCTCCGGCGGCGATGATCGCCCGCCTGGCCCGTGTCGAGACCCTGCGCGAACTCGACACCGACTACATGCGCCTGGCCCACGCCAAGCGGCTGCCCGCCTGGCGGCTGTACGCGGTCCACCTGCTGCCGAACACCCTCACCGCGACCCTGACCATGGGCGGCCTGCTGCTCAGCGGGCTGATCACCGGAAGCGTCCTGGTCGAGAACGTCTTCGCCTGGCCCGGTCTCGGCCTGCGCACTGTCGAGGCCATCACCCAGAAGGACTACCCCGTGGCGCAGGCCATGGTCCTCGTCTACGGCGCGCTCGTCCTCGTCGTCAACTTCCTCGTCGACATCCTGCTCGGGATCCTCGACCCCAAGTCCACCCTGTCCACCCCGTCCGCCTCCACCCGCAGGGAGGGCTGATGCGCCGTCTGCTGGGAAACCCCGCCGGCCTGCTGGGCGCCGTGCTCGTCGCCCTCATGGTCCTCCTCGCGATCGTCGGTCCGCCGATCTGGGAGGACGCCGCCACCCGGATGAACCCGAAGGAGATCAGCCAGGGAGCGTCCGCCGCGCACCTGCTCGGCACCGACGCCCTCGGCCGTGACCTCCTCGCCCGGACCCTGGTCGCCACCCGGCTAACCCTCGGCCTCGCCTTCCTGGCCACCCTGATCGGCACCGTCACGGGCATCCTGCTCGGAACCCTGCCGCAGATCCTGCCCCGGCGCGCGGGCCGAGCGGTCATCGCCGCAGTCGACCTCCTGGTGGCCTTCCCTGCCCTCCTGCTCGCCATGTTCACCGCCGTCGTCGCCGGCCTCGGCGCACAGGGCGCCGTCCTCGGCATCGGCGTTGCGCTCGCACCGACCTTCGCCCGGCTCACCCACACCATGACGGCGTCCGTCGCCGGATCCGACTACATCGCCGCGGCCCGCATGCTGCGCGTGCCCCGCCACCGCATCCTCACCCGGCACGTCCTGCCCAACATCGCCGAACCGCTGATCCTCAACACCGCCCAGGCCATGGGCGGCGCCCTGCTCGGGCTGTCCGCGATGTCCTTCCTCGGCATGGGCGTCCAGGCACCCTCGTACGACTGGGGCCGGCTGCTCAACGAAGCTTTCGGGCACGTCTACGTCACCCCGTCCGTCGTCGTCGCCCCCGCCCTCGCCGTCAGCCTCTCCGGCCTCGGCTTCATGCTCCTCGGCGACACCTTCGCCAAGGCCGCCGCCCACACCCGCGAAACGGTCGGCAAGCCCGTCACCCCCGAGGTGACCCCCGCCCGGGGCGAGCACGTATCGGACGCCGTCCTGGAGGTACGGGACCTCACCGTCGCCTTCCCCGGCGGCATCACCCCCGTACGGCAGGTGTCCCTGACCGTCCGCGCCGGGGAGATCGTCGGCCTGGTCGGTGAATCGGGCAGCGGCAAGAGCATGACGGCCGCCGCCATCGGCCAGATCGTGCCCTACCCGGGCCTGGCCGGCAGCGCTCGCATGCGGCTCGGCGGGGTGGACCTCGACGGCCTGACCGACTCCGAGCGCCGCAAGCTGCTCGGGTCGTCGCTCGCGATGGTCTTCCAGGACCCCACCAGCTCCCTCAACCCCGCTCTCCGCGTCGGCGGCCAGCTCGCCGAAGTGGCCACCCTGCACGACGGAGCCACCCGCACCGAGGCACGGGCCCGTGCCGTCGAACGGCTCGACCGGGTCCGCATCAAGCACCCCGCCGACGTCGCCAAGCGCTACCCGCACGAACTGTCCGGCGGCATGCGCCAGCGCGCCGTCATCGCCATGGGCCTGATGAACACGCCCCGGCTGATCATCGCGGACGAGCCCACCACCGCCCTCGACGTCACCGTCCAGCGCGAAGTGCTCCGGGTCCTGCGCGAAGCGGTCGACGAGACGCAGGCGGGCGCCCTGTTCATCTCCCACGACATCGCCGTCGTCAGCGAACTGTGCGACCGGATCGCCGTCATGTACGCGGGCCGCATCGTCGAGGAACTCCCCGCCGACGCCCTCCACTACGCCCGCCACCCCTACACCCGCGCCCTCGTCGGCTCGCTGCCCGACATGGACACCGACCGGTCGGGCCCCCTCACCACCATCCCCGGCCGCCAGCCCGCACCCGCCGACGTCGGCGACGGCTGCGCCTTCGCCGACCGGTGCGCCTTCGCCACCGCCCGCTGCGCCATCCGCCCCAAGCTGCTCGCCCGTACGGAGACCCACTCCGTGGCCTGCTGGGAGGTCCTGTGAACATCAGCGAACTCACCGTCCGCTACGGCTCCTTCACCGCCGTCGACAGCGTCAGCCTGGAGGTTCCCGCCGGCTCCGTCACCGGGCTCGTGGGGGAGTCCGGCTCCGGGAAGTCCACCCTCGCCCGTGCCGTGGCCGGCCTCACCCCGTACCGGGGCACGGTCACCGGGGTCGCGCCCGGCCGCGTCCAGATGGTGTTCCAGGACCCGTACTCCTCGCTCAACCCGCGCATGAGCATCGGCGACGCCATCGCCGAGGGCACCCGCGTCCCGCGCGCCCAGCGACAGGCAGAGGTCGGCCGGCTCCTCGAACTGGTCTCCCTCCCGGCCGCGTACGCGAGCAAGTACCCCCGCGAACTCTCCGGCGGCCAACGCCAGCGCGTCGCCATAGCCCGCGCCCTCGCGGCCGGGCCCGAACTGCTCATCGCCGACGAAATCACCTCCGCCCTCGACGTCTCCGTCCAGGGAGCCGTCCTCAACCTGCTGCGCGAACTACGCGGCGAACTCGGCCTGACCATGCTCTTCATCTCGCACAACCTCGCCGTCGTGCGGTACGTCTGCGACGCCGTCGCCGTCATGCACCACGGCCGGCTCGTGGAGACCGGCCCCGTCGAGGACGTGATCGGAACGCCCCGGCACGCGTACACCCGCACCCTGCTCGACGCGGTCCCGCGCCTGGCCCGCGCCTGAGCCGCTTGCCCGTCCTCCCGCGCGTCCGGCGGCCCGACACCCCTTCAAGGGCCGCTGGACGCCTCCTCACTGCCCGAAAGGATCGTCGTGTCCCACGACCTCCACCACCGTGCCGTCGTCGCCGACGCGCACAACGACCTCCTCATGGCCGTCGCCGCACGCCCGCCGAAGCGCTGGGGCGCCTTCTTCCGCGAACGCTGGCTGCCGCAGCTGCGCGAGGGCGGCATCGACATCCAGGTGCTGCCGGTTTTCATCGACGACCAGTACCACCCCGAGGGAGCCCTCCGGCAGACCCTCCGCATGATCGAGTGCGCCCACGTCCTCGCCGAGGCCAACGCCGACCAGGTCGCACTCTGCCTGAACGGCGCCGACATCGACGCCGCCCTCGCCGAGGGGAAGGTTGCTCTCGTCCTCGCGCTGGAGAGCGCCCCCGGCATCGACGCCTCCGTCGAACTCTTCCCCACCCTCTTCCGACTGGGCGTACGGATGGCCTCGATCGCCCACTGGGGCCGCACTCCGCTCGCCGACGGCAGCCGCGAGGACGCCACGGGCAGCCGGCTGACCGTGCCCGGTGTCGAGGCGCTGCGCGAGATGGAACGCCTCGGGATGCTCTTCGACATCTCCCACCTGGGGGCGAGCGGCGTCGCGCACGTCCTGGAACTGGCCACCCGGCCGCTCATCGCCACCCATTCGTGCGCCCGCGCCCTGCGCGACCACCACCGCAACCTCACCGACGAGCAGATCCGGGGCGTGGCCGCCACCGGCGGCGTGGTGTGCGTGAACTTCGTACCGGACTTCCTCACCGACGACCAGGCGAAGGTGAGCACCGACCGGATCGTCGACCACATCGAGCACATCCTTTCCGTTGCCGGGATCGATCACGTCGGCCTCGGCTCGGACTTCGTGCGGGAGGTCATGCACGACGTCACCCCGCCCTGTTGCGAGAACCTCGACGACGAGGACCCGATGTTCGACTTCCCCGGGCTGGAAGGCCCGGCGGGCATGCCGCTGGTCACCGAGGCGCTCGTGCGCAGGGGCATACCGGAGGAGGACATCCTGAAGATCCTCGGAGGGAACATGCGGCAGCTGATGGCCAAGCATATGGGCTGACCTGGGCCGACTTGTCCCCGCAACGGTGCCCGGTGGTCGTACGGCCGCCGGGCACCGGTGTGTCCGGCGGGCGTTGGGTCCGCGGTACGAATCGGACGTCCAGGTTGTCACCACGGCACCAACCGGCGCGCTCCCGCCCTGCCTAGCGTGGCGGTCATCCCAACCTGGAGGACCCATCGTGCCGGTTGACCAAGAACCCAGCCCCCCGCGAGCGGACGCCGCGCCCGTCCCCGCGTTCGACCTCGGCGCCATGCTCGCCGACCTCGAAGAACTCGTGACCTGCGAGTCGTACTCCGCCGACCACGCCGCTGTCGCCCGCAGTGCACAGGTCGTCGCCGACCAGGGCAGCCGGCTGCTCGGCGCCCGCCCGCAGACGCTGGTCGTCGACGGCGTCACCCACGTCCAGTGGACCTTCGGCACCCCGCGCGCCCTGCTGCTCGGTCACCACGACACCGTCTGGCCGATCGGCTCCCTCAAGACCCACCCCTGGTCGGTGGAGCAGGGCATCGCCCGCGGCCCGGGCGTCTTCGACATGAAGGCCGGCCTGGTCCAGATGTTCCACGCACTCGCCGCCCTGCCCTCCCTCGACGGACTCTGCGTCCTCGTCACGGGAGACGAGGAGGTCGGCTCGGACACCTCACGTCACCTCATCGAGGACCTGGCACGTCAGTGCGCGGCCACCCTCGTCCTGGAGCCCTCCGCACCTGGAGGAGCGCTCAAGACCAGCCGCAAGGGCGTCTCCCTCTACGACATCACCGTCCACGGACGCGCCGCCCACTCCGGACTCGAACCCGAGAAGGGCATCAACGCGGCCACCGAACTGGCCCACCAGCTCCTCGCCCTGAGCCTCGTCGCCGACACGGTCAACGCCCAGACCGGACCCGGGACGACGGTCACCCCCACCGTGATGTCGGCCGGCACCGCGAACAACACCGTGCCCGCCCGCGCCGACCTCAGCGTGGACGTACGGGTGCCGAACGCCGCCGCCCAGGACGCGGTCGACCAGCTGATCAGGACCCTGAGCCCGGAACACCCCGGCGCGCGCCTGAGCATCGCCGACGGCCCCAACCGCCCGCCCTTGGATGGGGACGCCTCGGAGAAGCTCTTCGTCCTGGCCGACGACATCGCCTCACGTCTCGGTCTCGGCCCCCTGCGGAACGCGGCCGTCGGCGGCGCCTCCGACGGCAACTACACCGCCGGAGCCGGCTGCCCCACCCTCGACGGCCTCGGCGCCGTTGGCGACGGCGCCCACGCCGACCACGAACACGTCGTCACCGCCACGATGCCGGACCGCGCCCGGCTGCTGGCCCACCTCGTCGGAGCGCTGCAGTGAACGCACTCGACCTCAGGGAACTCCACACCATGGAGGACCTCGACACCGTCAGCCGCCTCTACGCCGACATCTGGGGGACGGACGCCGACAGTCCGCCTGTCTCCGCGGAAGTCATGCGCGCCCTGTCCCACGCGGGCAACTACGTCGCCGGCGCGTACGAGAACGGCCGGCTGGTTGGCGCCTCCGTCGCCTTCTACGGCGAACCCGTCGGCACCACCCTGCACTCCCACATCACCGGCACCGCCCAGGGACGCGGCATCGGCCTCGCCCTCAAACTGCACCAGCGCCAGTGGGCCCTCGCCCGCGGAATCAAGCGCATCACGTGGACCTACGACCCGCTGATCCGCCGCAACGCCTACTTCAACCTCGTGAAGCTCGGCGCCCGCCCCGAGGAGTACCTCCAGTCGTTCTACGGCGCCATGGACGACGCCATCAACGGCGGCGACGAGTCCGACCGTGTCCTGACCGCCTGGGACCTGACCGCGCCCGCGGGGCCGTACACCTTCGACCTGCCCGCCGATGTCGCCCGTGGTGTCCGCAACCACGACGGCCACCCTGTGATCGGCCCGACCGACGCCGGCACCGTCCTCATCGACCTCCCCGACGACATCGAGCCCCTGCGCCGTACGGACCCGGGCGCCGCCCGCGACTGGCGACTGGCCGTACGCCACACCCTCGGCGGCCTGCTCGCCGAGGGAGCCCGCGTCGCCGGCTTCCACGACCGCCGCAGCTACGTCCTCCACCGCACCGCCGGCACCGCCGCCTGAACGACCCACCAGGAGTCACCCGCACATGAAGACCACGATCTCCGGCGTCGAACTGCGCCGCATCGCGATGCCGCTCGTCGCCCCGTTCCGCACCTCCTTCGGCGTCGAGACCAGCCGCGACGTCCTGCTCGTCCGCATCGTCACCTCCGACGGCATCGAAGGCTGGGCCGAGTGCGCGGCGATGTCGGAGCCCCGCTACTGCTCGGAGTACGTCGACGGTGCCCAGTACGTCCTGCGCCGCTTCCTCGTCCCGGCCCTGACCAAGAACCGGGTGGACGCGGCGGCGGTCGGTCGCGTACTCGAACCCTTCACCGGCCACCACATGGCGAAGTCTGTTCTGGAGACCGCCGTTCTCGACGCCCAGCTCCAGCTGTCGGGGGAGTCCTTCGGCTCGTACCTGGGCGCGGCACGCGACCGCGTCCCCTGCGGTGTTTCCGTCGGCATCATGGACTCGATACCCGAGCTGCTGGACGCGGTGGACGGCTACGTCGCCGAGGGCTACGTCCGGATCAAGCTGAAGATCGAGCCCGGCTGGGATGTCGAGCCGGTCCGCGCCGTCCGCGAGCGCTTCGGCGACGACCTCCTCCTCCAAGTCGACGCCAACGCCGCCTACACCCTCGTCGACGCCCAGCAACTCGCGAAGCTCGACGACTTCGGCCTGCTGCTGATCGAACAGCCCCTCGCCAACGACGACATGGTCCAGCACGCCCAGCTCGCCAAGCTGCTGCGCACCCCGATCTGCCTGGACGAGTCCATCGAGTCCGCCGCCGACGCCGCCGCGGCCATCTCCCTGGGCGCCTGCTCTGTCATCAACATCAAGCCGGCCCGCGTCGGCGGATACCTCGAGGCCCGCCGCATCCACGACCTCGCCCGCGCCCACGGCGTCCCCGTCTGGTGTGGCGGCATGCTGGAGACCGGCATCGGCCGCGCCGCCAACGTCGCCCTCGCCGCCCTCCCCGGATTCACCCTCCCCGGCGACACCTCGGGCTCCCACCGCTACTTCGCCACGGACATCACGGAGCCCTTCGTCCTCGCCGACGGTCACCTCGACGTCCCGACGGGCCCGGGCCTCGGCATCGAGCCGCTCCCGGACGTCCTGAAGGAGGTCACCACCTCCACCGAGTGGATCGCGCTCTAGTCCTCGGCACCGGACAGTCGATCTTCCGAAGGCTCCCCGGGCACGACCGCGCGCGGGGAGCCTTCGCCGCACCTCGTCTCCTGCGACGGAACGGCCCGACCGGATTCAGCCCAGGACACGAACGCAAGGGTCCACCGCTTCGGCACAGTGAGAGCACCGCACCGCGTGACAGCAGGAGCGCTTCCACCCGCCGAGCATCCACGACGCCACGCAGCCCGCCCGCCCCGCCGACAAACCATCCTCCCCGGCGCGACGGTGGGCGGGCACCACGACTACGACGGCAGTAGTTCGTACCACCCAGCGGCGCGGATTCGCCCAAGGCCGACGGCTGTCGTGTACGCGAAGCCGTCCAGTAAGGCCGCCGCATGCCCGCAGTCCCGCCTCTGACGGTCCTGCGGCCCAGCGACCGGCTGTAACCCGAAGCCCACCTGGCCGGCGCCGGCATGCACGAGCAGTCGTCCCTGGATCACCAGCGTCCTTGATCGCCGATTGCCCCGCTGTCGGCATCCCGACGTTGCGCGGGCCCGCCGCGGTGTCACGCATCAGATCTTCTCGGTGGTCACGCCGGGGTGGTCCGTGGTGAGCATGGTGATGTCCTCGACGTCGGACGTCAGGATCGTAACGCGGCCCGGCTGGGCGAGGGCGGTGGCGCAGAGCATGGCGTCGATGGCGTACTTGTGGCCGTGCAGCCCGGCGGTGCGCAGCAGGGTGGCGGCAGACTGGGCGACGACCTGGGTGACCGGTTCGACCCGCAGTCGGGACAGCGTCCATTTCAGGGCGGCGTCGTTGATCCGGGGGTGGATCACCTCAACGAGCACGGCGGCCGAGGTGATCACCGGAACGTCGGCGTCGCGGGCAGCGGTGAGCCATTCGTGGACCTCTCGGTCGCGCTGCACCGCCTTGGCCAGGCCCTCGCTGTCCAGGATGAGCGCGCCGCTCACGCGGCCGCCCCGGCCTCGGTGGCGGTGCCAGAGCTGAGCTTGGCCCGTTTGGCTGCCACGGCCTCGGGATCGGCGGGGCCGTGGGTCTTGTCGAAGTCGGCGATCAGTTCGTCCAGGTTGTCGCGCTCGATCTGCCGTTGCGCGGCCTTCTCCAGGTACGCGGATACGCCCCGCTTGCCGACCCGGTCACGGATCGCTTGCAGGGTGCCGGCCGTGAGGGAGACGGAGATACCGCTGGTGGGACCGTCGCCAGGAGGGAAGTCGGTGTCGTCATCAGCCATGACATGAGTATGGCATTTGAAATGCCATACGGCGAGATCCTTCGGCGGCGATAGCCTCAAGGCCCCTCTGAGGCAGCGAGCGTGCGTCAAGATTGCGCCCGAAGTGCCCGTAATGCCTATCGGTCTAGAGTCCGATTTGCGTCACGCGAGCCCCTGAACTGCGGTTTTCTTTGACATGTTTTCTGTTGACATGTTTGCGATGACGCATCACGTGGAGTGCGTCGCGATCCTTGAACCGGCCGCAAAGGGCTCCTGACCTGCGGTTTCTCCCGTGCGCATTATGTGCGGTGTGGGCGTTACGGGCGATATCTTGACGCTGAAATGACGCTCGTGACGCTCATTTGACGCTCGTTCTGATGGGTCGTCAGGTGTCCTGTGTGGCTGGTCAGGAGATCTGCCGCCTACGTAGATGTGCAGGTTGTTGGGAGCTTCGTGACGCCAAGCGGCTTCGCTGCTTCCGTGCGGCACGTCCAGCAGGTTCTGCGCCTCCCTGCCGGCGGTGGTGATCTACTCCGGCCCCAGGCGAGCGCACCTGTCGGGCTCGCTGTCGCTCCCGCTCCGACTGTGCGAGGGCCGCTCGTACTCTCGTAGCTCCTGCGACAAGGCGATTCTCGCCATGGATTCCCTCGCCTCGGCGCGGGAGGACTCTCGTGCCACCGGCATTCATGGCCTGGCGGAGACGGACTCTTCGCTGCCTGGCTATTGGGGGGCGCGGCGGCGGGGGCTGCTTGGGGTGCGGCCAGGGCCATTGCCCGCTGGCGGGTGATGTTCGACCAGGTCATGGGCCGGATCGCGGGCCGCTTCGGCCGGGTCGAGCCGAGGGCGAGTGCCCGCGCCTGTCTGCTCGGGCTGCTGTCGAAGACGGAGCGGAAGAACTGCTGGCAGTTGGCCGAACAAGCCGGACACATCCGGCCGGGCCCGATGCAGCGGCTGCTGCGCTACGCCCGTTGGGACGCCGATGCCGTCCGCGACGACCTGCGTGCCTACGCCGTCGACCACCTCGGCACGGACGGTGGTGTGCTGATCGTGGACGAGACCGGTTTCGTGAAGAAGGGCCGGGCTTCGGCGGGAGTGCAGCGGCAGTACACCGGAACCGCCGGGCGCATCGAGAACTCCCAGGTCGGCGTGTTCCTTGCCTATGCCACCAGCCGGGGACGGGCCCTGATCGACCGTCGGCTATATCTCCCCGAGCAGTCCTGGTGCGCCGATCCCGAACGCCGCCGGGCGGCCGGGATACCTGACGAGATCACGTTCGCGACCAAGCCCCGCCTGGCCTGCGAGATGATCGCCGCCACGCTGGACACCGGGATCAAGGCGCCGTGGGTGACCGGCGACGAAGCCTACGGACAGGACCCACGGCTGCGTGCCGCTCTGGAGGCACGCGGCACCGGCTACGTGATGGCCGTCGCCTGCTCGACACGGGTGCGGATCAACCACGGCCGCACTGCCATCCGCGCGGACACCGTCGCCGCACGGCTGCCCGCCACCGCCTGGCAGCGGCACAGCGCCGGAGCCGGTGCGAAAGGCCCGCGTCACTACAACTGGGCCTGGGTCTACATCGGCACCGGTGAACACCGCCACCCGCTCGTCCGACGCAACCGCACCACCGGTGAACTGGCCTTCTACCTGTGCTGGTCACCCGCCCCGGTCACCCTCGCGGAACTGATCCGTGTCGCCGGCATCCGCTGGAGCGTCGAGGAGTGCTTCCAGGCCGCCAAGGGCCAGGTCGGACTCGACCACTACCAGGTCCGCAACTGGACCTCATGGCACCGGCACATCACCCTCGCCATGCTCGCCCTGGCTTTCCTGACCGCCGTCGCCGCCGACGCGGCGAAACGGCCCACCGATCCGTGCCACCCCACCCGCAGCAGCGACCCGATCCCCCTGACCGTCCCGGAGATCCGCCACCTGCTGACCACCGTCTTCGGCCCACCGGCCCTGACTGCTACCAGGATGCTGCACTGGTCAATCTGGCGCAGACACCACCAAGCAACAGCCCGCCGCAGCCACTACCGACGACGGTCGACCGCCGAACCCACCTGATAGATCGCGAAACCAGACTGGAGTACTAAGGCCCACACGGCGGCGGGTCGCCCGGACGAAGGCATCCGGGCGGGTCCTTCTCCCACCACGCTGCTGGGTGCCGCTGTGGCCTCTTGCCAGTGCTGCGCCTGCCGCACCGCGGCGCTTGACGGGGCCCGTACGGCAGGTGGATGCGGCACTTGAGGCAGAGGCATCCGACGACGGTGTTGACGATCCCCACCGGGACGCCTCGATCGCGTATCCAGGACGTGGGCACGACCGGGACGACAGTGCTGGCCGGGGACGGACGGCTCCCGCGCCGGGCCGAGTCCGGTTGGCGCGGGAGTCCGTTTCTGTGGCTCAGGTCCGGGGAAGACGTGCGTCGTCAGTGCTGGTGGTGGGTCGGAAGAACACGGTCGACGCGAGCCGGACCTTCGACCCGGGGGTGAGGAGTTCCACCGTCCGAGGCCAGGCGGTGGGTTCCGGAAGGTCGAGCGCGGCTGAGAGCCGTGCGGCGAAGCGGGGCATCACCGGAGCGGTCCCCGCGGCCAGCAGGCGGGCCGCTGCAAGTTCCAGGGCGACGGCCGTGCGGCTCTCGTCGTGCCAGTCGACGGTGTCTTCGACCAGCCTCTCTGCGGCGCTGAAGCGCACCACGTCCTCGACGATGCCGTCGAGTTCGGCGGCCGCCTGGCGTAGCGAGAACCCGTCCGGCCTCATCCCAGCCGCCTCCCCCCGACTACGACATCGTGGTGACGGGGCGTACCAAGGGGCCCGACGCCCCTGTCCCACAGGGTGACTTGGATGACTACGAGGCGAGGGGCGCGACCTGGTGGTTGGAGGCGATGCCCGACCTTGCCACGCTTGATGAGGCGCAAGCCATAGTCGCCGCGGGACCGCCCAGGAACTAGTCCAGCGACCTCCTGTCTTGCGCGGGCGCTGCACAGACCAAGTGAACAGACGATGATCCGGGAGTAAGAGTGAGCAATATCCAGCTTCTTTCCCTGGCCGAAGCGCAGCAGTCACAGGACTGGGCCGGACTGTGCGGCTCGGCGGACCTCTTCGCCCATCCCACGTGGCTGGCGATCGAGCGCACAGGATCCGGTCCATGGGTCCCCGCTGGAAACGGCTGCCTCGCACTGACAGAAGGCGGGCGCATGATCGCGGGGATGACTCTGCAGCAGTTCGACATGACGGTCGACGACGTCATCGTGCGAGCGGACAGGATGATGCACTCGCATGCAGCGTGGAGCGATCTGGCCCAGGAAGAACTCGAGGACACCCTGCTGCCGTCTCTGATGTGCGGCGGCTGGTTCAACTCCCGGATCCTGGACCTACCCGGCACACCGCGCGAAGAGGCCCAGACAGCTCGGCGAGCACTCATCGCCGAGAGTATCGCTGTGGGACGCTCCTGGGGCAGCGCTACCATCGTCTACCCCTACCTTGATGCCGCGAGGACGGAGCTTCGCGCCGACCTTCGCGATGCTGGGTTCGTGGAGATACCGGCACCGAACCGGCATGTGTTCCACAGCGACTACCCCAGCTACGACGAGTACTTCGACAACGTCCTGAGAAAGAAGACGAGGAACCAGATACGCCGAGAGCTCAAACGGTTCGACGAGGCGGGTGTGAAGACCGCGCACGAACTCATGGACGGCTCCAACGTCGAGAAGCTGGCACAGCTCGCGCACAACCTCGAGCTCAAGTACGGCCAGAAGTCCACCTTCGAGCAGATGGCCGGGTGGTTCTCCGCCATCGCCCAGAACACACGAACCTCCGTTTTCACAGCCGAGCTCGACAGCCGGCTCTTCGCCATGAGCATGTGGGTGCACTACGAAGGCCGCATGTACGGGTTTCACTGCGGCTTCGACTACGAGGTGGGCGAAAGGCTGCACACATATTCGGTTGTCGTCTACCGCCTGCCCATCGCCTTCGCCTGCTCAGACCCCGACACGCAGCACCTGGAATACGGAGTGGGCGGCGACCATGCCAAGCTCACCCGGGGTACAGAGGCATTCCCGCAGGTGCTGAGCGTCAAGCCGCTCACTGCCAAGGCGGAAGCTGTCGTCGCGCGTCTGCAGGACGTACCCGATGGCCTCGTCGGCCCCGTGGGCACGTGGGTGTGACGCCCCGTGTATGTGCGCGCAGATCCCCGGGGGCCCATGGGCGCCCCCGCACCGCGGAACATGCTGCTCGGTCACGGCGACAGCGGACCGAGCACAGGCAGTCCCATTACCGTCGTGCTGGTGCACGGATGGTCGTGCTCACGACGCCAGTGGAAACATCAACTACCGGTGCTGTCCCGGCGCTACCGCACCATAGACCTAGATTTGCCGGGACACGGGGATAGCCCTGCGGATCTGCTGGCCGAGCGTCCAACTGTCGAGGCGCTGGCTGGCTCCGTCGTCGCGCTGATGAAGGCCCGCGCGCCGAGCGGGCCCGTCGTGGTCGTTGGACATTCGCTCGGTGCCGCGGTGGCGATCGAGGTCGCACGTCAGCAGCCCGGGCGTGTCGCACACGTCATCTCTCTTGACGGACTTGTCCACTTAGGAGTGTACGAGAAGCAGGATGAAGCCGCAGCGGCCAAGCTCTTGGAACCGCTGGTCGAGGACTTCAGACGCTGCGGGGACTTCGGCGCCGCCGCAGTGCGCATGCTCGACGGATTCATCCTCGCCCGTGACCGCCTGCCTCGTGACGAGCTGGCTGCCACGTGTTCTGCTCTCAACGCCCGTTTCGGTTTGGACCTATACCGCTCGATTCTCTCGTGGGACATGCGGGAGGCCCTGGAGCACACGGCGGTTCCGGTAACCGCCGTGTGCGCTGCGGCTACCCTGTCGCCGCAAGTGCAGCGTCGCTATGGCACCCGGCTCAGCCTCGTACCTGTAGCAGGCGTTGGCCACTTCCTGCATCTAGAGGCTCCCGAGGTCGTCACCCCGCTCGTCCGAGAATTGATCGACACGGTCACCCGATAGGACAGCCGCTCTCTGCTCCTGCGGTGATGCTGTGCCTTTCGGTGACCGTGCTTCGTGCCCGCGACCGGCCGCTGTGAAGATCACGAAGGTCACTGCGGCAATGATCTCGAAGCCAGCGGCCACGATGAGGGAGCCGGAGAGGGACCAGGTGGCGATCGGCCCCCCGATACCTGCCCCGACTGCATAACCAGTGATCTTCAGACTCGCGCCCGTGGTGAAGATCTGGCCGCGCAGCCGCTCCGGCGCCTCGCGGTGACGCACTGCGAACAGTGCGATCAACTGCGGCCCCGCTCCCGCTCCGGCGAGCACCATCGCCAGAAAGAGGGGCACTGGCGAGACCGTGGCAGCGAGAAGAAACGCGGCAGCGAGCACCAGTGTGCTCCCAAGCACGGCGGTATCTGGACGCAGCGAGTCAGGGCGCTTCGCTACCAGAGCGTTCGCGGCAAGGGAGGCGGCAGCAAGAGCAGCCAGAAGGAAAGTACCGGAGCCCGTCGTGCCCAGCGCGCTCTCACCCAGGAGAGGACTGCACGTGACAAGCATGCCGACACCGATGTACGAGATCACGGATGTGACTGTGGCCCGGGCCAGGAGCTTGGCGCGCACGATGGCGATGAAGCCGGAGGCCAAGTCGGTGACAACCGATGTCTCTGGGCCCTGACGGGACGCCGCAGGGTTTTTGGGTAGCGTCCACGCGGCCGGCAGCGCGAGAACGATCAGCGCGACAGCCGCAACGACCCCAGAAGTGGCACCAGCAAGGATGGCGATCGCTCCGGCGAGGGCCGGTCCCGCCAAGCTCGCAAGGTTGTAAGTCATGGCGTCGAGCGCGTTGGCCCGCGGCAGCCTCTCGGGCTCCACCAGCCGGGGAAGCTGTGAGGTCCACCCGCCAGCCAGGGCGGGACCGAGGAGCCCGCCCAACACGGCAGTCGCGATGACCACAGGCAGCGGAAGGTGCCCCAAACTCAGCAAGATCACTAATAGGACTGCGGAATAGGCGGCCAGGGCCCCGGTCAACAGCCGCCCTGGCGTTGCCGACCTGTCGAGCATGGCCCCGAACACGGGTCCGCCGACCGCCGCCGAAATCATGATCCCTGACAGGAGCGCCGACCCCGCCGAGGCAGAGTTAGTGACCGCTATGCCCACCAAGAGCAGAGCCGGACCCGACATCTCATCGCCGGTGCGCGCAGCTGCGGCCCCGGCAATGTAGAGCGGCAATCTGTAACGTGTCAGCATAACTTTTACGTTACACGGTAACGCTGGATCTTCCCATAGGCGTTACGCTGTCCAATGTGCCCCCCAAGAAGCAGCTCCAAGACAGGCCCGAGAACGGCGGGGACGCCAGAGGCGACTGGTACACCCGCCACTCCGTCTTGCAGACCGCTCAGCGTGCCGCTGCACTCGTCAATGTCCTGGCTGCAGAGAAGTCCACGCCGGAGGATGTCGCGACTGTACTGCGCGAACACGGCGAGGCCGACCCGCTGGTAGTGTCATGCGAGGACGTGAAGCAGATGCGCGTCGTTGCTGGTTCCTTGCGGGACGTATTCACCTCCCCCGATGTAGCGGAGGCTGCGACCCGCCTGAACCGGCTCCTAGCGGAGGGATCCGGCCCGGCCCGTCTCACCTCGCATGGTGGGCGCACTCCGTGGCACATCCATCTCGACGGCGACGACGAGGCACCGTGGTCGGAGTGGTTCCTCGCCTCCTCCTGTATGGCCATGGCCGTCCTCATCTGGGACCGCCAGCGTCCCCCCGGTGGCGTGTGCGCATCCTCGCGCTGCACCAACGTTTATGTCGCAGGCGGCAGTGGAGCACCTCGTCGGTACTGTTCAGGTCGCTGTGCGACACGGGAGCGCGTCGCAAGCCATCGCCGCTCCCGGCCCGCCTCGGAACGAAGCTGAGACCACCGACACGCGAATGCCCGACAGCATGAAGCGCGGTCGTGCTCCCGAGTTGCTGGTCCAGGTGCCGGTGGCGGCCACCGCTCCCAACTAACGCTGCCGAGACAGCCTCCGAGCACGTCGGTGAAAACCTCCGGAGGCACCGGCCGCGTCTGCCTACGCAGTTGACGGTCTGCGTACCTGAATGCAGGGCAGTTCCGGCATTCGCCGCACACTTCCCGTATGACAGTTCGCGCCAGCAGGCAACGTCCAGATCAACCGCTTGGATGCCTACCGCTCGTAGAGTGTCACCTGTGTACGGAATTCAACCCCCGCCTCGCGTCCACCTACTGGATGTGACATCTGCCATAGGCGGCGTCCAGGAAAGGGACTGAACCGTTCCGGGATCGGTGGAGGCTCTATGCGTTGACTCCAGCCGCCGGTTGGGGCTGGTGTTGAGCGTAGTGGTTGGTCTCGTGTTCGTGGGGCGGGATGTCGCCGATCGCGGTGTGAAGGCGCTGGTTGTTGAACCAGTCGGGCCATTCCGCGGTGGCCAGTTCAACGTCCGTCAGGCCGTGCCAGGGCTTGCTGGGCTTGATCAACTCCGTCTTGAAGAGGCCGATCTGGGATTCCATGAGCGCGTTGTCCAAGGCGTCGCCGACGGCGCCGATGGAGGCGTCGATGCCGGCCTCGATCAGGTGCGCGGTGAACGCGAAAGATGTGTACTGACTGCCCGCATCGGAATGGTGAACCAGTCCCGGCCCCACGGGGGTTCCGGCCCGGTCGCGCCGCCATAGGGCCATGTCGAGGGCGTCGAGGACGAGCTTGGCCCGTTTGCTGGTGGCGGCGGACCAGCCCACGATCGCCCGCGAGAACACGTCCACGACGAACGCCACGTAGACGACCCCGGACCAGGTGGCGACATAGGTGAAGTCAGCCACCCAACGCTCGTTCGGACTGGACGCGGTGAAGTCGCGCCTGAGCAGGTCCGCGGCCCGCTCCTGGCCGTCGTCGCGGAGGGTGGTGCGGATCTTCTTCCCGCGCCGGGCGCCCTCCAGGCCGAGGTCGCGCATCAGCCGGGCGACGGTGCAGGGTGCCGCCGGTATGCCTTCGCGGTGCAGTTGCCGCCACACCTTTCGGACCCCGTAGACGCTGAAGTTGTCTGTGTGGATGCGGTTGATGTGCGCCTTGAGTTCCGCGTCGCGGACCGCCCGGGTGCTGGGGGTGCGGTTCTTCGCCGCGTAGTCGTCGCGATCTTGAGTCCGTGGCCGGTCAGGACACGGCAGATCGGCTCGACTCCGAACACCTGGCGGTGTGCGTCGATGAACGCTACGAGCGTTTCGACGGCCGGTCGAGCTCGGCCGCGAAGAAAGCCGACGCCGCCTTCAAGATCTCGTTGGCCCGTCGCAGCTCGGCGTTCTCGGCCCGCAGCCGCTTGATCTCCGCAGCGTCCTCGGACGTGACGCCGGGCCGCTGGCCGGCGTCGACTTCGGCCTTGCGGACCCAGGTCCGCACCGTCTCCGCCGCACCGATCCCCAGCTTGGCTGCGACTGCCTTCATCGCGGCCCACTCGGTTGGGTAGTTCGGACGGATCTCCGCGACCATGCGCACCGCGCGCTCACGAAGCTCGGCAGGGTAGGGGGACGGACGCGCCATGACTCGATCCTCTCAGGGAATCGAGCCTCCATCAGACCCGGGGCGGTTCATCACGTGGAGTGCGTGGCGATTTTGGAACCGGCTGCGAAGGTGCTCTGACCTGCGGTTTTCTTGGGTTCCTCAGGCGTGGACGGTGCTGCTCGACCTGTTTTCCGAAGTGCACGACGTGGACTCTGCGGAGGGGGCCGGGCAGTGCAGATGACCTGCTGTTTTCTGGGGCGGCCGCGTCGCCCGACGGTCTCGGACCGGACGGTGAGCATGGCGCCCAGAGCGTTGCCGAAGGAGCCGAGCGTCTGTTCCCCGGTGGGTGGACGCCGGTCACGCGGGCAGGTCGGCTCTCTTGTCCGCCTTCCGGGGCACGACCCGGATCCGCGGGACGCGGCGGCTCCACCCGAACGCGAGCCGATGGTCACCGGCTCTGAGCAAAAGGAGGCCGGTCGCCGTCGCGGTGACAGCCGCCACCACGCCGGCCGCCCCGAGGCCGGTACGGGCGCCGTACGTGTCGGTGATCAAGCCGACCACCGGAGCGCCGAGAGGCGCGCCGCCGAGGAGGACCATCATGTACAGCGCGGTGACCCGCCCGCGGAACGTCGGGGCGGTCGAGGTCTGCATGGTGGCATTGGTGGTGACGTTGACGACCATGGCGAACAGGCCCATGGGGATCATGAGCAGCGCGAAGCTCCACAGGGTCGGTGCCGCGGCGGCCACGGTCTGCAGCGCGCCGAAGGCCAGCGCGGCGAGGAAGGGCAGTCGCCGCCGCGCGCTCTCGTGTCGGGCGGCTAGCAGCGCGCCTGCCAGGGAGCCGGCCGCGACCAGAGTGTTGAAGAGGCTGTATGCGCCCGCCCCGGCATGGAACACGTCGTCGGCGAAGGCGGAAAGGTGGACGGGGAAGTTGAGGGCGAAGGTCCCGAAGAAGCCGACGAGGACGATGGGCCAGATCAGGTCGGGGCGACCGACGACGTACTGCAAGCCCTCACGCAGCTGTCCCCTTCTGTGCGGGGCGCGCTCGACGGTGTGCAGTTCGCGGCGCCGCATCAGCGTCATGCAGGCCAGCGGCGCGGCGAAGGAGACGCCGTTGAGGAGGAACGCCCACCCCGTGCCGATGCCCGTGATCAGCAGGCCCGCGACGGCCGGACCGATCAGCCGGGCGGACTGGAAGTTCGCGGAGTTGAGGCCGACCGCGTTCCGCAGCAGTTCCGGGCCGACCAGCTCGGAAAGAAAGGACTGGCGCGCGGGGTTGTCGAGCACGGTCGCGAGGCCCACGGCGAACGCGGCGGCGTACACGTGCCAGACGTGGACCCGGTCGGTCAGGGTGAGGACGGCGAGCGCGAGCGCGGTGAGGGCCATGGCCACCTGGGTGGCGACGAGTATGGGGCGTTTGGGCAGGCGGTCGACGAGAACGCCGCCGTACAGGCCGA
Source organism: Streptomyces sp. CNT372 (assembly GCF_000377145.1). NCBI lineage: Bacteria > Bacillati > Actinomycetota > Actinomycetes > Kitasatosporales > Streptomycetaceae > Streptomyces > Streptomyces sp. CNT372. Next base: position 465,260 of record NZ_KB897781.1, on the reverse strand, counting down.
AGAGCAGCAGGGGCAGGAACTGCAGGGCGGTGGTGATACCGACGGCGGTCGACGAGCCGGTGAGACTGAGGACCAGCCAGTCCTGGGCGATGCGCTGCATCCAGGTGCCGTTGTTGGAGACGACCTGGCCGAGGAAGAACAGCCGGTAGTTCCTCACCTTCAGTGAGGACAGTAGAGGTGCCCTGGCGGAGAGGGGGCGGAACGGACCGCGCGTGTCGTGTGTGGGGGCGGAACCGGTTCCGGGTTCCGTAGTCAATCGGGTTCGCCTCCTGGTCGTCGTCCGACGGGCGGGCTTGGGGGCGCGGCTCCGGCGCCATCGGGGCGGGCGGTTCGCCCCGGCGGCCACGCCCGCGGCGTCAGCGCGTCAGTGCGTCGGCGCCCGGCGCGAGGGGCGTGCCGGTCGCTTGCGCGGGAGCGGTGGTGAAGAGCCTCAGGTCCGGGTTGGCGAGAAGAAGCGGTCCGGCTACGTGACCGGGGACGTCGCGGGCGCCGAGGTCGAGTCGCGGACCACCAGGGTCGGCCGGTGCAGGATGGACTGGCCGGTCTCCCCGCCGTCACCGTCCATGACCTGGCGCAACCTGGCGAACGCGGTGGCCGCCATCTCCTCCACCGGCTGCCGCACCGTCGTGAGCGCGGGCATGGCCATGCCCGCGAGCATGATGTCGTCGTAGCCGGTCACGGAGACGTCGCGGCCGACCACCAGGCCCGCCTCCCTGGCGCCCGCGACGACGCCGAGCGCGCACACGTCGTTGATGGCGACGATCGCGGTCGGCGGCCGGGGCGCAGAGAGGATCTCCAGTGCGGCGACACGTCCGAGTTCGGCGGCGTCCCGGTCGTCGAAGTCGACCGTGTCGGCTCCCGACCACACGAGGCCGGCCGACCGGGGGAGACCGGCGGCGTCGAGGGCCTGCCGGAAACCGCTGTAGCGCTCGGCCCGGTTGACACTCCCGATCGAGCCCGACACGAAGGCCAGGCGCGTGTGCCCCAGAGCCAGCAGGTGCTCTGTCGCCAGGCGCATGCCGAGAACGTTGTCGGTCCCGATGTTCACCGCGCGGTGCGGATCACCGGGCTGGGCGGTGCGGTCGAAGGCCACGAGTCCCAGTCCGGCCTCGACGGTGGGCTTCACGTGGTCGAGTGAGGGAAGGGACGAGCACAGGACGACCCCGCCGATGCCGTCGCCCCAGAGTTCCTCCACATAGCGACGCTCCCGCTCCGGGTCTCGCTCGCTGTTGCACAGGAGCATGTAGAAGCCCTCCGCCAGCGCCGCCGCTTCGAGATGCCGGGCGAACGTGCCCCAGAACGGATTGGCCACGGACGGCACGATGAGGCCGAGCATCTGGATCCGTCCGGTGCGCAGCTGCTGGGCGGCGCGGTTGGGGCGGTAGCCGAGGCGCCGGATCGCCGACTCCACCCGGGACCGTGTCTCGGGCAGCATCTTGCCGGTCCGGCCGTTGAGCAGGTTGGAGACCGTGCTCGGGGAGACCCCCGCTTCCTGTGCCACCTGGTAGATCGTTACCCCGGCCACTGACCCACTCCCTATGAATCGGAAACCAAATGTTTCCGCTGTGTTGACAGCCCGTACTGCCGTTCCTAGTCTCGTGCATCGAAACACCAGTAAATCGATGCACTACTCAAAACGCAAGTTCGTCACCCGCTCAGTACGTACCTCTCAGCCGGGAGTCTCCTATGCGCCCACGTACGTCGCCCCTCTCCAGAAGAAGACTCCTCGGACTGGGTGCCGCCGCAGCGGCAGGCGCCGCACTGTCCGCGTGCGGCGGTCCCGCACCTCAGGAGAAGGGAGGCGGTGACGCCTCTCTGCGGCTGCTCACCCCGATCTTCGACCGGGCGGACGGACAGAAGCTGCTCACCTCGCTGCTCGCGGACTTCAAGAAGGACCACCCGGGTGTCAGGGTCCAGGTGGACTACACGGAGTACGGAAAGCTCAACGAGAAGCTCGCCACGTCGATCGTGGGGGGACAGCCCTACGACGTCATGCTGATGGGTGTGGGCTGGATCCCGCCCTTCGTCGAGAAGGGCGTGCTCGCCGATCTCGGGACGAGCCAGTCCGAGCTGGACCGCCTGTACAACCCGCGTGTGGTGCAGCCCGGGATCTACGAAGGCAGGACATACGCCCGCCCCATCCTGCTCGACACCCGGATGGGCATCTACCGCAAGGACATCCTGGCCGAGGCGGGAATCGACGCACCGCCGAAGGACCTGACCGAGCTGAAGGAGATGGGCAAGGAGCTGACCGTCCGCGAGGGCGGCAAGCTGATACGGGCCGGCGTGGACATCCTCAGCAACGACCTGCGTCAGACCTATCTTCCCGTCATGTGGGCGCACGGCGCCGACCTGTTCGCCGAGGGCAAGCCGGCCTTCGACTCGGACGAGGCCGTGGACGCCCTCCAGTGGATGGTCGACATCATCCGCACGGAGAAGATCGAGGACTACGGCTTCACCCAGAAGGGGGCGGTCGTCGCGCCTCTCGTCCAGGGCCGGGCGGCGATGATGGTCGGACACAACGACATGTGGCGGCAGGTGTCCGAGAGCGCCCCGGAGCTGATCGCCGAGGACAAGATCGCCGGTTTCATGCTGAACCAGCAGCGTCCGGCGCTGTTCCAGGGCGGCACGCTGGCCACCTTGTCGGCGAAGACGCGGTACCCCGAGCAGGCCAAGGCCCTGGTGGAGTTCCTGTCGGGGGAGAAGGTGTCGCCGCAGGCGGCCGAGCAGCGCGGCAACATCCCCGCCGTCCTCAGCGCGGCGGACTCCGACTACGTGCGGAACAACAAGCTCGTCTCGTTCGCGGTGGACAACCTGGACCACGCCTTCTCCGAGGGCGGGGTGCCGACCTGGCTGGAGATCCGTGAGGAGTTCAAGCCGGCTCTGGAGAGCGCCCTGCTCGGCAAGTCCAGCCCGGCCGACGCCCTGCGGGGGCTGGCCGAGAAGGCCGAGGCCATCATCGCCAAGGGGGCGTGACCCTGGTGCCCAGCCATCCGGTCGTAGAGACGGCAAGTCGACGCCCGGCCCCGGTGCATCGATCCACCAGAGTGCCGGGAGCGACGCAGCGCGGTGAAAGGCCCCGGCGCGAGGGGAAGTTCGGGCGTGAACGACGCCGGGTAGCCCTCCTTCTGCTGGCGCCCTCGGTCATCCATCTCGTGTGGTGGATCGGCATCCCGGTAGTGGCGACCTTCGCCCTGGCGTTCACCGACTACGACATCCTCGCGGGCACAGTCACCTTCAACGGTCTGGACAACTTCCAGGAGATCTTCAGCGACCCGACCTGGAACGCGTCCATCTGGCACACGGTCGTCTTCACCTTCTTCACCGTGCCGGTGGCCATGGCGATCGCGGTCGTCCTGGCACTCCTGCTCAACGTGAAGATGCGGGGGGCGGCCTGGTACCGGACGGCGGTCTTCATGCCCCACGTCACCGCGACCGTGGCGATCGCCCTGGTGTGGATGTGGATGTTCGAACCCCGGCTCGGTGTCGTGAACACGATGCTCGGCTGGGTCGGCATCGACGGGCCGGTGTGGCTGGCCGACCCTGACTGGGCGCTGACCGCCGTGATCGTGGTGAGCATCTGGAAGGGCATCGGCATCAAGATGCTCATCTACCTGGCCGCCCTGCAGGCCATGCCGGACGACGTGTACGAGGCGGCGAGGATCGACGGCGCCTCTCCGGTGCGGCAGTTCTTCTCCATCACCCTGCCGCTACTGAAACCGGCGACGTTCTTCGTCCTGGTGGTGTCGATCATCGACTCCTTCCAGGCGTTCGACCAGCTGTACGTGCTGACGCCCGACGGAGGGCCCGGCAACTCGACGACGGTCATGACGTACGAGATCTACCGCACGGCGTTCAAGGAGTTCAACATGGGTGCGGCCTGCGCGCAAAGCGTGGTGCTGTTCGCCTTCCTGCTGGTGCTCATGCTGATCAGCCGACGTCTCACCGGGAAGGAAGACGATGTCCGCTGAGAAGCTCTCCGCCGGCACCGCGACCGCGGTGACCCCGCGTGCGAGCAGACCCCTGCTCGCCCGGCGACTGCGACGCGTGGCGCTGCACCTGGTGCTCGGCACGGTGTCGTTGGCGATGGCCGTCCCCTTTCTGTGGATGATCATCACCTCGCTCAAGACCGACCCCGACCTCGCCTCCTACCCCCCGGGGCTGCTGCCCCGGATCTGGGACTGGGACAACTACCCGGAAGCCCTGGAGTACGCCCCCTTCGGCACCTACTTCCGCAACAGCCTGTTCATCTCGCTCGGGCACACGACGCTCAACCTGGCGCTGGCCTCCATGGCCGGATACGCCCTGGCCCGTATCCCGTTCCGGGGCAGCACCGTGATCTTCATGGGTGTCCTGGCCACGATGATGATTCCGACCTACACCAAGATCGTGCCCCAGTACCTGATAGCCAAGGGCATCCCGTTCTTCGGCGGCAACGACTATCTGGGCAGGGGCGGCCACGGCTGGCTCGACTCGTGGTGGGGTCTCATCATTCCCGGCGCGCTCACGCCTTTCGCCATCTTCCTCTTCCGGCAGTTCTACCTCTCCTTGCCACGCGAGCTGGAGGAGGCCGCCCGCATCGACGGCATGGGGGAGTTCGGCATCTACGCGCGGGTGATGACACCCCTGGTCAAGCCGGCCATCGCCACCGTCGGCCTGCTCACCTTCGAGAGCAGCTGGAACAACTTCCTGTGGCCGCTGATCATCACGACCGACACCGACCTGCGCGTCATCCAGGTGGGACTCTCCGCCTTCCAGCAGGCCGACCAGAACGCCTGGGCCTACATGATGGCCGGCACGACGCTCGCCACGGTCCCGATGGTGGCGCTGTTCCTGCTCGCCCAGCGGTACTTCGTACAGGGCTTCGCCAACTCCGGCATCAAATAGGCCCCTTGCTCAACGCGACATATCAGATCCGACATACCGACCGGAGAACTCCTCATGCCTTTTGACCTCACGGGGCGCCGTGCGCTCGTCACCGGCGCCGGGCACGGCATCGGCGCGGCCATCGCGCTCGGGCTGGCCCGGGCGGGCGCCGACGTGATCGTTCACCACGGTCACTCCGCCGACGCGGCTCAGCGCGTCGTCACCGACATCAGCGCGCTCGGACGCAAGGCCACCGCCGTCGCCGCGGACGTCACGGGCGCGAGCGACGTCGAGCGCCTGGTCGACGAGAGCGTCGCCTTCCTCGGTGGTCTCGACGTCGTCGTCGCCAACGCCGGGCATCTGGTCGGACGGGTTCCCGTCTCCGACATGACCGAGGAACACTTCCGCAGCGTGATCGACGTCAATCTCGTCTCCGCCTTCCGCACCTGCCGGGCCGCTCTGCCGCACGTGCGGGACGCCGGGCGCGCGGGACGGATCATCCTGATGGCCTCGCAGGCGGCCCACGACGGCGGCGGTCCCGGCGCGACCGCCTACGCGGCGGCCAAGGCCGGAGTGGTCGGCTTCGCCAAGGGGCTGGCCAAGGAGGTCGGCGGCTCCGGGGTGACGGTCAACTGCCTCGCTCCCGGCTACATCGGCGACACCTCCTTCCACGGCACGTTCACCGCGCCCGAGGCCCGCCGCGGCATCGTGGAGAAGCTGCCCATCGGCCGCGCGGGCACTGTGGAGGACGTCGCGGGCACGGCCGTCTACCTGGCCTCGGACGAGGCCGGATACGTGACCGGCGCCACCTTCGACATCGGCGGCGGCGCATGGCCGCGCTGACTGTCCCGTCGGAGCCCGGCGGGTGGTGGCACGCCTACGTCTGCCCGACACACGGCGTGGAGCTCGACCACGGCGACCTGCTCGGCGGTGCCTTCCCCGTCGGCGGGGCCGCCTGCCGGTACGGCTGCCGTCTGGACACGGACGCCATACGGGGTGCGTGGACCGTACTGGCGCATCAGGAGATCGCCCGGTGCCTGCGGCACCTGGCAGCCGGCCCGCCCGACGAACGCCGCGAGGCCGTGGCGGTGCTGCGCCAGTACGCGGAGCTCTACGCCGGTCTGCCAGGCACGCACACGGGCGGCGACGACTGGATGCTGCGCGGACGCCTCTTCCACCAGGCGCTGACCGAGGCCATCTGGGCCGTCAACGTCGCCCACGCAGTACGCACGCTGGCGGCGGACCCCGACGGCCCCGGGCTGGATGGCTTCGTCCCCTTCCTCGAATCGCTCCGGGAAGCGGCGGGAACAGCGCGGGCCGAGCTCCTGCGGAAGGGAGAGGCCCGTTCGAACTACACCGCCTGGCTGGCCGCCGCGGAGATCTCCTGCCGCTGCGCGGCCGAACTGATCACCGGAGCGGAGCCCGACGTGATCGGTCTCGCACAGGAGTACGGTCTCGCCGCCCACATGCGGACAGCGGTCCACCGGGACGGCTGGGAGTGGGAGGCAAGCACCTACTACCACCTGTTCGTCCTGCACGCCTATCTGCTCGCGCTGCGTGGCGCCCGCCCGGAGCAGCTGCCCGACGACATCGCGGACGTACTGGGCGCGATGGTCTCGGCGCTCGGGGGCATCGCCGCTCCGGACGGCACCCTGCCGGCCCTGCACGACGGCCCCTACCGGCGCGAGGCACAGGCGGCCGAGATCAGGGAGGTGGCGGCGCTCGCCGCCCAGCTGTTCGCGGACGCCCCGCTGAAGGCCGTCGCCCAGGCAGCCGAACGCGACTCGACCGCTGCACTCCCCGCGGACCTCGACGGGTGGTTCGCAGGCGTCCCGCTCCCCGCGCCGCCGCCGCGGCACGCCTTCCCCGACGCCGGGTTCGCGGTCTTCCGCTCCGCGGGCGTCCACGCCTTGCTGGACGCCGGACCGCACGGCGGAGGGCACGGACATCAGGACAAACTTGCGCTCTACCTGTACGGGGACGACGGCACCGCCTGGCAACCGGATCCCGGACAGGTCCCGTACGCCCACCGGAACCTGCGCGCGTACTACGCGAGCACGGCGGCCCACCCCACCTTCCGGGTCGACGAGACGGAACAGCGCCCCTGCGACGCCGTCCTCGACGGCGACACCGGACGGTGCGAGCAGGCGTACGACGGCGTCACGGCGACACGGCGCGTCGTCACCGACCGGCGCTACCTGCTCGACATCCTCGTCCTCGAGGCCGCCACCGAGCGCCGGCTCACCGCCCAGCTGCGTCCGGGCACCGATCTCGACGTCGTGGCCCAGGGCCCCGACCGGGCTCGCACGGTCTGGGACGACGGCGAGTCCGCCGTCCTGACGGGCTGCCACGCCTCGCGTCCACAGGCGGAGTTCACCGTCGTCGCCCACCCCGGGCCCGCCGACGATCCGGCGCGGACCAGGCAGGGCGTCGACTGGTCCCTCACTGGCCGACGCGCCGTGTTCGTGTCCGTCTACCAGTCCGCCGAGACGGCGCCACCCGTCCGCCGGGTGAGCCTGTCCGAACAGACCGTCCACATCGATCTGGCCGACGGAACCGTCGCCACCCATCCCATCGGAGCGTGAGAACGCATGCTGCTTCTCGAGGGACGACTCGCCTCACTGCGCGGCGAGCTGAACGGCACGCACGCCGCGCAGTGGCGAAGGCTGCACGAGCAGTGCGACTGGTACCGCCGCCAGAACCCGCCCACGGAGCACCCCGAGGCGAGCATCACCTACTTCGGCCCCGCCGCCGCGAACCTGGCGCTCGCCTACCGGCTCACGGGCCAGCGCGGGTATCTGGAAGAGGCGTGGCGCTGGATCTCCACCTGTGTGGCCTTCCCCCACTGGGGGCGCGCCCACATGCCCGACCACGACCTGGACGCGGGCTGGCTGCTGCACGGCCTCTCCCTCGCGTACTCCTGGCTGGGAGAGGACCTGGAGCCGGAGCGGCGTGAGATCCTGCGCGCCAAGCTGGAACTTCAGGGCGAGCGGCTGCACTCCTTCGCGGAGGAGACCACCGGCCGCTGGTGGTCGAGTGCGTACTGGCAGAACCACAACTGGATCTGCTGGACCGGCATCGCCACCGCGGGGTACGCCCTGGGCCGCTCCGAGTGGAGCAAGGCCGCCCGGGCCAACCTGGAGACCGTCCTCAGGATGCTCCCCGAGGACGGTTCGGACGCCGAGGGCGTCGTCTACTGGCGGTACGGAGTGCCGTGGCTCGCCATCCACACCGACCTCGTCCAGCACCAGGAGCGGGCACATCTGTGGTCGGCCGGCGGCTTTCTGCGTAACACCACGCGCTGGCGCCTGCACCAGAGCGCGCCGGGTTTCGAGGAGAACATCGACCACGGCGACTGCCACGACCGGCGCAGCGGCCACAGCGTCGCCCTCTACTACCGTCTGGCCTCCGCCTACCAGGACGGTACGGCGCAGTGGCTGGGGAACCTCGTCGCGGAGCGCCACTTCTGGCGCGAGGCGTACGAGTCGGGTGTACGTCCCGGTGTCATGCCCGAAGCCTTTCTCGAACTGCTCTGGTACGACCCGCGGGTGACACCCGTGGCACCGGACCGTGAGCCAGGCACGGCGTACTTCCCGGACCTGGGACAGATCACCGCTCGCACCGGCTGGGACAGCGCGGCCACCTGCGTCAGCTTCAAGGCCGCGCCCGGCGGCGGCCACCGCGCCTGGGACGAGGGGCACCGGCTGAAGGCCGTCGGCGGATGGGACGCCATGAGCGCGGGCCACCACCACCCCGACGCGGGCGCCTTCGTCCTCCACTCGCACGGAGCCTTCCTCGCCGTGGACGAGGGCTACAGCAACCACAAGCGCGCAGCCCACCACAACCTGGTCCTGGTCGACGGACAGGGCTGGGCGGACGAGGGCCGCTACCACGTGTACGAGGGGATACCCGAGGAGCGCCGGGCGCGTGTACGCGACGTGCTCGCCCAGGACGGATTCGCCCACGCCACGGCGGAGTCCGCGGCGATGTTCCCCGAACGGCTCGGTGTGCGGCGCGTCGACCGCACGCTGGTGGTGACGCCTCTGGGGCGCGTGGTCATCCTGGACGAGCTTGAGGCCGAGGCACCACGCGAGTGGACGTATCTGCTGCACTCCGACTGGCCCACGACACAACTGGACCCCGATGGCTGGCGACTGGAGTCCGGGCCCGCGAGCGCACGGCTCACCCGGCTGCTGCCCACGGACGCGACGGCCACGCGTCACCGCACCGAAGTAGAGGCGAACCCGACCTCCAGCACCCCCAGCCTCAAGGTCAGCAAGACCATGCACACCCTGCGCCTCACCACACCCAGGACCCGCACGGCCTCCTTCCTGACCGTCCTCGACAGCACGGGGTCGCTGGACCCGCGGCCGGAGCCGGCCGTGCTCCTGGCCTCGGACCAGGGGCACGCGGTGTCCGTCGGCCAGGGGGACGAGACGGAACTGGTCCTCCTCGCTCCCCGGGCGGGGGTCATCGAGACGGAACGCGTCAGCGCCGACGCTGCCGCGGTCATCCTCTCCGGCACGCGGGTCGCCGTCGTACGGGCTCGCCGTGTCGCCATCGACGGCGCCGAGGGGATCCGGTCCGGCGAACCGTTCACCGGCGTAGTGCCCACCGAGACCACCGGCGCGTAGGGAGCAGACCATGAAGGGCTGGGAGCGAGGTGCACTGCGCGCCATGGAGTTCGTCGCACAGCCGGCACTAGCGGGAGCGGCGTTCTGCCTGCTGGCACTCGGCGTCGTCACTTGGCTTCCGGCCCTGGCCGCCGCGGCAGTCGCGTTGCAGGACTGGCGCAGGGACGGCGGTGGCAGGCCGTTCACCGGGACCCTGCGTGCCTTTCCGCACTGCTGGCGCGCCCTGTGGAAGGACGCCCTCGCAGCCAGCGCCCTGATCGCCGTCCTGGCGACGAACTGCCTCTTCCTGCTGGGCCGCGCAAGTGCGACGGCATGGGTCCTGCTTCCCGTCCAGTTCGCCCTGCTGGCCGCCCTGGCGGTCTACACGCTCTCACTCGCCGCTTCGCTCGCGGTCGGTACCGAGGACGGGCTCCGCCGCCGCGCGGCCGTCCTCGCCTTCGCCTCGCCGCGACGCGGCCTGGTTCTGCTGCTCGCCCTGCTGCTCGTGCCGCCGGCGATGCTGCCCGTTCCTCTCGGCCCCCTGCTGCTCGGGCCCACCGTTCCCCTCCTCCTGGCTCTGTCCCTGTACGCACCTCTGAACCCGAGGAAACCAGCATGAGACTCATCCGGTACTTCGCTTCTGCGGCCGCCCTGTTAGCCGTGACCGGGACTTCCGTGCCCGCGGCGTCCGCCGCCGCACCCCGGGGCGGACACGACATCTACGTGTCACCGGGCGGCAGCGACACCAACCCCGGCACCCGCCGGGCTCCCTTCGCCGGCATCCAGCGGGCGCTGGACGTGGCCGGACCCGGATCGACCGTGCACCTGGCACCGGGACGCTACCTGCAGGACTTCGTCAGCCGGAGCCCCGGGGTCACCCTCACCGGGCCCCCGTCCGCCGTGGTCCAGGGATCCGGTCAGGGCCGTGCCATCGGGGAGATCCAGCACGACCGCGTCCGGCTGACGGGGTTCACCATCGACGGCCTGGTCGGTGACGCCGACGAGAAGTCCGGCTACCGCAAGAAGCTCCTGTATGTCATGAGCCTGACACCGGGAGACGGTGTCGACGGCCTGCGCATCACCCGGATGACCTTCCGCAACGCCGGTGAGGAGTGCGTACGGCTGCGCTACCTCGTCAGCGGCGCCGAGGTCGCTCACAACCGCATCACCGGATGCGGGGTGTGGGACTTCCGGTTCGCCGACGGCGGCAAGGTCGGTGAGGGCGTCTACCTGGGCACGGCCCCCGAGCAGCAGGGGCTCAACGGCGCCCCGGACGACCGGCCGGACGTCAGCCGGGACAACTGGATCCACCACAACAGGATCGACACCCAGGGCAACGAGTGCGTGGACATCAAGGAGAACTCCACCGCGAACCTCGTCGAGCACAACGACTGCACAGGCCAGCTCGACCCCAACTCCGCAGGCCTGGACGCGCGCGGCAGCGGCAACACGTTCCGGGCCAACCGCTCGTACGGCAACGTCGGTGCCGGGGTCCGGGTCGGCGGCGACACACCATCGGACGGTACCGGCAACACCATCGAGGGCAACGTCCTCCTCTCCAACGCTGCGGGGGGCATCAAGTTCGAGGCCACCCCGCAGGGCCGGGTGTGCGGAAACACCCTGGCCGGCAACACCGGCGGCGACGCGACGGGCACGTACGGGATGGAGTACGAGCCGTCGCGTCCCTGCTGACCTGCAGAAGAAGGCACCCGACACAACCGAGAGTCACAACAACAGTGAGGAAGCAGCAGACATGAGCCGCACCCGCAAGCGCACTCTCGCCACCACCGGAGTGGCCGCACTCTCCGCCCTGGCCGCCCTGACCCTCCCGCTCACCACCGCGGGCACCGCCACCGCGGCCGCCCCGTGCGACTACCCCGCCCAGCAGCTCAACCTGACCAACTGGAAGGTCACCCTGCCGACCGGCTCCAGCGGCTCGCCCACCGAGGTCAAGCAGCCCGCTCTCGCGACCTTCTCGTCCAGCCCCTGGTTCACCGTGAACTCCAAGTGCACCGGCGTCCAGTTCCGGTCGGCGGTCAACGCCGTCACGACACCCAACTCCAGCTACGGACGCGCCGAGCTGCGCGAGATGGCCGACAACGGAACCAGGAACGCCTCCTGGTCGGCGACGTCCGGCACCCACACCATGACCTTCCGGGAGGCGTTCAACAAGCTGCCCAACGACAAGCCGCACGTCGTCGGCGCGCAGATCCACGACGGCGACGACGACGTCACCGTCTTCCGTCTGGAAGGCACCAGCCTCTACATCACCAAGGGCGACAACACCCACCACAAGCTGGTGACCAGCAACTACCAGCTGAACACGGTCTTCGAGGGCAAGTTCGTCGTCAGCGGCGGCCAGATCAAGGTCTACTACAACGGCGTCCTCCAGACCACGATCCCGCACACCGCGTCCGGCAACTACTTCAAGGCCGGCGGCTACACCCAGGCCAACTGCGGCAACTCGTCCCCGTGCAGCAGCTCCAACTACGGGCAGGTAACCATCTACAAGCTCCAGGTCACCCACGCCTGAGCGGCGAGACGGTGCCGGGCCTCGGACTAGGAGGCCCGGCACCTCCCGGCACAGTACAACGAGCGGAACCCGCATCCTGCTCCGCCAGTCGGCCGCCGACCGCCCTCCGAGGAGCAGGTGCTTCCGGACGCGCGCTCCCGTCCCCGGCGGAGCGCGGCCCCCTGCCGATTCGCACCTCTCCCCAGTGCACACAGCCCGCGATCGCCCGCACACGGGCCGGTCCCGGAAACCAGGCATCCACCCCAGAACAGGACATCAAGCGGAATGACCAGTGCCGACGCCCCGGCGCCCGCGCAGCCGGAATGCCAGATCACCACGGAGATCAGCTCCCGAGGTTTGATCGCGATTCTGCGCGCCCCCACCGCCGAGCACTTCCCCGCGATCGCCGACACGCTGTTCGACGCCGGGATCCATGCGATCGAGATCACCCTCACCACTCGCGGCGCCCTACGGTGCATCCGTGAACTCACGGCCGCCTACGGCCGGGAGGCGGTCATCGGAGCGGGCACGGTCCTGACCGCCGACCAGGCGCAGACCTGCGTCGATGCCGGTGCCCGCTTCCTCGTCTCGCCCGTCGCGGCGCCCGACGTCGTCCGAACGGCCCGCGCTGCGGGCGTGACCGCCTACCCCGGCGCGCTCACCCCCACCGAGATCCATGCCGCCGCCGGTACAGGCGCACCCGCCGTGAAACTCTTTCCCGCCTCGGCGGTTTCGCCCCGGTACGTCTCGGACCTGCGCGGCCCGCTTCCCGGCATTCCTCTCATCCCCACCGGGGGTATCTCCCTGACTGACATCCCGGCATGGATCGCGGCAGGGGTCGCTGCCGTGGGCCTGGGCACGCCCCTGATCGGCACGGCGGCGACGGAGGGCGCCGACGACCGCCTCGCGGGCCGCTGCCGCCAGGCCCTCACGGCCATCTCGGAAGGCAGGGCCGCCCGGTGACACACTCCCCAGCCATGCCCGCACCGCGAAACGACGGCGGTCTGCTCACCTTCGGCGAGACGATGGGCCTGATCACCGCGACCACGATCGGCACCCTGGAATACGCACGCGATGTCACCTTCGGTATCGGCGGTGCCGAGAGCAACGTGGCCATCGGCGCCGCGCGCCTCGGGGCCCAGGTCACCTGGATCGGCCGGGTGGGGCGCGACGCGGCCGGAGATCTCGTCGGACGCCGCCTGAGGGCGGAAGGCATTCACACCATGGCGCTCCGGGACGACTCCTTCACGGGCCTCATGGTCCGCCACCACCGTGCCGCCACCGTTGTCCATGTCGACTACCACCGGGCCGGATCGGCCGGCTCCCGCCTCACCTCCCGCGACATCCCCGTCGATGCGGTCCGGCGGGCCGCGATCCTGCATCTCACCGGCATCACCCCCGCCCTCAGCGCCTCCGCCCGCCAGGCCGCCCGGAACGCGGTCGCCGCGGCGAAGGCGAACGGTGTACTCGTCAGCATCGACGTGAACCACCGCAGCAAGCTCTGGGACGCGGACACCGCCCGGCGCGAGCTGCGACGGCTCGTCGCGCAGGCGGACATCGTCTTCGCCGGGATCGAGGAAGCCCAACTCGTGCTCGATTCCAAGACGGAGGTTCCGGAGCGTCTGGCCGTGGACCTGGCGGCGTCCGGGCCGCGGGAGGCGGTCGTGAAGACCGGCGCCAGGGGCTGCACGGCCCACATCGACGGCGCGATCCACGAGGAACCGGCGCTGTCCGTCCCCGTCGTCGACACCGTCGGGGCCGGCGACGCCTTCGTCGCCGGATACCTGGCGGAACGCCTGAGCGGAGCCGGCCCCGTCCAACGGCTCCGGACAGCCTGCGCCGTGGGCGCCTACGCCGTGTCCGTCCCCGGTGACTGCGAACTGCTCCCGACCCGCGGTGAACTGGCGAGCTTCCTGACCACCGGGGACGTCCTGCGATGAGCGGATGCCCGTGAAACCGTCCACCGGCTCGGCTCCCGCTGAGACGATCAGCCCATGAGCCGAGTACCGGTGACTCTGCACAGGATCGTGTTCACCGACTGGCAGGCGGTCCACTCGTGGGCCGGCCGGCCCGACGCCTGCCGGTTCCAGCCCTGGGGGCCGAACACCGAGGAGCAGACCCGCGATTTCGTGAGGGCGGCGGCCGAAGCCTGGACACACGAACCGCTGCGGAGACTGGCCCACGTGGCGCGCCTCGGGAACGCCGTTGTCGGTATGGGCGTGCTGCACCTCCGCAGCCACACCCAGCGCCAGGGTGAGGTCTCCTGCATCGTGCATCCGGAGGTGTGGGGGCAGGGCGTCGGCACGGAGATCGGGCGCTCGCTGCTCTCGCTGGGCTTCGACCGGTGGGGACTCCACCGGATCCACGCGACGTGCGACCCCCGGAACCGGGGATCTTCCCGCGCGTTGGAGAAGCTCGGCATGACGTACGAGGGGCACCATCGGCACACGGCGTGGATCCGGGACGGCTGGCGGGACAGCCTGGTGTTCAGCATCCTCGAAGAGGAATGGCGGGCCGGAGCCGGGAGTGGTGTTTACGCGTGTGTGGAGGAACAGCCGGCCCTTTGGCCCGGTGCCGGACGAGGCGCACGCCGCGACGCGGACCTCGACGACCAGTAGCAAAAGCGCGCGGTAGCTGGCTCGGCCATGTGCCGCGGCAGATTCACGACGCCGAGGGCCGGGCGGCGCGAGAAGCGATGAAGGTCGTGTCGTGCCCGCTGCGTCCGGACCCAGCGGGAGCGGGCTCCTATGGGTGCGCTGGGCAGGCCGGCCCCTTTTTGCCTGAAGGGGATGGATGGATCGATTGCCGTGACGCTCTGGGCGTCCGCATGTCGCACAGCGAGCCTGAACAAAGTCTCTGACCTGGCGATTTACCGTCCGCGTCCAGGCCGACATCTTTCCGATGACGCACCACGTGGAGTGCGTCGCCATTCTGGAACCGGTCCGCGAGAGCCTCTGACCTGGTCTTTTATGGACTTGTCCGGTCAGTTCGACCTGTTGCACCTCCTGCAACGGTTGGAAGCGGGGAAACCCGTCCGACCTGCGGGGGTTCGGGTCTCGAGGCGCTGTGCACCCGGCAGGACGGGCGGCGGCGTCTCGCGACGCGCGAATGACGCACGTCCTGAAGGGGCGTCAACTGCGTCGCGCAGGTGCCCGGACACGGCAGGGCTGCTACGCGGGGCGGTCAGAGCGGGTCGCGATTCTGGCATTCGTAAGGCCAGAAGTGCCTCATGGCTGATGACGGAGAGTTTCTCCCTGGCGACGGGCCCAGCCGGTTGGCGGCCGTGGGCCAGGACCAGGCGGACCGCGCGCAGGGCGTTCAGGTCGGTCAGTGGGTCGCCGTCGACGACGAGGAGGTCGGCGCGGTGGCCGGGGGTGAGTCGGCCGGTGTCGTGGGCGACGCCCAGCGCCTCGGCCGCTCCTGCCGTGGCCAGGTCGATAATCTCGGCCGGTGTCATTCCGATGTGTTCGAAGAACTCCAGACTGGAGACGAAGCCGTCGAAGACGGCACGGGGTACGCCGGCGTCGGTCCCGGGCAGGAGTCGTACCCCGCTCTGCGCCATCCACCGGATCCGGCCGAACATCTCTTCGGCCCGTTCCGGGCCGAAGCGTTCCGCGAAGCCCCGCCAGTCGGGACTGGCCGCGGGGCAGACGGATATGCCCTGGTCGGCGATGGCGGTCACCAGGTCCTCGCGTACGTCGAACCCGTCCTTCGCCATCCAGGTGCAGTGCTCGATGCTGTCGACCCCGGCTGCCACGGCGGCCGCGATGCCCTGCGTGCCGTGGGCGTGGGCGGCCACCGGCAGACCGGCCCTGCGGGCCTCCTCCACAACAACGTTCATCTCCTGCGGGGTGAACTGGGCCTGCCAGACAGGTGGTCCGCCCTTGGTGATGCCGCCTCCGGTGGCCATCACCTTGACGAGGTCGACGCCGCTTGCCGCGTTGCGGCGGACGGCGGCGCGGATCTCGGCTTCGCCTTCGACCTCCCCGCCGAGGAACCAGCAGTGCCCGCCGGGCGCGGTCAGCGGCGTTCCGGCGGCGAGGACGCGCGGGCCGGGCATCCGGCCGGACGCGATCTCGTCCCGCAGCCGGACCGCCAGCCCTCCCCGGTCGCCGAGGTCGCGTACGGTCGTCACCCCTGTGGCGAGGAGCTGCTCAGCACGCATCGCCATTCCCGCGTAGAGCTCGGCGTCGGAAGCGGTGTGCAGGGTCTCCACGGGATCTGACCCGGCGTCGAGTGCTAGGTGGACGTGGGCGTCGATGAGCCCGGGCAGCAGCGTAGCGTCGGGAAAGTGGAGGCGGGAAACCGCGGGTTCGACGCGTGCGTCGACCTCCGTGCGTGGTCCGGCGGCCACGATCACGCCCCGCCGGACATGCACGGCCCCGTCGAAGACCACCCTCCCACCGGGGCCGGCGACCATCCGTCCCGCCGAAATCACGGTGTGCATCATGCGCCTTCCTGTTGAGTCCGCAGCGCGTCCGAGAGCGCGACAAGCTGCCTCACGTCGTCGTCGAGGTCGTTTCCTCCGGGCAGGGCCACGGCAACGGCTCGTCCGGGTACCGGAACTCCCGCCGTGTACGCGGCCAGCGCCTCGCGAAGGTGTACCGCTGCCCGTCCTGGTGAGAGCGGGGCCGAGGGTTCCACGGGAGCCTCCATCTCTGCGAGATAGGGGCTGATCCGTACGAGACCGTCCCGGCACTCGATGGCTCGCCGGTAGTACCGGCGGTGAATCCCACGGACGCGCAGCGCGTCGAGCCAGCCTCCTGCAGGCGTGCGGTGGAGGGAGTCCTCCGGAAAAGCCTCGTGCAGAGCCGTCCACAGAGGTGTCAGGCGCCGGTACATCCGACGCCGATGCGCCCACAAGTGGATGGTCATCCACCGCGTGGCGGCCGCAGGATAGAGAATCCCCGCGACGAATAGCGGGATCGCGATGTCCAGGAGCAGCTTCGCTCCCACTGTGAGGGCTGCCGGTACTGATGCGCCGGTCCAGCGCGTCATGGTGAGCGTCTCGCGAAGCGACCCCATCAGCACCATGGCGGTCAACGCGGCCGCCACCAGCCGCAATCCGGTGCGCAACGGCCCGTTCGACAGCCGTATGTAGCGCGATGTCCACCACAGTGCCAGGGCCAGCCCGTAGACGAGGTACAGACCTGCCGCGAGGTAGAAGAGAGCAACTCCCGGTTCGCGCATGTTCGCCGTTGCGTACGTGTGGGCGCGCTCCGGCCCTGGTGTGATGGCCATGGCCCATGTGGCGATTCCTATGGCGGAGGCCAGGGGTATCAGTTCCCACCGTGCGCGGTTGTTGCCCGCTGTGCGATCCGACGCCGAATAGAGGAAGACACATTGCAGGAAGTAGACCAGGACGAGCAGCAGTGCGTTCTGCAGCAGCTTCGAGATACCGTCACCGGTTAGTGAGTCGACGTACCGCGCAACAGACGTAAGTCCCAGAGGGAACGACAGTGCGGAACAGAGGATGCACAGCGTTACCGAGCGGAGGACCCTGTCGGAGGGTGCCTTGGCCAGCTGGCTGGCCTTCCAGGATAACGCCAGGAGGAGGATTCCTCCGAGTAGTGAGGACAGCACCACGGCTATAACCACCCCAGTCTGTCACCCAGTGCGGAATCGATGCGCCGAGCCGATTGGTCTCCCCCTGTATTCGGGGTCACGCGGTTCAGTACGGAGGCCCATTCCAGGATGATGGTGGCGACCAGTTCGGCTTCCCGTTCCCGGTCATCGTCGTACGAGGTTCGTCGGAGCGCTCGCTTGATGACGTCGACGGACAGCTCCGGGGCTAGCGACTGCCAGAACTCGTCATCCATTTCGTCACTCTGGTGGCCTGCCAGGATGTGCCCGACCTCGTGCAGGATGATGTGATCCTGATGGGCCTTGCTGGTTTCCCTCTGGTAAAAGATGTAATCCGCTGATTTGCTGGCGATCCACACGCCGTACGGCCCGGGAACTGGCAGGGGGTAGTCGATCAAGCGGATGGGGCGTCGTCTGTTCTCTCCCAACGCCTGGCAGAAGGCTGGCACATGAAGTGGTGGCTGGATTTCAAGGGACTGGAGAGTGCGCCTGCATTGGCGTCTCAGCTCTCGCTCTTTCAAGGCCTCTCTCCGCTCGCGTTGCCAGGGTGCGACCCCATCCAACAGTGCGGATCTGCATGCGGCCAGCAGAGAATCAGTCAATCACGAGGAGGTATTTCCCGTTCCACCTGCTCCAGACGATAGACCACCTCGAGCAGGTCCATCACCTGCTTCCGGTGCTCGGGCGACAACTGGCCGGCTCGCATGGCCATCAGTTTGACCTCGCTGCCCTTGGTTGCCTCGTGGAGGCGGGCTTGCTCGGAGACGAGCGCTTCCAGCTGTTCCGTAATCCGGTCTGCCGCCTCGTCCTCGACGAAGTAAGCGGTCGGCACGCCGAAGAACCCAGCCAATGCCTGAAGGTGCTTGAGTGTCGGGTTGTTCTTTCGCCCGTTGCGGAGCTGCCAGATGTAGCTCTGGGAGATCGAGACATCTGCAGTCGACTGCCGGATCGCGGCCGCGACGTGCTCGTTGCTGTACTCGCGATGCGGATCGGGGCGGACCGTTGCGAAGAGCTGGTTCAGCCTGTCGGCCAGGCTCTGCCCTGCCTTGTCGCTCATGTCCCCTCCGGCCCTCACCGGTTTCCACCTGTGTCAACAACGATCGTGCCAGTTCCGTGACATGAGTTGAAGGGGGTGGGCCGTCAAGTTATGTTCCGCACGCAAGTTCCACTGGTGTGCAGACCCTCCGCTCACTGGGTCTTCACCTGAGTTGTGGCAGCCGGGGACCGTACGAGTCGCTCGCCAGTGGTTCTTTCCGTCCTCAGGCACAGGGGGAGGCACGTCGTCATGCAACCGAGATCAACGATGCCCGAGTGGGTGCCGGCTCTGCACCGCGTCAGCCGGCTCAGCAGCAGAGAGCTCCAGGTGTTCCGGCTACTGGCCGACGGGGCCAGCAACGCCGAGATCGCCGACGAACTGGTGGTGACGGAGCGGACGATACGCGCCCACACCGGCAGCATCCTCTCAAAGTTGGAACTCCAGTCACGTCTGAAGCTCGTTTGACGCACGGCCCCCTGGAGAGTAGGGGCGAACGGGCTCTGAGCTTGGAATTTATCCTCGCTGGGCTTGGTGTTTCTTGATCGTTGCGGCGCGTTTGACCGTCTTCCCGACGTTGTGGCGTGTGGCCCGCTGCTTGTTCTTCGAGCCGGGAGGCCGTCCCGGGCCCGGCTTGGACGGTTTCGGTGCCGCTGCGGGGCGAGCGGTGGTCGGGCGGATGTTGCGAAACCCCCGTCGAACCCGGGCGGGGGTGAGGCGGCGGGGCTCGGCGGGCCGTTCCCAGGGGCGGCGGAGGTCCTCGGCCAGGGGTCGGGCGAGGCGGAGTTGCGCGTGGGCGGCGATGATGAGCCAGGTCCACAGGTCGGCGCTGTCGGCGTGGCGGATCTTCGGGGCGGTCCAGCCGAGCGTCTGCTTCATGAGCCTGAAGGTGTGCTCCAGGTCGAATCTGCGGAGGAATGACTGCCACCAGCGGTTCACATCCGCGTCGGTGGCGGCGGTGGCCGAGCACCACAGCCAGACCGGCTTCGGGTCGCGGTCGCCCGGCAAGCGCTCGACCTTCAACCGGACCAACGTCCCGTGCAGATGGGAAGTTCTTCCTCGGCGTGGTCCAGCCAGGGGCCGCGGTGGGTGAGCCTGGGGTGCATTCGGTCCCACGCGATCGCCTCCGCGGTGCCGTAGCGGGTGGAGTCCGTGACCGTGGTGACCTCGGGCTGATGCCAGCTCTCGGGCTTGGCGAAGGTGAGGACGTCGCCGTGCCGACGCGGGCGCCCGCCCCTGGGCCCGCAGCGGGCGGGGGCCGCGTCGCGGAGCATGACGCGGTCTGAGCGCACGCGGCCGACCAGCACGGGCGGAAGGTCCGCGAGTGCGTAGGAGAGGTAGGTCGCGTCGTAGCCGGAGTCCATCATGATCAGGATCTCCGGGTCGCCCGGTTGCCAGTGCCCCGCCTGCGTCGACCGCTCTACGACGCCGCGCAGTTGGGCAGCGGTAACGGCGGTTGCGTCGTCGGTCGGCCCCAGGTGCACGGCGTCCAGCAGCGCGACCCAGGAGGTGCGGCCCGTTTCCAGGGCGGCGACGAAGGAGTATGGCCAGCCCGGCACGAACTGGTCCGTGCTGCGGTCGCCTCGTCCGTAGACGTGACAGAACAGCCGGTCGTCGCTGGTCGGGGCATCGGGGCGGAGTCAGTTGCTCACGTCCACGGCCAGCACGATCCGCCCGTCGGCGGCCCTCGGCAGCGGCAGCGCGGCCAGGGCCCGGCGAAGACGCGCCGGCTCGGCCCAGCCACGGTCCAGCGCGGCGTACAGGGCGCCGTGCCCGCGCCGGTGCTCGACCGCGAGCGACAGCTCGACCAGGGTCTTCACCGGCCCGTCCGCACACAGCACCGCGTCCGTGAGCTCGAAGAGTGCGTCCGCGCGGGCGTAAAGGCACTCGTAGAACTCGACCCGAAAGCGGGACAACACCTCAAGCGTCGCGCCTGCGGGCCCATCGACTGGGAGACTCATACGCAGCGGCCGTTCTCTGGTTCTTCGTGACTCGACATCTCGAAGCGTGGAGAACGGCCGTCTCCGCTGTCCCGGGAAGAACCACAGATCAGCAGGTCGAGTGACCTGCGAGGTTAAACGTCAAGCTAAGCGGTGCTGAGCCCGATTTCCGTGCCCAGCCTTGGCCCCCGGTGCCGGCCGCTGAGGTGCAACGCGAACTCGTCCGGGAACGCACTGTCGGCGCGCTCGATAGCTCCAGGACGCCGAGGACCACGTCCGCGTCGTACGGCAGCGAGAAGACCGGAACCGACAGCGCTGGGTCGCCACGACGTCGGCGGTCGAACTCGCCATGCTCACGCCCACCTTCAGGTCCAAGTGGGCGGCCCAGCGGCCGGGCGGCACTGTGAGTCCGAAGTGCCGCAGAATCGCCGGGCCGCCGGAGCGGACTCCCTGCCCAGCTGCAACGGGTTCGGCGGAGCGTCCCTGGGCGTGACGTGCACCCAGGAGTGACACCGGCGCCCGCCGTCGCGCGGTCCGCGCCTTCACGGCCGCGCCCGCACCGCCCTCAGGTGCCGAGCGGGCCGCCCAGAAGCGGAAGGACCGGGCCGGCGGCCACCCCGAGGCCCACCGACACGGTGGCGGCGGTGTAGGCGACGCCCCGTGACGGCCGGCCGCCGTCGGTGAGCTCGACGCCCGGGCGTCCCGACACGGCGGGCAGGACCCAGCGCAGGTAGTAGAACAGCGAGGCGACGGTGTTCACGGCGGCCAGTACGGCGAGCCAGGCGTAGCCCCCGTCGATCGCCGCGCCGAACACCTCCAGCTTGCCGACGAAGACCGCGGTGGGCGGTGTGCCGACGAGGCCGAGCAGGCAGACGACGAGGCTTGCGGCGAGCAGCGGACGCCGCCGGGCGAGGCCGCGGTAGGCGTCCACGCGGGTCGCGTGGGGGAGGGCGCAGACCACGGCGAAGGCGCCGAGGTTCGTGACGGTGTAGGCGGCCAGGTAGTAGAGGAGCGCCGGCTGGGCCAGGCCGGAGCGGCCGACGACGGCGACGGGCAGGAGCAGGTACCCGACCTGGCTGACGGTCGAATAGGCGAGGAGTCTCTTCACGTCCGTCTGGAAGAAGGCGGCGAGGTTGCCCAGGGTCATGGAGGCGGCGGCGATGACGGAGAGGAGCGGCGCCCACGGCATGCCGCTGTCGGCGAGGGCGGATCCGCCGAGGCGCAGCAGGGCGGCAAGGGCCCCGATCTTCGGGACCGTGGTCAGGAAGGCGGCGACCGGAGCGGTGCTTCCCTGGACGGCGTCGGGTACCCAGAAGTGGGCGGGGACGGCACCCGCCTTGAACAGCACGCCGCCGAGCAGGCCGACGGCCCCGGCCG
The DNA here is from genome assembly GCF_000377145.1 of Streptomyces sp. CNT372. Classification (NCBI taxonomy): domain Bacteria; kingdom Bacillati; phylum Actinomycetota; class Actinomycetes; order Kitasatosporales; family Streptomycetaceae; genus Streptomyces; species Streptomyces sp. CNT372. The sequence goes on along the minus strand of NZ_KB897781.1, from coordinate 443,336 downwards.
CGACCAGCGCGCCCGGTGCCTGGGTCAGCGCGGGGCCGAGCAGCGGGTAACCGGTGGCGCGCCCGGCCGCGTACAGCACGGTGACGCCGGCGAGCATGACGACGCCGAGCAGTGCGCCGGTAACGTAGTACTTGAGGGCCGCCTCCGTGCCCGGGCCGTCCTTGCGGAAACCGGCGAGCGCGTACGCGGGGATGCTCGCCAGGAGGTAGCCGGCGGCGAGCAGCAGCAGGTCCTGGGCGCCGGCCATGACGAGGGCGCCGAGGGCGGAGAGCTGGAGCAGTACGTAGAGTTCGCTCTCGCGGGAGTGGGCGCGGAACGGCCCGGCGCACAGGCCGATCACCAGGAGAAGGGCCCCCAGTACGACGACGCGGGACGTGCTGGTGACGGCGTCGACGGCGAACGCCCCGCCGAACGCGGTGAGATCCCGTCCCGCCGCGGCGACGGACGCCGCCGCGATGCCCGCTACCGAAGCACCGCAGGCCAGGATCCCGACGGCCCACTGGCGGCGGCGCGGCAGCCAGGCGCCGAGCAGCAGCCCGAGGACGGCCGAGGCGGCGAGGAGCACTTCGGGGAGGATGTCGAGCGGGTTCTCGTTCATGTCGCTCATCGGGTGAGGAGCTCCAGTACCGTGCGCGAGGCAGGCTCGATGACGTCGAGGAGGAAGCGCGGGGCGACGCCCACGGCGACGGCGAGCGCGAGGAGCGGGACGACGGCGGCGCCCTCGTGCGCCCGCAGGTCGGCGAAGGCGCGGGGGGTGCCGGGGGCGTCGGGCATGCGCAGCGGGCCCATCAGGAGCTGCCCCAGGGCGCGCAGGAACAGTCCGGCCGTGAGGAGGATGCCGAGCACGGACAGGGCGGTGGCCAGCGGCCGCGGCCCGAGGGCGCCGGTGAAGATCTGGAACTCGGCGATGAAGCCGGAGAAGCCGGGGAGCCCGAGGGACGCGAAGGCGGCTGCGCCCGTCAGCGCCGCGAACGCGGGCGCGGGCCCGGCGAGGCCGCCGTACGCGCGCATGTCGTAGGTCCGCCCCCGGTCGTGGAGGACTCCGGCGAGCAGGAACAGCGCGCCCGTGATGAGGCCGTGGCTGACCATCTGGGTGACCGCGCCGGTGACGGCGAGCGAGCGTGCCTGCGCCGAGGTGCCGGCGGTCGCGGCGGCGGCGCCGACGGCCAGGACGATGTAGCCCATGTGGTTCACCGAGGTGTACGCGATCATGCGCTTGAAGTCGGTCTGGGCCAGTGCCACGAGGACGCCGTAAAGAACGGAGACGACACCGACGACGACGAAGACGACCGCGTAGCGCCGCCACGCGTCCGGCAGCAGGGGCATGGCGATGCGCAGGAACCCGTAGGTGCCCATTTTCAGGAGGACGCCGGCGAGGATGGCCGATCCGGCGGCCGGGGCCTCGGTGTGGGCGGGTGGCAGCCACGTGTGGAAGGGGACCGTGGGGGTCTTGACGGCCAGTCCGAGGCCGATGGCGAGCAGGACGAGACCCGCGTAGGTGCCCCCGCCCGCCAGGGGGTTCTGCCGGGTGAGGTCCACGATGTCGAAGGTGTGCGGGGTGGCCGCCAGGTACAGGGCGATGAAACCGAGCAGCAGCGCGAGCGAGCCGATGAAGGTGTAGAGGAAGAACTTCAGCGCGGCCCGTTCGGCGTCACTGTGTCCCCACCCCGCGATGACGAAGTACATCGCCACGATCGACAGGTCGAAGAAGACGAAGAACAGAATCAGGTCGAGGGAGACGAACAGCCCCAGACACGTGGTCTGGAGGAAGAGGAAGAGCGCGGCGAACTCGCGGAGGCGGTGCCGGTCGCGCAGCGCGAACACCGCGCAGGCCAGGAAGAGGACACAGGTGAGGGCGAGCAGGGGGAGGGACAGGCCGTCCACGCCGACGTGGTAGCCGACTCCGGCGTTGGGGATCCAGCGGGCCCGCGCCTCGTACTGCATGCCGCCGCCCGCGTCGTACCCCGCCCACACGGCGGCGACCAGGCCGAGTTCGGCGGCCGTCGTCGCCAGCCAGGCGCCCCGCACCGCCCGCAGGGAGGTACGCGCGGGCAAGGACAGGAGCAGCAGGGCGACCGCGGTCGGGGCGAAGACGAGGACGGTGAGCAACGGCTACCTCACGAGGACGAGCACGACGGCGATGACGGAGAAGGCGGCCACGGCCTGGGCGAGGTACTGGTGCAGCTGCCCGGTCTGCGGGCGGCGGGCCCATTCGCCGAGGCGCCGGGTCGCCTTCGCGAGGCCCTCGACCGCTCCGTCGACCGCCCTTTCGGCGAACCGGTTCGTCCACCGCGCCAGGCTCAGGGTGCCCGTCGCCGAAGCGTCGACGGCGCGGTCGAGGACCCGGTCGTCGAACGCGGCGACGAGCCGGGCGAGACCCAGGGCGGGGGAGACGAGGAGGACGTGGGCGGCGCGTTCCAGGTGCAGCCACTGGCGGCACAGCCGCCGCGCCCACGGCGGGCCCACGGACTTCCTGCCCCACTGCCAGGCCCAGGCCAGGGCCGCCGCGGCCACCGCGACCCCGCCCGAGACTGCGAACTCCCAGGCGTGCGGACCGGGTTGTGGTCCTCGGCCGAGGTAGTCGGTGAGCGCGTCCCGCACCGGCTCGAACGCCAGGGGGGTGAGCGCGGCACAGGCGAGGGCAAGCGGTGCGAGCGGCCGGATCGCGCCCGCGGGGATACGGCGCCGCAGGCTCGCCTCCGGTGCCGTCGGACGCCACACGTACCAGAGGATCTTGACGCTGTAGACGGCCGACAGGACGGCCGCGGCCAGTCCCGCCGCGTACAGCGGGCCGCCGTCCTCCAGAGCCCCGGCGAGGAGGACGTCCTTCGCCGCCCACAGGGAGAGCGGCGGGAGCCCGGCGAGCGACAGGGCACCCACCGTGCAGATCACGCCGACCGACCGCCGGGAGCGAGCCACCCCGCTCAGTTCGCTCAGCCGCTTCGTTCCCCAGGCCGTCAGCCACGCACCCGCCACCAGGAACAGCAGGCTCTTCGCGGCGGCATGGGCCATCAGCTGCAGGGTCCCGCCAGTGGTCGCGCCCGCCCCGGCGGCGAGCACCATGAAGCCGATCTGGGCGCAGGTCGACGCGGCGAGCAGCTGCTTGAGGTCGGTCTGCGCCACGGCGACGAGCCCGAGGGCGACCGCCGTCGCCGCTCCGACCCAGGCGGCGGTGTCCGCTCCCCAGCCCGACGCGCCGAGCAGCGGGCCGGTCCGCATCAGGAGGTAGGCACCGGCCACCACCATCGCCGCCGAGTGCAGCAGCGCGGACACCGGGCTCGGACCCTGCATGGCCCGGGACAGCCAGAAGCTGAACGGGAGCTGGGCGGACTTGCCGAAGGCCGCCACCAGGATGCCCGCCGTCGTGATCGACAGCCACGGTTCGTCCGCGGTGTCCAGCGCGTCGAGGGACAGGGGGCCGGGCGCGGCGGCGAGGGCCGCGCCGGCGGCGATATAGAGGCCCAGGTCGGCGGTTCGGGTGACGAGGAAGGCGGTCGTCGCCGCGGCGGTACGCGCGGGCTCGCGCCACCAGTGACCGATCAGGGCCCACGAGGTCGCGCCCATGACCTCCCAGCCCATGAGCAGGACGGGGAGCGTCGTCGCGGTCACCGTGACGAGCATGCTGCCCGCGAACATGAGCATCAGCCCGAAGAACCGGGCTCTCGCCTCGGCCGCGCCGAACTCCGCCGCGCCGAAGAGGAGGACGGCGAGTGTGACCGCGGTGACGGTCACGACGAGGATCCCGGAGAGGCCGTCCACCCCGAGCCGGACCGGGAGGCCGGCGAGCAGGGGGGCTTCGGCGGTCGGGCGCCGCAGGGCGGACAGGACGGCGAGCCCGAGGCACACGCAGGCCACGGTGACAGCTGCCACCGGCGCGGTGCGGTCCGCGCGCCGCCCCGCCGTCACCAGCAGTGCGCCCGTCGTCAGGGGCAGGGCCACCAGCGCCCACAGGAGGGTGCTCATTCCCTCAGCTCCGCCGCCATGTCGGTCGTGTCGACCTCCCGCGACCGGAACAGCGCGGTGACCACGGCGAACCCGACGGCCATCTCCACCGCCATCGCCGTGATGGCGACGACGACCAGGACCTGCCCGTCGGCCGTGCCCGGGGCGATGTGGTGCCAGAACGCTCCGGCCGCGAGGATCACCCCGCCCAGCATCAGCTCCAGGCCCATCATCAGCATCACGATCGACTGCTGCGTCAGCGCGCCGAACAGGCCGATCGAGAACAGGGCGGCTGCGAGGATCAGGAACACCTCGAGGTTCACCGGCCCACCCCGCCCCGTACCGGGTCGTCGGGCCGGGCCGCCCGGAGGTCGTCGCCGTAGCGCTCGTACCGGCCCCGGCGGGTCGCGAGCACCACGGTCGCGAGGATCGTCGCGAACAGGGCCATGCCCAGCGTCATCATGGTGAGCATCTGCGGCCCCATCAGGGACATCCCGAGGTCCAGGGTCGGATCCGCCGGAGCCCGGCCGCGGCGTCGCGGCCACGGCGCCAGCAGAACGCCGGTGACGAGGAGGGCGAACGCCGTGGCGCAGATCGCGGCGGCGCCACGCTTGTTGTGCGTCATCGCCATCGGCACGAGCCCGGCCGGGTTCATCATGAACATGATCATGAAGACGGCCATGACGGCCATCTCGATCGTCATCATGAGGACCGTCACGATCCCCAGGTAGTCCAGGCCCAGCACGATCAGCTCCCCGCCCACGCACAGCAGCGAGGCGAGCAGCGAGAACGTCGCACGCGCCATGGAGTCGAATCGGAAGACCATCGCGCCGCTCACCACCGCCGCCACGGCCAGGATCCAGAACGCCGCCGTCGTCATCGCCCGAGCACCACCACGGCCACCACCAGGGCCTGCACCACCGCGAGCGGCGTCAGCACCACCCACGCCAGCTCCATGTAGCGCTCCATCCGAACGGTCGGCACCCGCCGCCGCACCCACACGAGGAGGCCCAGAACCGCGGCGGTCTTCAGCACGGTCCACACCCAGGACGGCAGGAGCGGCCCGTGTCCGCCGCCGAGGAACAGGGGCACGGAGAACGCGGCGGCCACGACCAGCAGCAGCCACCGTCCCCCGAGGAACAGCAACCGGTCCACGGCGGCCAGCTCGCTCGCCGCTCCGCCGGCCACGTCGGCCCCGACCGGTTGGTCGAACGGCCCCCAGAAGGCCATGGCCAGCGTGCTCAGGAGATAGATCCCGAAGGCGACCGGCATCCAGGCCGCGAACCACAGCCCTGCCTGCGCGTCGACGACCGCACCCACGCGCAGCGACTCCGCGCCGAGCGCCGCCGTGGTGATGGCCAGCATGTGCGGCAGCTCGTACGCGAGACCCTGGGCGAGGAAGCGGTAGCCGCCGATCAGCGAGAGCGCGGAGTTCGGGCCCCAGCCCGTGAGCCAGACCGCCGCCCACGCCAGGGCCTCCATGGCGTTGAACCAGACGATCCCGTCGGGAAGATCGGACAGGGACCGGAAACCGAGGGGAAGTACGGCCGCGGCGAGCACGGCCGCGACCGGAAGAAGCGTCGTCCCCACCCGTACGAGCAGGACGTCGGACGCCCGCGTCACCCGGCGCTGCTGCACCAGCAGCCGCAGCACCGCGCGGCCCGGGGCGCCGGACCGCGCGTCGACGCTCGCCACGGCCCACGCCACCAGCGCCAGGGTGACGGGCAGCGCGGCGGCCGCCCAGAGCGGTGCCGCCTCAGCCATGCGCGGGCCCGCCGCGCACGTGCCGCGGCACCAGTTCGTCCAGGTCGGGGTCCAGGCTCGCCACGACGAGCCGCGCGCACGCGAACTCGGTTCCTTCGAGGAGCGCCGGCAGCACGTCCACGAGTGCCCGCGAGGCCGGAGCCTTGGTGTCGACGAGCCCCCTGGGGCCGCTCAGTGCGCGGGTGCCGAGCGGGGAGCGGTCGTCGCAGGCGCCGAGGGCACGGTCGATCTCCTCCAGCCAGACGACGAGCCGGCGGTACGCGTCGCCGTCGGCGGTCAGCGCCGGTCCGGTGATCCCGTACCGGTGAGCTTGCCCGGACGGCAGAGCGCCCACCCCGGAGATCAGCCGGCGCAGTGTCCACGACGTGCGCACTCGGCGAGTCAGCCTGTGGAGCCGGGGCCGCAGCTCCACGACCGGAGCACCGCCGATCACCGTGTCACGCGCCCGACGTGCCGCGGTGGCCGGATCGCGCCACCCGGCCACGGCGAGGAACCTGCCGACACTGTCCAGGTGCGCCGCGCACCGGCGTCGAGCTGCCTCGCCGACCGTCACCGGTTCCCCCGCCGCCGCCCTGAGCCACGGCTCGCTCCAGAAGCCAGGCCGGGACGAGCTCGCAGGGAGCAGCGTCTCGACGGAGGCGTGCTGCACGACGTCCCCCTGGAGCTCCGTGTGGACGACGAGCCCGGCGGGCCAGTCCGGCAGCACCGGCCCCAGGGGGACGTGCAGCCGGTCGAGACGCAACCCGTCGCGGTCGTCGGCCCGTTCGGCCGTCGGAAGCCCGGCGACGGTGCCGCCCGTACGGTGGCCGTCATGTGCGCCGTGCGCGTCCCGCCGCCCGGGTGCCGCGTGGCGCTCGTGCTCGGGGGGCTCCGGCGGCACCAGGCCCTGTCCGCCGGTCTGGTCGAGGAGTGTTCGCCGTCCGTGCTCCAGGGCGTCCGCCGCCTGGCGGGGATCGGTCACCCGCACACGTGCCTTCGGTGCCGGGACGTCGTTCCACACGCGCTCGGCCCAGTCGTCCCCCCCTCGCGGCACGGGAGCACCCGCGAAGGCCACCAGATCGGCCGCCGCGGGCCCGGACGCCTGCGGCCAGCCCCGCGACGCGAGTTCGGCCTCCACGGCGAGGCGCTCGCGCGTCGCACCGGGTGCGGTCACGAGCAGCACGGCAGGGTTCTTCAGGGCCACTCTGCGCAGGCGGGTCCTCAGGTCCACCGGAACGCCCCCTCGCGCCAGGCGTAACCGACGCCGGCGAGCAGGATGCCGAGGAAGAGGAACATCTCGACCACGGCCGGGGCGCCGACCCGCGGGACGACCTTCGTCCACGGGTACATGAAGAGCATCTCCATGTCGAAGGCGAGGAAGATCATCGTCACCGGGTACCAGCGCACATGGAAGCGCGAGACCGGATGCTCCAGGGGCTCGCATCCTCCGCTGAACGGACCGGCGGCCAGTGGCTCGCGGACCGCGCGGACGGCGGCCCCGAGACCCTGGAGGAGAAGCACGCCCACGACGACGACCGCCAGCAGTACGGCGACCGGGGTCCAGGCGGAGGCTTGCACGTGGTCCCTTCCCGGCGCCCAGCCCTTCGCAGGCCGCCCTCGGCAGGCAGCATGTCAGCGAAGGGGGAGGGACAAAAGGAACAACACGGGTAACACCGCTTGCGTGAAGTTGACGTCGTCCCACCGCTCCCGCCCTCGGGCCGGCCCGGGACGTGATCCCGCCCCCGCTCCCACCACCGGGCCCGGGCGCCGTTGACGACTCCGATACGGACAGGGCCACCGACCGGGTCGGTGGCCCTGTCCGCAGGGGAGCAGGGCCGGAACTACACCGCTCGGGTGCGGCGTATCAGCCCGACCGTCACGTCGACGACGAGGAACGCCGCGAGCGTGACACCGAGCACCGGCAGCGCCCAGCCGAGCGCGGCCACCGCCGGGACGCCCACGATCAGCACGGGCAGCGGCAACCGCCGCCACACACCCCGGGCAGGAGCCCGGCCGACGAGCGCGGTGCCGTCGCCGCGCGTGGGACGGCGCTGCCACCACATGCGGTAGCCCCACAGGATCAGCACGGTCAGCCCGATCGCGACGAGGGCGAGCACGATCTGGTTGAGGACGCCGAAGAGCACGCCCATGTGACCCTGGACGCCCAGCTTGCTCAGCTTGGCCAGGAGCGGGTAGTCGGCCCACCGCACGTGTGAGGTGACCTCGCCCTTCGCTGGGTCGACGGCCACCCGGTCGTAGTGGACCGGCCAGACGTTGTCGGACTGGGCCACCACCCAGGTGCTGGTGGCATCGGCCGCGGGGTACACCGTGACGGGGCCGCCCAGCCCGGTCTCGCGGGCCGCCGCCAGCGCGGAGTCGAAGTCCGCCGGGTCCGCCTTCGGCGCCTCGTCGGTGGCGCCGTGGCCACCGTGCCCGGCGTGTGCGTCGCCGCCCGCCTCCTCGGCCGGCGGTTCGGCCCCCGGAAGCAGGGTGTCCAGCTCCGGCGCGTGCGCCTTGGCGGCGTCCAGCGCATGGCCGAACCGCTCGCCCGCGTAGTGGGACCAGGTCAGCCCCGTCGCGCTGAGGAAGAACAGACCGAGCGCGAGCCACACGCCCGTCGCGGCGTGGAGGCCGCGCGTACGGCGCACCCCGCGGGCCTTGCGGTCGGGCAGCAGGACGCCGCGCACCGACGCGGAGCGCTGCCCGCGGCTGCGGCCGATCCACAGCACGAGGCCGCCCGCCACGATGACCCACAGCCAGCTCGCGGCGACCTCGGAGTACAACCGTCCGAACTCGCCCAGGTGCAGGTTGCGGTGCAGATCGTCCAGCCAGGTGGTGACCGGGGTCGAACCGAACCAGGTGGTCAGCTCGCCCTTCACCTCCGCCGTGTAGGGATCGACGAAGACGGTGCGCTGGTTCTCTCCGAGCTCGGGCAGCGTCAGCACGACCCGGGTGGTCTCCTCGGGCCCGGCCGGCGTGACGACGGAGTCCAGCGTGCCCTCGGGATGCGCGGCCCGCGCCGCGGCCACCTGCTCGGACAGCGGCAGGACACGCTCGCCGACCTCGTCCACCCGCAGCTGGTCGCCGTAGAGGAACTGGTCGAGCTGTGGGGTGACGGTGTAGGCGAGGCCGGTGAGCGCGGCGACGAGCAGGAACGGGGCGACGAACACCCCGGCGTAGAAGTGAAGCCGGACGAGGAGGGCGCGCACGGCCTGCCGGGACCGGCCCGCAGGGGCCGGTTCGGGCACGGGAAGGTCTCTTCGCTCGGCCGGTTCGGTGGGGGAAGACATGGGTGTTCTCCAGGACGACGTACGGAACCGCGCCGGGGCGCTTCGGGGCGCCGCGGGCGCGGGAGGACAACCGCCCGGCGGGGCGGTGTGGTGCTCAGGCGTACGTCGCGGAGGGCGGGCCGCGCCGGGGGTGGACGCGGGACAGGAGGGTCCCGTGCGGAAGGGGCAGGTCGTCCCCGGGCACCGGCTGGGGCCGCCCGGAGGGCACGACGACCGGGTGCGGGACGGGCCTGCGCAGAAGCCGGCGTGTGAGCAGTCCCACCAGGCGCCGCAGGAGGCGTTCGCCGTGGATCAGGCAGAGAGCGGTGCCGAGCCCCGCGAGGGTGTGCGCCACCGTCATCGCGGGGTCCACGATGTGCCCGGAGGCGGCCTCGGACGCGTCGGGGAGCGACGCGGGCCGCCCGTGGTGCCCCGCGTGCGGGGACGGGTTCTCGCCGTCGGCGTGGTGCCCGGCCATGGCCTCGTGGCCGCCCGTCATCGAGTGGAAGGCGAGGTGGAGGACGCTCTGGACGGCACCGGCGGCCAGGACGGTCGCCGCGAAGCGGTGTCGGCGCAGCCCCGACAGCGCGCCGAAGGCGACCACCAGCACGGCGAGGATCCCCGCGAGGCCCGTCGCGCCGGGCAGCCGGCCGCCGGCGGTGACGTGCCCGGCGGAGCCCAGCAGCAGGCATGCCAGGGCAGCGGGCAGACCCTGCCGGGTCCGCCTCAGCCAGTTCCCGGGTCCGCGCACGGCCACAAGGTAGCCGCGCGGGGTGGGTGCGCCCAGGGGTCGGACAGCGTCGGTACCGGAGTCCGCGAAAGCTCACATACCGTCAGGCCCGTTCATGCGAGAGGGCGTTGGCCGGAGGCGACCGGGCTGGGGGACCGGGGGTCGACGGGCCGCAGTGAGCCGATTCACAGCACGAGCAAAGGGGGCGGAAGCCGCGTTCTGGGGCGCTTGGTGCGGAACGCCTCGCGGCGCCGCCGTGACCTCCGCAGGGTTCGAGAGCTTCTCGACCGGCTGGTCCCTCGTGCACCGGGCGGCCCCGGCTCAGAGGTAGAGCTGGCGGGCGCAGTGGCGGCAGTGGGTCTTGCCCGCGCGTTGCTCGGTGTGCCGGTGCTCGCACGGCTGGGTCGGGGGCGTGGGGGAGTGCGGGGCCCGCGGGGCGAGGTGCGGGGGGTGTCCGGTGACCCGGTCCCGGGCGTGCGCCTGGACGCGGACCATGCGGTCGAGTTCGGCGAGGCACACGCCGCAGGCGTACGCATCACCCGTGGCACCCGGTGTGCGCACGGAACCCACCCACAGCACGGCCACGCCCTCGCGGCGGCAGTACAGCCAGCAGGTGCCGGTGGCCCACGCGTTGCCGTCCCCGGCCTGCGCGACCGGTGGCCAGGCGTCACGCCAGGGCCGCAGGGCGGACGGGGTGAAGGTCACGGTGTGCGCCCCGTCGCCCGGGAGATCCCGGTGACCTCGGCCGGGGGCCGCAGGACCGCGTAGTCGCCGAAGTCGCGGCGGTAGCGCCGGTGCCCGGTCTCCTGGGTGTGCCGGCGCTGCCACTCCTCGACCGGCCCCGGCCCGGCGTGGGTGCCGGAGCGTGCGCCGCACTCGGACTCGTCGCCGGACACGCAGCGCGTCGTGTACTCGGGTTCCGCCGTGGGGTCCTGCTCGACGGTGAACGGGACGTACCGGAAGACGCGCCTGGTCACGCGCCCGTCTCCCCGCCGGGCGTGCGCGCCCGACCGGTCGCCCGCAGGGCGGCGGCGAGGGCGCGGGCCGTCTCGATGTTGCAGCGCCCGAGTTCGATCAGCGCGAGCGGGGCGGGTCCGACGCAGGAGACGACGTCCAGCCCGAGGGACGGCAGCCGCACCCCCGCCGCCCCGAGCGCCCCCCGCAGCTCGTCGCAGGCCCGCTCGGCCTCCTCGACCCTTCCGGTGCCCCCGCCGTCCGACCGGGGCCTGCCTGCCGTCGTCATGCTCATCCACTCCTCGCCTGTGCGTCGCTCGTCCGCGTGCTCTGCGTGACGATCCACTCACAGGGTGGCCCGGCGGCGCCTACGCTCGACAGGTCTGCAGCCATTCCAACGCGAGCGGAATGCCGGGGAGTTGAACAGATGAACGAGGGAGCCGAGCAGGCGAGCCAGGAGCCGGCGAACGGGGCCGCCTACTTCGGTGCGGAGACGCGGACGCTGCGGGAGTCGCTGGGGCTGTCGCAGCGGCAGTTCGCGGACCAGCTGCACTACCAGCAGGCGCAGGTCAGCAAGGTCGAGGGCGGCACGGTGCTGGCCTCGGCGGCCTTCGCGGAGGCGATGGACCGCGTGGCGGGCACACCGGGGGTGTACGCGCGGCTGCGGGCGAAGCTGAGCAAGCAGGGGCACCCGGAGTGGTTCGTGCCGTACGTCGCGCTGGAGGAGTCCGCCAGCGGTGTCACGGACTACTCGTGCACGTTTCTGATGGGGTTGCTCCAGACGCCGGAGTACGCGGCGGCCGTCATGCGGGCCGCCTTTCCGCGTGAGAACGGCGAGCAGATCAAGGAGCGTGTGGAACTGCGCATGAGGCGGCAAGCGGTCATGCATCGTCACGAGCCACCGCTCCTGTGGGTCGTGATTCACGAGTCAGTTCTGCGAACGTGCGTGGGTGGACGCTCCGTCATGATCGAACAGCTGGAGCATCTGGTCGTGCAGATGGCGTCACCGCACATCACGATCCAGGTGTTGCCCTACGGAGCTGGTGCTGCACCAAGCAACCTGCCTTTCACACTGCTCTCGCTGAACGGCGCACCACACGCGGTCTACGCCGAAACGCCCACCCATGGCGGCCAAGTGGACGAGACGTCTACCGTGGTGGCGGCAGCCGTCAGCATGTTCGACCGGCTGCGTATGGCGGCGCTGTCCGAGGACGAGTCGCTGACTCTGGTTCGCAGGATCATGGAGGATCACGCCAAATGAGCAGCACGCCGGGCCCTCGGTCCGTTCAGTGGGTCAAGAGCACCTACAGCGGTGGCGAGGGCCAGTGCATCGAGTGGGCGCCCGGCCACGCCCGCGCGACGGGTGAGTTCCTGGTCCGCGACAGCAAGGCCCCGTACGGCCCGCACCTGGCCCTGACCCGGGCGGCGTTCGCCGGTCTCGTGGAGCTCGCCAAGCGGCACGGCTGACCCGCGGGTCCGGGGGTTCTCAGCTCCTGGCTCATCCGGCCCCCGGGCGGCCCCGTCGCCGCGGTGGGCAAGGCGCTCACCGGGGCCGTCGCCCTCGCCCCCTGATCGCCCTGGCCACCGGAGACCCGGCCGTGGCCGAACGTGCCTGGGACGCAACCCCCTGGCCCTGCTGAGCATGGCGACACCCGGTCCGTGATGATCGCCTCCGTCACCGCGGACTACGTGCTCCTCATCCCGTTCGCCTGGCTCCTCGGCGTGCACCTGGGATACGCCCTCCCGGGCATGTACCTGGCCTGGACGGCCTTCGCCGCCCTGTACGCCCTGCTGTTCCACAGCCGCTACCGCCGGCACTTCCGGTGAGGCTTCCGGTGAGGCCGCTCCACCGCCGGGCCGTGGCGGCGGGCACGGGGGAGGATGGAAGGCGGAGTACGGCCCCCGGGCGGGGCCGGTCCGGTCGGCGGCGGAGTGTGGCCGGCGGCGGAAGGAGCCTGGGTATGGGTGGGAGCGGGTCCCCGGGGGACGAGGCCGGCGCCACGGTGCCCGCCGAGGACGGGTGTACCGGGCCGGACGGACGGACCAGGGCCGGGACCTCCGGGGTGACCGGGGCCGGGACGCGGGAGGCGGGCGGGCCCGTCGGCGAGGGGCGGGCCGGGGCGGAGGGGGTCGCGGCCGGGGTGGCCATGAGCGGCCCCTCCGGACCCGGCGGCCTGATGGACGTACTGAACGTCGCCGCCATCCTCCTCGACGCCGAAGGCCGTATCGACCTCTGGAGCCCGCAGGCCGAGAGCCTCTTCGGCTACACCGCCGACGAGGCGCTCGGGCAGTACGCCGGGCACCTGCTGATCGACGAGGTGCACCTGGACGGTGTCCTCGAACTGTTCGCCCAGGTCATGCGGGACGGGGAGAGCTGGGCCGGGGTCTTCCCCGTCCGGCACAAGGACGGCGGCACCCGCCTCGTCGAGTTCCGGAACATGCGCCTCCAGGACGAGCAGCGCGACTACTACGCGCTCGGTCTGGCCACCGACCAGCCGACCCTGCGGCGGATGGAGCGGGATCTCTCCCTCTCCGCGCGGCTGGTCTCCCAGTCACCCATCGGCCTCGGCATGCTGGACACCGAGCTCCGGTACATCTCCGTCAACCCCGCGGAGGAGCGGATGAACGGCGTGCCCGCGGCCGAACACGTCGGCCGGCACGTCAGCGAGGTGCTGCCCTACCTGGACCGTTCCTTCGAGGACGCCATGCGCGAGGTCCTGGCCACCGGGGTCCCGATCATCGACCAGTACACCGTGGGCCGCACGGCCGCCGACCCGGACCACGACCACGCCTGGTCGATCTCCTTCTACCGGCTCGAAGCGCCCAACGGGAAGGTGCTGGGCGTCGCCACCTCCAGCGTGGACGTCACCGACCGGCACCGGGCCGTCGAGGAGCAGCGCCATGCCGTCCTCACCCTCCAGCGCAGCCTGCTGCCCCGCCCTCCGCCCGCGCGGCCCGGGCTCGACGTCGCCCACCGCTACCGGCCCGCGCAGGCCACCATGGAGATCGGCGGCGACTGGTTCGACGTCATTGCGCTCCAGGACGACAAGACGGCCCTGGTCGTCGGGGACGTCATGGGCAGCGGGGTCGGCGCGGCGGCGACCATGGGGCAGTTGCGCACCGCCACCCGGACCCTGGCCGACCTGGACCTGGACCCGGCGGAGGTGCTGCACCACCTCGACCATGTGACGGACGGTCTGGGCACGATCGCGACCTGCGTCTACGCCGTGTACGACCCGGGCGCCGGGCGGTGCCGGATCTCGCTGGCCGGGCACCTGCCGCCGGTCCTGCTGCGCCGGGACGGCACCCGTGAGCTGCTCGACCTGCCCACCGGCGCCCCGCTGGGCGGCTGCGGTGTCGCGTTCCGCACCACCGACCGGGCCCTCGGCCCGGGCGACCAGCTGGTCCTCTACACGGACGGTCTGGTGGAGACCCGCGACCAGCCGATCGACGCGCGCCTGGACGCCCTCGTCGCGGCCCTGGACGACCCCGGCCGGCCGCTGGACGAGACCTGCGACCTGCTGCTGCACACCCTGCGGCACCCCGGGGACCATGACGACGTGGCACTGCTGGTCGCCCGGGTCTGTGCCGGGCCGGGGCGCGGTGGGAGCGGGTACTGAGTGGAAGCGGCGGCGGGCCTGACGCGCCCCGGGCTGCCCGCCGCCGGGAGGCCCGGGTGTCCGGGCCGTCCGACGGGAGGGGAGACGGCGGAAGGGGAGACGGCGTCAGGCGGCGGCACCGCCGAGGAGGCGCAGCACCGCGCCGGCCGCGTGCTCGGCGGCGGCCGGGGCCGTCTTGAAGCCCGCCCCGGACCAGCCCGCGGCGAGCACCAGCCGGGGAGCGCGGCGGAGCGGCCCGAGCAGCGGCCCCCCGGCCGCGTAGAGGTCCACCCCGCAGCGTCCGCCGAGAACGGGTGCGGTCGTCAGCCAGGGCCAGCGCTCGGACGCGCCCGCCCTGATGTACGCGTACTCCCGTTCCGCGAGAGTGTCGGCGCCGTGCGGCACGGCGTCCCACTCGTCCACCGGCCGGCCGGCGAGGAAGCCTGCCCCGAACTCGCCGTCGAGCTGGGGCCGGCCCCATACACCGGTGACCAGGTCGCTGACGGTCGGAAGCGTGCGTCCGGCGCGGTCGAAGAACGCGTACCGGACGACCTTGGTCCGCAGTCCACCCGCGCCGAGCCGGTGCCCCGCGGGAAGCAGCGCCGGTGTGCCGCCGCCCGCGGCCAGGACCACGGCCGCCGCCGTGACGGCGCCGGCGGCCGTCCGCACCACGACGCCGGAGGGGCCCGGGACGATGTCGAGGACCGCGCCCCCGGGCAGCACCACGGCGCCCCGCCGCAGGGCGCTTCGGCGCCTCGCGGCGGCGAACGCGCGCGGGTCGGCGTAGCCGCCGTCCGGCTCCCACACCGCGCCGGCCAGACCGGGGGCGTGCATCTCCGGGTGCCGGGACCGCAGTTGGGCAGGGGTGAGGAGCCGGGCGGGGACCCCGCCCGCAAGCAGTTCGGCGACTCCCTCCCGCGCCTGGGGCAGGTCGTCCGGGCCGAGCAGCACCAGGGAGCCGGTACGGCGGAAGCCCGCCTCCCGGCGTTCGTCGCCCTCCCTGCCCCACAGCAGACCGTGGCTGCGGACGGCCAGCGCCCGCATGGCGCGGTCCGGTTCGTAGGCGCGGACCAGGCCACCGGAGTAGCGGGTGGCGGACGGGCCGCCCGCCTCGGGCTCGGTGGTCCCCACGGCCACGCCCGCTTCCGCGAGCAGCGCGGCGACCGCGGAACCGACGGCCCCGCAGCCGACCACGACGGCGTCCAGGTCGTGGGTGCGCCGGGGAGCGCCCGCCCCGGGCAGCGGTGCGGGCATGACCCGTGGAGGCGTGACCGGTGGGGCCGTGGCTGGTGCGGCCGTGACGGGTGGGGGCGTCCGTGCCGGTGCGGGCCCGTCGGGTGGGGTGGACGCGAGTGGCGCGGATGGCCCGGCGGGTGGGGTCCCTGCCGGTGGTGCCGGTGGTGCCGGTGGTGTGGGTGAAGGTGGCCGCACGGTCGGGGGTGCGGCCTGCGGGGGCGGCCGACGCGGCGGGGGTGCCGCGTCCGGCGGGTCGTCACCCCCGACCCCCGTACCGCCCCGGCGGTGGCGCCCGTCGCCGACCGCTCCCGACGCGAGCGCTGCCACCGGCACGACCTCCCAGCCGCCGTCCGGGCCCGGGTCCAGCGGGTCGCCCGCGGCGGTGAACCGCCGGGCGGTGTGCGCGCGCACGGCGGAGAGGAGTTCCCGCCCCCGGGCGCCGGGCTGCGCCGCGAGCGCCGCGTCGAGCGCCCGGACGGCGTCCTCGACGAGGCTCCTGGGGCCGCCTGTCAGCCGGGCGACCCGCGCCCGGCCGGCCGGCGCACCGAGCAGTTCGGCGAACTCCCCGACGGCGCAGTCGTCGGGGAACAGCAGCGGCCCCGTCCGCCCGGCGGCCACGAACCGCCGGGCGGTGCGGGCGGCGCCCGCGTGCGTTCCGCAGACCAGCAGAGGGGTGTGCCCGGCCCCGGGCGAGTTCGCCCGGCGGACGACGGGGCCGGCGGCCGCCCGCCCCGTCATCGCGCGGGCCAGCCTCCTGCCGTAGTCGCTGCCGTCGTCGGTGACGTCCAGCGCGGGGTGCCCGTCCCCCGCGACCGCCGCCCACAGTGCCGCGAGCTGGCCGGTGTCGTCCGGGCACCACCGCAGCGCCCAGCCCTCCGCGGTGTCCAGCAGGCCGGGCAGGGTGGACAGCGGCAGCAGCACCGGGACCCCCGCCTCCCGGTAGCGCGGCAGTGATTCCCGGGCGCCGAGACTGTTGAAGTGGCCGACGACGGCGACGACACCCGGGTCGAGGGCGACCCGCCGCCCGACCTCGCGTGCCGTGGCGGCGTCGCCCCGGTCGTCGTGGAACTCCCAGGAGACGCGGGCCCGGTACGTCGCCGCCGCGGCTTCGCGCAGCAACTCGCCCCACGCTGCGCGCGGTCCGCTGAACGGCCCGACGACGGCGACGCGCGCGGCCGGGTGGCCGGGCGGGGCGGCCTCCGTGCGTGCGGTGGCGGCCGGCGGGCGTCCCCGTGCCCGGTCGCCCCCCGTCCGCCCCGCCCGCTCCGGCTCAGCCACGGCCGACGTCCCCGAAGCCGCTGAAGACGGGACCGGTGAGTGGGCCGAGGGGCTGCCCGGCGGGCAGCGGGACCAGCGCGTCCCGGTCCACCGGCCGGCCGTCCGGCAGGCCGAGCACCGCCGCCAGCCTGGCGGCGCCGTGGGGCATGACGGGTGCCGCCCAGGCCGAGAGGGCCGCCGCCACGGTGAGTTGTGCCGCCAGGGCGGACCGGTGGGCGTCCGCGCCGTCCGGGCGGTCCTGCTCGTACGCGTGGACGTGGGCGAAGTCGTCGGCGCACGCGACCACCTCGTCGAGCAGGGCGGTCGCGCGGCGGGGGGCGAAGCCGTCCACGCCATAGGCGTCCCGCAGCTCCGTGGCGCTGCGGCCCAGCCGCTCACGCAGCCGCTCCCACGCGGGTCCGGTGGGCATACGGTCCGGTGCGCGGCCGTCGCAGTCCTTGGCCAGCTGCTCGAACAGCCGGGCCAGCCAGCCGTCCCAGCGGTCGGCCAGATGACGGCGCGTGCGTTCGAGGGCGCCCGCGCTGAAGCTCGTCTGACGTCCCTCGGGCCGGTCGGCCAGGACGTGGTAGCGCAGCACGTCCGCCGGAGTGCGTGCCAGCTCGTCATGGGCCCAGACCGCGTGCCGCCTGCTGGTGGAGAACTTCAGCCCCTCCAGGCGGTAGAACTCGTTGACCACGAACGCCTCCGGCAGCGGCGGGCGCGAGCGGTGCGCCAGGAACTGGGCGGGGAAGAGCAGTGCGTGGAAATAGCCGTTGTCGAAGCCGAAGAACTGGACCGGGCCCGCCGTGGGCAGTGCCCCCGGGCCGTACTGCCACAGATAGCCCGGCCCCATCTCGAACCAGACGTAGATCCGCTGCTGTTCGAAGCCGGGCACCGTGGTGGGCAGCCCCCAGTCGCCGGGGTGGCTGACCGCGATCTCCGGCAGCCCGGCGGACAGCATCGTCTCGCACAGCGCCCGCAGATGGGGCGGCATGGTGACGCGCTGCCAGAAGGCGGCGAGGCGGTCCGCGAACGGGCCGAGCGGGAAGTAGAGGCGCTCGCAGTCGCGCAGCTCGGCCGGCCGGCCGCAGGGCACGCACACGGGGCCGAGGAGATCGGCGCAGTCGTTGGGCCGGCCGCAGGGCTCGCAGGCGTTGCCGTTGGAGCGCGCACCGCAGTGCGGGCACCCGCCGGCGACGTACGCCTCGTACAGCCACCGTTCGCAGGACGCGCACCACGGCAGCGGCCTGGTCCGGGCGACGATGTCGCCCTGCTCGTACAGCTCACGCACGAAGTCCTGCACGTACCCGGCGTATCCCTGGTCCGTGCGCGGCCTGCTCAGGGTGTCGAAGTCGACCCCGGCGCGCCGCCACACCCCGGTGATCGAGGCGCCGTAGCCGTCCGCGACCTCCTCCGCGGTGCGGGGGCCGTCCGTGAGGCCGCGCACCGGGACGTAGCTCTGGTGGTCGTCCAGGCCCGAGGTGTAGCGGGCCGCGACGCCGTCCGCGGTCAGGAACCGCCGCAGCACGTCACCGGCGATGTAGGGGCCTGCCATGTGCCCCAGGTGCAGGTCGCCGTTGGGCGTCGGCGGGGTCGCGGTGATCCAGGCCGCTGCCGCGGCGTGCCCCGGCCGTCCCGACGGGGCGCTCACGCGGTCGCCCCGGGCGCGGCGGCGGGACGGGGCTCGTGCAGCGGCCAGTAGAGGGAGACCCAGGTGCAGGGCACGTCGAGCGGGTTGCGTACGACGTGCTCCTTGTTGCGCGGCAGCACGATCACCTCGCCCGCGCCGAACTCCGCCGTCTCGCCGTCGAGTTCGACGACACCGCCGCCCGAGAGCACGATCATCACCTCGTCCTGGTCGTGGCGGTCGGGGTCGGAGGCGCCCTTGGCCGGCAGGAAGCACGCCATCGCACCGACCGGAGGTTCCGGGGAGGCGTCCCGCCACGGGACGAGTCGCTGACAGGCCATGCCGAACTCGGGCGTCGCGGCGGCCTCTTCGATACGGAATTTCGTGATCATCATTCCTCGTTCACGAGGGCGTCGGAAAATCGGGAAACGTTCCGAGAGGTCGGGCGGGCGGTTCCCCGGAATGTCACCGGGTGGCCGGCCCGGACGGGCAGAAAGCCGTCGGTCGGGCGAATCCGGTTGCTCGTCCACCGGCTGCCCGGGGGAATGGTAGGCAGGTGACGCTGTCATTTCCCACCCTTCTTCGGCGGATGTCCCCCAGGGGTGACAGCGGTGCTTGGGAGGTCTCCCCGGGGCGACACGGCGATGTCCACCGTCGGAGGTAGTCGCGGCGCCGCGGCGCTGCCTATGTTGGCCGCACCGCTCCACGGCCCGCAGGTCGCAGTGGGGCGTTCTCGCACGTCACGAGGGGGGCATCAAGCATGGCGCAGACCAAGAACGCCGCGTCACCGCTGTACGACGTGGTGGGCATCGGCTTCGGGCCGGCCAACCTGGCGCTGGCCGCGGCACTGCTGGAGAGACGCGAGAGCCATGGGTCCGACGCCACGCCCCGGGCGGTGTTCCTGGAGCGGAAGGAGGCGTTCGGCTGGCACCGCGGAATGCTGTTGGACGATGCCACCATGCAGGTCTCCTTTCTCAAGGATCTGGTAACTCTGCGGAATCCGGCGAGTCGCCTGAGCTTCGTCTCCTATTTGCATGCCAGGGGGCGTCTCGTCGATTTCATCAATCACAAGGTGCTCTTTCCGAGCCGAGCCGAGTTCCACGACTACCTGGAATGGTGCGCCTCGGCGGCCGACGGCCTGGTCCGCTACGGCACGGAGGTCACCGAGGTGCGGCCGGTCACGGTCGACGGTGTGACGGACGTCCTCGAACTCGTGGGGCGCGGTCCGGGCGCCACCGCGGACGAGGTGCTCTGCCGGACGCGGAACCTCGTCGTCGCCACCGGACTGAAGCCACACCTTCCGGCGGGGGTGACGCCCTCGGCCCGTGTGTGGCACAGCAGTTCCCTGCTGCCGGGCCTGGCCGTCCTGCCCGGTCCGCCGGCCCGGCGGTTCGTCGTGGTGGGGGCCGGGCAGAGCGCAGCCGAGGCCACCGACCACCTCCACCGGACCTTTCCGGAGGCAGAGGTCTGCTCGGTCTTCAACCGCTACGGCTACAGTCCGGCCGACGACAGCCCCTACGCCAACCGCATCTTCGACCCGGGCGCCGTCGACGACTACTACGGCGCCGGGCAGGACGTGCGGGACCGGCTGATGGAGTACCACCGCAACACCAACTACGCCGTCGTGGACCTCGACCTCATCGAGGAGCTGTACCGGCGCTCGTACCAGGAGAAGGTGCGGGGCCGGGAGCGGCTGCGCATGATGCCGGCCACCACGGTCCTCGGGCTGACCGAGCCGCCCGCCGGCAGCGGCGGCGGGCCGGTGACGGTCGAACTGCTGAGGCGGCTCGACGGGACGACCACGCAACTCGACGCCGACGCGGTGGTGTTCGCGACCGGATACACCGCGCCGGACCCCGGGCCCCTGCTCGGCAAGGCGGAGCCGTACTGCGCGCGGGACACCGCGGGCCGGCTGCGCGTCGCACGGGACTACCGCCTCGTGACGGACGAGTCCCTGACCGCCGGGATCTACCTCCAGGGCGGTACCGAGCACACCCACGGCATCACCTCCTCCCTGCTGTCGATGGCGGCGGTAAGGGCCGGGGAGATCATGGACTCGCTGCTCGCGCGACTCGGGCGGGGCGTCGAAGCGAGCGCGGTGGACTCGGGCACGTCCGCCCCGGCCGCACCGGGCGCGGTGGACTCCGGGACGTCCGCCCCGGCGAGCGGTGCCGCGGGTGCCCTCGCGGGCGACACGGCGGGCGCTGCCGCGCGCCCGGCGACGAGCGGCGTGACCGGCCGTGACTGACACCGTCGTCGTCGGCGGCGGTGTGATCGGCGCGGCGGTCTTCCACGCGCTGGCCCGGCGCGGCGACTCCGTGACGCTGGTGGAACGGCACCGCCCGGGCCTCGGGGCCACCGCCTGGAGCGGCGGCATCGTCCGCGTCTTCCACCGGGAGCCGGAGCTCGGCGACCGGGCCCTGGAAGGGTGGCGCTACTACCGCGACTTCGAACGGCGAACCGGATTCCGGGCCCCCTTCACGACCAGCGGGTTCCTCTCCCTCCTCGGACCGGAGCAGGCGGCGGACGCCCGCCGGGAGGCCGGCCGGATCGCGGAGCACGCCCCCGTCCGGTGGCTGGAGCCTGCCGAACTGGCCGGGCGCTTCGGCCCCCTGCTGCGCGACACCGCCGGCGGCGCGGTGTGGGAGCCGGAGGCGGGGTACCTCGATCCGGCCGACGTGGTACGCGGGTGGGTACGCGCGGGACAGCGCGAGGGCGGGACACTGCTGGCGGGCACCAGGGCCCACGGTCTGGTCAGAACGGGAGGCCGTGTCACCGGCGTCCTGGCGGGCCACGCCGAACTGCGGTGCGACGTCGTGGTCCTGGCCACCGGGCCGGCCACCCCGGGCCTGCTGACCGACTGGGGCATCGGGCACGAACTGTGGCTCCAGGCGATCCAGGTCGACCTGCGCCGCCCCACCGTGCCGGTCACCGGCCACCCGGCCTTCACCGACCATCTGCACGAGACCAACGGCCGTCCCGACCCGGACTCGGGTGGCATCTACACCGGCCATCCGACCGGACAGCGCCCCTCGGACGAGCACGCGGGGGACCTCGATCCGCACTGCACCCGCAGGGCCGGGCAGGCCGCCGCACGGCGGCTCTCCTGGGTGCCCGGCAGCCTCGCCGCGGGCGGGCTGCGTGCCGCCGAGTGCCACGCCCCCGGCGAGGCGGCTGCCGTGGGCCCGCTGCCCGGCGGTCCGGAGAACCTGCTCCTCGCGACCGGCTTCAACGGCGGCGGCTTCAAGATGGCGCCGTGGGCCGCCGGCGAGATCGCCCGCCAGGTCGCCCGCGCCCCCTGATCCGGGGCCGTGGCGGACGGACCGCGACCACCCGGACCGCACCGCCCCGGCACCCCGGCCGACCGCCCCCGCCCCTCATCCCCTCATCGCACCTTCACCGCCCCTCACCCGCCGCCCGCCGGCGTACGGCGTCGCCTGCGAACCCCGCCCCGCGTGCCCGCCGTGCGCGGCGCGCCGACGCCACTCCACCGTGAACCCAGTACAGATGGGATGTCCATGAGCAAGCAGATACGGGGAGTCCTCCCGGTCGTCCTGATGCCCTACACGGACACCGGGGAGATCGACGAGGAGGACTTCCTCTCCCAGGCCGACCACATCTTCGGGGCCGGCTGCGACGGTCTCGTCGTCGGCCAGATGTCCGAACTGCTCCGCCTGACCCACGCCGAGCGCCTGCGCGTCGCCGAACTGTGCGCCAAGTCCGTCCAGGGGCGCGGGATCTCCGTGATGAGCACCGGTGCCGAGACCGCCGAGGCGGCCGTCGAGTACTCGCGCCACGCCGAGGCGGCCGGTGTCGACGCCCTGCTGGTGATGCACCCGGCCACCATGGCACTCGGCGACGAGGAGATGGTCGACTACTACAGCCGCGTCGTGGAGGCCGTCACCGTCCCGGTCATCGTCCACCACGCCAAGAGCCTGGCGAAGACCCCCCTCTCCATCGAGGCACAGGCCCGGCTGCTCCGCCGCTACGGTGACGACCGGGTCATGTTCAAACCGGAGGCGCAGCCCACCCCGCCCCGGGTCAGCCTGCTGCGGGACGCCACCGGC
This sequence comes from Streptomyces sp. CNT372, assembly GCF_000377145.1. Classification (NCBI taxonomy): domain Bacteria; kingdom Bacillati; phylum Actinomycetota; class Actinomycetes; order Kitasatosporales; family Streptomycetaceae; genus Streptomyces; species Streptomyces sp. CNT372. The sequence goes on along the minus strand of NZ_KB897781.1, from coordinate 420,912 downwards.
GGCCGGGCCCGCATCTTCGAGGGCGACGGCGGCATGATGCTGCTCGACTGCCACCGCAGGGGCCTGGCGGGCACCATCCCGGCCACGGAGACCGCCGAGATCGTCGGCACGCTCTGGCGGCTGCTGGAGAGCGGCGACCGGGAGTCGGCCGAACGGATCGGCTATCCGCTCTCGTACCTCATGTGCCACATGATGAACAGCACCGACTACTACCTCTCGATCGCCAAGCGCTTCCTGAAGGAGCGCGGGATCGTCAAGAACACCCTCGTCCGCGGCCCGAGCAGGCATGTGCTGGACGACGAGTCCTGGTCCGAGGTCGACCGGCTCTACACCCACCTCCTCCACCTCTCCAAGGAGCTGTCCCGATGAAGAACCACGCCTTCACCATCCGCCTGAAGGACGAGGCCGCCGCCGAGAAGTACATCGCCCTGCACCGCGAGGTCTGGCCGGAGATCGTCGGCCCGGGCGGAGCGCTGGACACCATCGGCGTGCGCAAGCTCCAGATCTTCTACATCGACCCCCTCACCCTCTTCATGTACGTCGAGGCGGAGGACCACTTCGAGCCGGTCCGGGACTTCCTGCGCGCCAACCACCTGCACCCCCGGGTCCAGGAGTGGGACGACATGATGCACACCGACGGCGGCCTCCTGGAGCGGCACCCCGGCAACGACGGCGAACTCAACTGGGCCCCGATGCGGCGCATCCACCACGTCGACTTCACCAACACCCTCCCCGACCTGGAGGACAAGTGAACACGACGGAGGCGGTGCCGGCCGGGGAGCGGGTCGTACTCGACTGCACCCTGCGCGACGGCGGCTACTACACCAACTGGGAGTTCGACGACGCCCTCGTCCGCGACTACCTGGCGCTCTGCCCGCGGCTGGGCGTCGACGTGGTCGAACTCGGCTACGTCCGCTTCGGCGAAGGGAACTGGGGGCCCTACGGGAACCTGCCCGGACCGCTCACCGCGGAACTGGCGGCGGCCCTGCCCGCCGGCCACCGGCTGCGTTTCGCCGTGATGGTGGACGCCGCCGACTTCGCCGGACTGCCGCCGGGGAAGGTCGGCCAGCTGCTCACCGACAAGCTCGTGGACAGCGCGATACCGGTCGACCTGGTCCGCGTCGCGGTGCGCTACAACCGCACCGCGGGGTGTGTGGAGGCCGTCCGCTCCCTGCGCGAGGCCGGTTTCGGCGTCTGCCTCAACCTCATGCAGATCGACCTGGCGACCGAGGAGGAGATCGACGCCTGTGTGGGAGCCGCCCAGCGGATGGGACCGCTGGAGGCGCTCTACATCGCCGACTCCCTGGGGTCCCTGCACCCCGACCGCACGGCGCGACTGGTCCGCCGCTTCGCCACGGGCGTCGGTGCCCCCGTGGGCATCCACGCCCACGAGAACCAGGGATTCGCGCTGCACAACACCCTGGTGGCCGCGGGAGCGGGGGCGACCTGGCTGGACGGCACCGTGCACGGGATGGGACGCGGTGCCGGCAACACCCGCACCGAGCAGCTGCTGGCCGCACTGGGTACCGGGGCCGAAACCCTCCAGCCCCTGCACGAGTTGATCGTGCGTCACTTCCACCCGCTCATGGAGCGCCATCGCTGGGGAGCCAACGGCCTGTACGGCCTCGCCGGACTCCACCATGTGCACCCCACCTACGTGCAGCTCCTGGAGGAACGGCTGGGACGGGACCGGGAGGCCGAGATCCGCGCCATGCACTTCCTGGCCAGGGTGCCGTCCGCGTCGTTCACCGCCGCACTGCTGGAGGGCGCGGAGGACCATGCCCGGGGCTGAACGGCTGCTGGACCTCCTCGTGCGGTACCGGACGGTCGTGTTCGATCTGGACGGTGTGCTGGTCGACTCCAACGAGCTCAAGGCCGCGTGCATGGCCGAGGCCCTCGCCCCGCTGGGGGCCGAACTCGCCGAGGGCTTCCTGGAGGAGTTCCGCAGCACCTTCGGCCGGTCCCGGCGCGAGCACTTCGCGGCGTTCCACCGCGACTACCTGCGCCGCCCCGCCGAGGGCGAGGAGTTCGAGCGGTTCTACGAGCAGTACGCGGGGGCCTACGCCACCCTGCTGAAGGACCGCTACCCCCAGGCCCCGCTCTGCGCCCACGCCGACCTCCTGGTGAAGGAACTGACCACGCGCGGCGTGCCGCTGTACGTGGCCACCGGCACCCTCACCGGTGAGGCCCGCCGCGTCCTGGAGGGCCATGGACTGCTGGACGCCTTCCGCGCCGTCCTCGGCGGCGAGCGGCCCAAGTGGGCGCGGCTCGGCGAGATCCTCGCCGACGCGCGGACGCCCGCCTCCTCGGCGGTGCTCGTCGGCGACTCGCGACAGGATCTGCTGGCCGCCCACCGGGCCGGGGTCTCCTTCCAACTGGTCACCCGCTACGCCTTCTTCGGGCATGATCGGGTACTGACCGGAACCGAGGCGGAAGGCGCCCGCTGGGCGGTCGACCTCCGACCCGAGGGCTCCGTCTCCACCGCGGTCCCCGGTCCGCCGGGACACGCCGTCGAACAGGAAGCGTCAGGTGGAGCATGATCCGATCAGCCGACCGCAGACCCGTGGTGATCTCCGGGGCGACCCGGGGGATGGGGCGGGCCCTGGCTCTGCGCTTCGCGGCGCTGGGCCATCCGGTCGCCGGCTGCGGCCGGGACCCGGACTCGGTGCGCCGGCTCGCCGACCGACTGGGGCCCGGGCACCTGGTGGACAGCGTGGACGTGACCGAGGCGGACGCGGTGCTGCACTGGGCGGAGGCGGCGCGAGCCCGGTTCGGATCCCCCGGACTCGTCGTCGCCAACGCCGGTGTGGTGCACCCCCAGCGCCCCGTCTGGGAGGTGCCGCCCGCCGAGTTCGACGAGATCCTGCGCACCAACGTCACCGGCGTCTACACGATGGCCCGCGCACTGCTGCCGCAACTGGCCGGTGACGGGGGCACCTTCGTGGCGGTGTCCTCAGGGTGGGGGCGTTCGCCGCGGCACCACCTCGCCGCGTACACCGCCTCCAAGTTCGCGGTGGAGGGGTTCGTCCGCGCGGTGGCCGAGGAGGTCCCGGAGGGCGTGAAGGTGGTCGCGGTCGCTCCCGCCGGCGCCGTGGACACGGAGGGGCTCGCCACCTGCCTGCCCGCCGAGCACGGCGGCTACCCGCCGCCCGAGCGGTGGGCCGTCCCGGCGGTGGACTACCTGCTGCACGGCCTCGCCGGCGTGCCCGGCGGCGCCACCGGGCTCAGCTTCCCGGATCCGGCCCCGGAACAGGGGCCGGATCCGACGGCCGCGGCCTCTTCCGGCCCGCCCACCGCACGCACCCGCTGACCCGCACACCACACCACCACCGGGCCGGCCCACTGCCAACCACCCACGACCGAAGGAACGACCACGCCCATGTCCCAGTCCACCGCACAGAGCGCAGGAACCCCGCCCGGCCTCGCCGGCCGCCGGGTCGTGATCACCGGAGCATCCCGCGACTTCGGCCGAACCCTCGCCATCCGCTTCGCGCAGCAGGGTGCCGAGGTCTTCCTCTCGGCCCGTTCCGAGAAGGGCGCTGAGGCCGTCGCGCAGGAGATCCGCGGGCTCGGCCTCGGCCCCGCACACGCGTTCGCCTGCGATCTGACCGACCCGGCGGGCGTACGGGCCTTCGCCGAGGCCGTGGGCGCCGTGACCCCGGCCGTCGACATCCTCGTCCACAACGGCGCCCGCTGGCTGGAGGGCACCGACCTGCTCTCCGTCACGGACGACGACGTGGTGGACACCATCGCCTCCGGCGCCACCGGAACCGCGCTGGTCACCAAGTCCTTCCTGCCGCTGCTGCTCAAGTCCGAACAGCCCGACATCGTCGGCATGGTCTCGGTGTGCGGTGTCCCCGGCAACCACCGCTCCGAGGCGCACGCCGCCTTCTACGCGGCCAAGAGCGCGCAGGCGGGCTTCCTGGACGTGCTGTCGGCCCGGCTCCGCCCCCGCGGAGTCCGCGTGATCGGTCTCTACCCGCCGGACTTCGACAACCACGACCCGCTCGGCGACGCCTGGAACACGGCCGACCGGACCGCTTCGGCGCAGCTCACCGCGCAGTCGCTGAGCGAGTGCGTGCTCTTCGCCGTCAGCCAGCCGAGGGACTGCTTCATCCGCTCGTTCCACTTCGAGCAGGTGCAGGAGCCCGATCCCGTGGGACCCGCGGAGTGAGCGCCGGGGGCACGGCTCCCGCCGCTCACGTGGGGGAGTGGGCGGGGAAGGCGCGCCAGGCCGAGGCCGTGGCCCACGCCGACCCCTCCCTCGCGCTCGGCGTCCGGGTGCACGACGACCCCGAGGCCCTGGCCGCGCTGCTGGCACGGTCCGAGGTCACCACCGTGCTGCGGCCGGAGTTCTCCGCCGACATGGGGTCCGCGGTCTTCCACCGGCCGGGCACCGCGCTCGCGCCGGACGTCGCCGCGGAGCTGTGGGCGGCCGGCCGGGTGGTGTCGCACCCCTTCCGGCCCGGAGTACCGCACTTCGCCAACGGGCAGGTCGAGGACGGGGAGTTCGTCCTCACCGACTGCTGGCGGTGCTTCACCCTGCCGGAGCGCGAGCACTGGGCCCTGACCAGCGTGGTCAACCCGGCACCCGCGTCGCCCACCGTGCGGCTGCTCGCCCGGAGACTGCGCCGGCTGCCGGGAGCGATCGGGCTCCCCGACGGCCCCCTGCACCTGGAGGTCGTCGTGGACGCCGACGCGGTGTCCGTGGTCAAGTTCCTTCCCCGGGTCGCCGCCTACCCCCTGCCCGACCTGTGCCGGCTGCTCGGCATCGAGGGGCAGTCGGGCGACCGCCCCTACGCGACGTACGGGGACACCGGCTTCGCCGGGGACTACTCCTTCCGCGTCCCGCACGCGGGCAGGCTCGTGGCCCTCGACGACCTGCCGGGACTGCGGGCCCGCCCGTCCTACGCGGCGGACGAGCTGATTCCCCAGCCGGGTGACCTGCTGGAGCCCGGCGCCAACGAGAGTGCGCAGCTCACCCTGCTGCTGCGGCATCCCGACGCGTACACGGTCCACTCGGACATCGAGTACTACCAGCACCGGCACCGCCGGGGCGTCTTCCGTCTCGCCACCGCCTGACGCGCCGCCCCCGTCCCGCCCCCCGTCAGAACGAAGGAGCCAGACGTGTCCGCCAGCGATCCCGTGCAGACCGCCTCCCCCGTCACGCCCGCCGCCACCCCTGGCGCGCGCACCGCCCGCCCCCGTGAACTGCTGATGTGCCGGCCCGCCCACTACGACGTCACCTACTCCATCAACCCCTGGATGCACCCCGAGAAGCCGGTCGACACCGCGCTCGCCCTGGCGCAGTGGGAGCAACTGCGATCCCTGTACACGGAGCTGGGCCACACCGTGCACACCGTGGAGCCGGAGCCGGGGCTGCCGGACATGGTGTTCGCCGCCAACGGTGCCACCGTGCTGGACGGCAAGGTGCTGGGCGCCCGCTTCCGGCACGCCGAGCGCACCGCGGAGGGACCGGCCTACCTGCGCTGGTTCCGGCGGCACGGCTGGACCGACACGCTGTGGCCCGAGTACATCAACGAGGGCGAGGGCGACTACCTCCCCGTCGGACGCCGTCTGCTGGCCGGCACGGGCTTCCGCACCGACCCGCGTTCGCACGCGGAGGCCCAGGAGTTCTTCGGCGTGCCGGTCACCGGGCTGACCCTGGTCGACCCCCGCTTCTACCACCTGGACACGGCGCTGTCCGTCCTCTCCGACGACGAGATCATGTACTACCCGGGCGCGTTCAGCCCCGGCAGCCGGGCCGTCCTGCGCGAGCTGTACCCGGACGCGGTGCTCGCCTCCGACGCGGACGCCGAGGTGTTCGGGCTCAACGCGTTCAGCGACGGGCGCCACGTCGTCCTGCCGCAGGCCGCCACCGGGCTTGCCGCACAACTCGCCGAGCGCGGCTTCGAACCCGTCGGAACCGACCTGTCCGAACTGCTCAAGGCGGGCGGCAGTGTGAAGTGCTGCACACTCGAACTGCGCCGTCCCGCCTGAGAGTTGCCGGGCGGGCGGTCCTCCGTCCCGGAGCCGTCCCGGCCCGGACCGCCCGCGCCGCCCGCCCGGGCTCCCGGCGCCCCGTCCGCGGGCGCTGCTTCGCAGACCGGCGGCGGCCGGACCCGTGACCGGCCGCCGCCCTCGCCCCAGGAGGCACACCATGACGTCCACCCCCGCCGCCGACCCGGCACCGCACCCCGCCGGCGACCTCCCGGCCCTTCTCCCCGACGACACCACGGCGGTCCTCGAACTGGCCGGCAAGGCCGCGGCCGCCTACGTCGGCGCGCTCGCCGAGGAACCCGCCGCCCCCCGCCGGAGCGACGAGGACGAGTGGTCCGCCGCCCTGGCCCGGTTCGGGGGGCCGCTGCCCCGGCGGGGCGTCGGCGCCCTCGCCGCGGTACGCGAAATCGCCGAGCACGCGCTGCCGGAGGCGATCCGTTCCTCAGGTCCCCGCTACTTCCACTTCGTGACCGGCGGCACCACGCCCGCCGCCCTCGGCGCCGACTGGCTGACGTCCACCCTGGACCAGAACGCCGCGGCCTGGGTCTGCTCGCCGCTCGCCACGGAGGTGGAGACGGTCGCGCTGAGCTGGCTGAAGGAGCTGTTCGGGCTGCCGCCGCAGTGGGGCGCGGTGACCACCACCGGCGGGACGATGGCGAACTTCACGGGACTGGCCGCCGCCCGCCGCTGGTGGGCCCGGCGGCACGGCGTGGACGTCGACACCGACGGGCTCACCGGGCTGCCCGCCATGCCGGTGTTCGCCGGCGGGTTCGCGCACGCCAGCATCGGCAAGTCGCTCGGCATGCTGGGGCTCGGCCGCTCGGCACTCACCCGCTTCACCGCCGACGGCACGGGCCGCATCGACCTTCCCGCCCTGCGCGCCGCGCTGGAGGAACTCGACCACGCCCCCGCGGTCCTGGTGGCCACCGCCGGTGAACCCGACGCGGGGCGGTTCGACCCGATCGCGGAACTCGCCGATTTGGCCGCCGAGTTCGGGGCCTGGCTGCACGTGGACGGCGCTTTCGGCCTGTTCGCGGCACTGGACGAGCGCACCGCGCACCTGGTCGAGGGCGTCGAACGCGCGGACTCGGTCACCGTCGACGGACACAAGTGGCTCAACGTCCCGTTCGACACCGGGTTCAGTTTCGTGCGGGACGCCACCCTGCTCCGCCCGGTCTTCACCAACCAGGCCGCCTACCTCGTCGACGTGGACGACCCGCATCTCAACTACGCCAACCTGGGGCCGGACAACTCGCGGCGGGCGCGGGGCCTCGCCGTCTGGGCCTCCCTCGCCGCCTACGGCCGGGACGGCTACCGGCAACTGGTCTCCCGGGGTGTGAGCGTGGCCGCCGGTTTCGCCGAGCGGGTCCGGCAGGACCCGGACCTGGAACTCCTGGCTCCCGCGCAACTCAACGCGGTCTGCTTCCGGGTACGCCCGCGGGGTGCGCCCGAGAGCGGTCTCGACGCACTGAACCGCCGGCTGGCCGAGGAGTTGCTCCTCGACGGACGCGTGCACCTGGGCGCGACCACCTTCGACGGCAGGGCGGCCCTGCGCCCGGTCTTCGCGAACTGGCGCACCTCGCCGCGGGACGCGGAGCTGATCCTGGAGGTCCTGCGGGACCTGCGGGACCGCCTGGACCAGGAGCGGGGCGGGCAGCGGTGATGCGCGCCCGCCCCGCGCCGGGCGCGGGGCGGCCCGGCCCACGGCGGGTGTGATCGGCTCGGGTGGTCCGTGGCCCGTTCGTCCGTGGTCCGGTAGTCCGCTCGTCCGTCGGGCCGTTCGTCCGTGGTCCGCCGTGCCGTGACCCGGTGGCGCCCCTGGCTCCCGTGGTCACCCGCCGGCTCAGGCCGAGGCGGCGGCGCGGGTGCGCGGCGGGCGGCCGCCCGCCGCCTGGACCGCTTCGGGCAGGCGCACCGCCTCACGCAGGCGGGGGAGGGGCGCCGCCCGCCGGGACAGCGGCGCGCGACTCTCACCGGGGCCGGTCGCCTGCTCCGGGTCCGGGGACGGCCGGACCTGGTGGCCCGCGGCCACCAGGGCGAGCTGCACCCGGTCCCGGGCGCCCAGTTTCGTCATGATCCGGCTGACGTACGTCTTGGCGGTGTGCGGGCTCAGCGTCAGGTGTTCGGCTATCTCCTGGTTGGTCTGCCCCTCGCCGACCAGCGCGAGTACCTGGTGCTCGCGGTCACTGAGCCGGCCGGCGTCGATGCTTTCGCCGGGGGACGCGCCCCGGCGCGTCTCCTGCCCCCGGCCCGCCAGCCGCCCGTACTCCTCGATCAGGCTGCGCGTGTGCCGTGGCGAGAGCCACGAGCCGCCCGAGGCGACGGCCCGGACGGCGGCCAGCAGGCACTGGGGGTCGGCCTCCGCGGAGAGGAAGCCCCGTGCCCCGGCGGCGAGCGCCCGGAAGAGCTGGGTGTCGTCGTCGTGCAGGGTGAGCAGCACGACGCCGCAGCCGAGTTCGGCGTGCACACGGCTCACGGCCGCGGTGTCCGGGCTGTCGGTGCCCGGTCTCCGGGCGTCCATGACCACGACGTCGGGCCGCAGGGCGGCAGACCGCTCGAGCATCTCCTCGGCCGTGGCGAAGTCGCCGACGACGGACATGCCCGGTGCCGACTCGACGATCACGCGCAGTCCGGAGCGGGCGGGCGCGTGCGCGTCGGCCACGGCGACACGAATGGTCACGAAGTGCTCCTGGGGGAACGGGGCGAGCAGTACCTGGAAGGCCGGACGACGCGGTACGCAATGCGAGGAAGCGGTTGCCCACCGGTTACCGGAATCAGAAACTTTCCTGCTTAAATGCGCAGCCGGGGTGGCGAGTGGCTGAAATGCCCCACCGGTCCTCCGGGGAAGCACCACGACGCCATGTGCGGTTCCTCTCGCTCGTGCGGTATATCTTCCGGGTGCCGCACCTGTGCACGGCCATTCCAGGCTTGTGACCTTTTCCTTTAATGGTGATACTTTTCTCGGGATGCGGCGTACGACCGAAGGAGGATTCGCCCTCCTACTTGAAGCCGCCGGTGTGCTCGGGGGGCGTCCGATGGTCCGTGTCCTGGTGGTGGACGACGAAGCGCTGGTGCGCGAAGCCCTGCGCGTGCTGGTCTCCTCCTTCCCCGGCTTCACCGTGACGGTGACCCGTCCCGCCTCGGCGGTCGGCGAGGCGAGCCGGTCAGGCGCCCAAGTCGTCCTGCTCGACGTGGTGATGCCGGGCCACGACTGGCTGGATCTGCTCGCCGGTCTGCGGGCGCTCGACCCGCCGCCGGCGGTGGCGGTCCTCACTGCCTCCGACGCCCCGGACCGGATACCGGACGCACTGCATGCAGGGGCCAACGGGTTCCTTCTGAAAGACATGCACCCGGAATTTCTGGCGCATTCTCTCCGTGCGCTGGCGGATGGTGCCGTGGTATACGTGCCTTCTGCGAGTGCCGGATGCGTGGCCGGTGAACTCGCCCCGCGCGCCGACGCGGAGGATTCCATTCCGCTCGACTCTGTCACGGAGCGTGAGCGAGAAGTCCTCGCCCTTCTCGCCCTGGGGCTCCAGAACTCCGAAATCGCCCGGCACATGAATATCGGCGTCACTACCGTGAAGACCCACATAGGCGTGCTCAAGAACAAATTGGGGGTATCCAACAGGGTGGCCCTCGCCCGTGTGGCACAGAAGGCCGGATTGGCATGAGCATTTCGAGGGGCCTGTCGAGGAGGCACTTTCTGGCCGAACCGGCGGTCGTCTCCCTGGCCCTGCTGGAGGTCGTCGCCACCCGGACGCTCGCACCGTGGTGGGTCCTCCCCTGGGCTCTGGCGGCGGCCGCCGTCCTCCCGCTGCGGCACCGGTTCCCGCGGGCCGTGCTCGTCGTCTCGCTGCCCGCTCTCGCCGGCAACTACCTCTGGCTGCCGGCCATCTTCCCGCTGTACGCCCTCGCCCTCAGCCCGCTCCCGCGCGGCCGGCTCTGGCTCTGGGCCGCGTCCACCGGTCTCGTGATGGGTGTCCCGTGGCCGCACGTCAAGCCCTGCGACTGGACCTGGGAGGGCATCGTGCTCCACGCGCTCGCCGCCGCCCTCCTGGTGCTCGCGCCCGTGTGCCTGGGCACGCTGACCGCCGCGCACCGCCGGCTCAAGGACAAGGCTGCCGAACTGGTCCTCACGCGCGAACGGGAGCGCACGCTCGCGGCGATCGGCGCGGTGGCGGCCGAGCGGGAGCGCATCGGCCGTGAGATGCACGACAGCCTCGCCTACCACCTCAGCCTGATCGCCCTGAAACTGGCGCCCGACGACCCCGTGCGGCTCCACGCCGTCGAGGCGCTGAACGAGGTCCGGCGCACCGTCGCCGCCCTGGAGGCACCGGGCCTGGCCGACCTGCCCGGCCTGGTCGAGGCCGTGGGTGCGCACGCACGGCTGGAGCACAGGGGTTCCGCTTCCTGGGCGCGCTGTCCGCTGCCCGTGCAGCAGGCGGCCTACCGCGTCGCCCAGGAAGCCATCGCCAACGCCTGCCGGCACGCACCCGGCGCGCCGATCCGCGTCGTCGTCGAGCCCAGCCCCGACGTACTGGAACTCACCGTGCACAGCGACAGCCCCCGCGGCGCGCCGCTCGCCGGTATCCCGCCGGGCGGGCACGGCCTGACAGGACTGCGACGCAGAGTGTCCGCCCTGCACGGCACGCTCCACGCGAGTCCGCTGCCGACGGGCGGATTCCGGGTCCGGGTGGTGCTGCCCCACTCGTCGACGGAACCGTTCCACCGGTGACGTGCCGGGGCGGCGGCTCAGACCTGCCGCAGGTGCGGGGGCAATGCGATGCCGTCCGGCAGCGCGGGGTCCGGGACCGGGGTCCCGCGGACGGTGTGCAGCGGCAGCACCCCGGCCCAGAGGCCGAGTGCGGCGTCCGGGCCGTCCGCGTCGTCGGGCGGCCCGGTGCGCACCTTCACCGATGCCTCCTCCAGCCCCAGTGCCAGCAGGGAGGTCGCGGCCAGCTCCCTGCGGTTCGGGCGCCGGGCGTAGTCCCACTGCCCTGGCGCGGCCTGCTCGCTGACGACCCGCAGACCCACCAGGCGCTCCTCCTCGTCGTCCACCCGCCGGGGCACCCCGTACACCATCGCGCTGCGGTAGTTGACGCTGTGCTCGAACAGTGAGCGCGCGAGCACCACCCCGTCCACATGGGTCACGGTCACGCAGACCTCCGCCTGCGGTGCCCGCACCAGGCTGGGCGTGGCGACGGAACCGTGGAAGTAGAGGGTGTCGTGTGTCGCGCCGTACACCGTGGGGACCACCCTCGGCGTGCCGTCCACCACGACCCCCAGATGGCAGACGAATCCGGCGGCCAGGATCTCGTCCAGCTCCGCGCGTTCCGTGCGGGCCTTCTCCTTCATACGGCGCAGGCGGGTCCGGTCGGTGACCGGGAGTGTGCCGCCGAGCGGGTGGGACTGCGGACTGTTCACCTTCTGGCCTCCGGGAGGAACGCGAAACGGGGGCGGGCCACTCGTGGCGGGCCGCCTGCCGCTCGCGCGGCCCCCGGGCGGTGTCCCACTCGTACGGATCGTAGCCGCCCCTGATGAACACCCGTACACACCAAGGTTCTTGACGGACCATCATTCGGGTGGGTTGGCGGTCCCGCCGGGGCGGGGTCACCCCCGGCGGACGGGCAGACCGAGACCCGCGCGGATCCGGTCCAGGACCGCGTCGCGGTGCTCCGTCAGATAGAAGTGGCCGCCCGTGAAGCCGTACGCGCCGAACGCGCCGATGGTCACGGAGCGCCACGGCAGCATCGTCCGCTCGTCCGCCACCGGGTCCCGGGTCCCCCACAGCGCGGTGACCGGGAGGTCGAGCGGCGCCCGGTCCGGTGCCGGGCGGTAGGAGTCGACCAGCAGATAGTCGGCCCGCAGCACCGGGAAGAACAGCTCGCGCATGTCCGGATGGTCGAAAAGCTCCATCGGGGTGCCGCCGTGGCGGCGGAGCGACTCCAGGATCTCCGCGTCCGTGCGCGGCCGGGCCGTCGCGCCCGGGGGCGGGCCCGGCGGGGCGGCGGCGGGCGCGGGGCGGCCCGAGACGAACAGGGCGCTCGGCCGGACCGGCCCGCCGGCGGCCAGCGCGTGCGCCGTCTCGTGGGCCAGGATCGCGCCCATGCTGTGCCCGAACAGGGCCGTCGGCCGCCCGTCGTCCGAGGCGCGCAGCGCCGCGCACACCTCGTCGACCAGGACGCGGGCCTCGGACACCGGTGCCTCGGCCAGCCGCCGCTCACGGCCCGGGTACTGGGCGATCCGTACCTCGACGTCCGGCCCGGCGGCCGCGCCCCAGTCGCGGTAGAACGTCGGCCCGCCGCCGGCGTGCGGGAGGACGACCAGGCGGTGCGGGGCCTCGGGGGCGGGGCGCGGGGTCACCAGGATCATGCCCGAGCCTCCCCGTTCGGGACGCCGGCGGCCGAGCGGCGGTGTGCGGAGCCGGCCGGGCCGGAACCGGTGGTGGGCATGGGGACTCCTTGTGTCGGACGGGCCCGTCCCGGGCCGGCGGATGCCGGACGGGCGGTCTGTGCCGTCGTGCTCATGGGCCATTTTCGATCATGTGTCGGACGCGTGGGACCGGATCCGCGAGGTGACGGGGGGAGGCTCCCGGCACGGGCCGGGCAGCCCCGGACCCGGGGCGCGGTTCGTGGTGGACCACGCCACCTGCCGGTGCTGCTCGCCGGCCCGTAGGCCCTCGTCCCCCCGCGCCTCGTACGACCGCCCCCTGCCGCCGTACGAGGGGCGGGCGGTAGGACTTTTGTGCGCCGTCCGGGGGGAAGTGAACAGCCGGGCCAATCCCCTGGGCGCCCCGCGGCGAAGCACGCGCGGACCCGCGCCGTCGAGAGCACGGGCCACCGACCCTCGGAGTGCATCCGTGCGTACCCGTCTTCTCGCGACCGCCGCCGCAGGCGCCGCCGTGCTGTCCCTCGTCGCCCCCGCCCTCGCCTCGGCCGACCCCGCCGGTTCCGACCCGTTCGCGCCGCGCGGGCGGGCCGCCGCCACCGGCGGGCTGATCGGCGTCGGACTCACCTCCGACCAGCGACTGGTCGGCTTCCCGGTCGCGAACCCGGCCGACACCTGGTCGTTCGGCAGCATCGCCGGGCTGAGGGGCGACAAGAAGCTCGTCGGCATCGACTTCCGCGTCCAGAACGGCAAGCTCTACGGCGTGGGCGACAAGGGCGGGATCTACACCGTCAGCAGCGAGGCGAAGGCCGCCAAGGTCTCCCAGCTCACCGTCGCGCTCGCCGGCAAGCACTTCGGCGTCGACTTCAACCCGGCCGCGAACCGGCTGCGCGTCATCAGCGACACCGGCCAGAACCTGCGCCACAACATCGACGACCCGGCCGCCCCGCGCACCACGATCACCGACGGCACCCTCACCAACCCGACCACCCCGCCGTCGACCGCCCTCGGCGTCACCGGTGCCGCCTACACCAACAACGACCTCAACACGGCGACCGCGACCACCCTGTTCGACATCGACACCGTGAACGACCGCGTCTCCCTCCAGTCCCCGGCCAACGCGGGCACCCTCGCGCCCACCGGCAGCCTCGGCGTGAACGCGGATCCGTCGGCCGGGTTCGACATCTACTACCGGGCCTCCGACGGCTCGAACCGCGGCTTCGCCGCCCTGTCCACCGGCGGCAAGCAGCGCTTCTACCGGGTGAACGTCCTCGACGGCGAGACCGTCCTGGTCGGCTCCTTCCCGGCCGCGCGCCAGGTCGTCGACATCGCCCTGCCCCTGAACCAGCGCTGAGCCCGTGAGGAGGCCGGGCGGGCGCACCGGCGGCCCGCCCGGCCGGCAGGTCAGCAGGTCCCGGGCGGTCCGCCCGGTTCGTCGGCTCCCTCACGACGTCGCCGACCATCCCGCCCCCATGACGACCACCCGGTCCGCCGCGCGTGCCACGAACTCCACGTCGTGAACGGTGACCACCACCGCGCGGCCCACGCCACGTCGTGAACGGTGACCACCACCGCGCGGCCCTCGGCGGCGAGCGCGTCGACGGTGCGCACGAGCCGGGCCCTGGCCCGGTAGTCACGTCCCCGGCTCGGCACGCCCAGCGGCAGGACCTCATCGGCGGCGGCCAGTTGGACGGCGAGCACGCGGGCCGGCTTCCGTTCCTCGGACGGGTCGCGCGGATGGGCCACCCCGTCGATCCCGGGCACCAGCCGCTCCAGCAGCTCCCGCACCGTCCCGCGCCCGCCCGGCCCCCGCGCCGCATCCGTGGCAGGATCGAAAACATGACCTCACACTTCGATGTCGTTGTTCTGGGCGCCGGGCCGGGTGGGTACACGGCGGCGGTGCGGGCCACCCAACTCGGCCTGAGCGCCGCGGTGGTGGAGGAGAAGTACTGGGGCGGTGTCTGCCTCAACGTCGGCTGCATCCCGTCCAAGGCGCTGCTGCGCAACGCCGAGCTGGCGAACATCTTCACGCGCGAGGCGAAGACCTTCGGGATCACGGTCGACGGCAGTGTCAGCCTCGACTACGGCCAGGCGTACCGGCGCAGCCGGCAGGTCGCGGACGGCCGGGTCAAGGGCGTCCACTACCTGATGAAGAAGAACGGCATCACCGAGTACGACGGCCGCGGCACCTTCACCGGTCCGAACACCCTGGAGGTGGCCCTCTCCGACGGCGGTTCGCAGACGGTGACCTTCGACCACTGCGTGATCGCGGCCGGCGCCGCCACCCGGCTGCTGCCCGGCACCACCCTGAGCGACCGGGTGGTCACCTACGAGGAGCAGATCCTCGCCGAGGAGCTGCCCGAGGACATCGTCATCGCGGGCGCGGGGGCCATCGGCGTCGAGTTCGCGTACGTGCTGAGCAGCTACGGCGTGAAGGTGACGATCGTCGAGTTCCTGGACCGGCTGGTGCCGATGGAGGACGCGGACGTGTCGGCCGAACTGGCCCGGCAGTACCGGAAGCTGGGCATCCAGGTGCTCACGTCCACCCGGGTGGTGTCCATCGACGACGGCGACCCCTCGGCCAAGGTCCGCGTCACCGTCGAGCGCGACGGCAAGCAGGAGGTGCTGGAGGCCGACAAGGTCCTCCAGGCGATCGGCTTCGCCCCGCGCACGGAGGGCTACGGCCTGGAGAACACCGGTGTGAAGCTCACCGACCGGGGCGCGATCGACGTGGACGCCCGCGGGCGGACCAGCGTCCCGCACATCTTCGCGATCGGTGACGTCACCGCCAAGCTGATGCTCGCGCACGCCGCCGAGGCGATGGCCATGGTCGCGGTGGAGACCATCGCGGACGCGGAGACCATGGAGCTGGACTTCACCATGATCCCGCGCGCCACCTACTGCCAGCCGCAGATCGCCTCCTTCGGCTGGACCGAGGCACAGGCGAAGGAGCAGGGCTTCGACGTGCAGGTGGTGAAGTTCCCGTTCACCGCCAACGGCAAGGCGCACGGCCTCGGTCACCCCACCGGCTTCGTCAAGATCATCAGCGACCGGCGGTACGGGGAGATCCTCGGCGCGCACCTGATCGGGCCCGAGGTGACCGAACTGCTGCCCGAACTGACCCTGGCCCAGCAGTGGGACCTCACCGTCCACGAGGTCGGCCGGAACGTGCACGCCCATCCGACCCTGGGCGAGGCCGTGAAGGAGGCCGTCCACGGACTGGCCGGGCACATGATCAACATGTAGCCGGCCCAGGGACGGCCGCCGGGCGGTGCGCGCACCACGCCCGGGCGGTGCGCGCACCACGCTCGGCGGTTCGCGCACCACGGCCGGCGGTTCGCGCACCACGGCCGGCGGTTCGCGCACCACGGCCGGCGGTTCGCGCACCACGGCCGGCGCGATCCGCGCATCACGGCCGGCCGTGCGCGGACCGCACGGCCGGGCCCGGGGGCTTCCCGGGCCCGGGGCCGCGCGGCTCAGCCGCCGTCGCGGGACAGCTCCTCGCGGACCGTGCGCGCGGCGGCGACCAGGTTCTCCAGGGAGGCCCGGGTCTCCGGCCAGCCCCGGGTCTTCAGACCGCAGTCCGGGTTCACCCACAGCCGCTCGGCCGGGATCGCCTTCAGCCCGGTGCGCAGCAGTGCGGCGGCCTCAGCCGCGTCCGGCACCCGGGGCGAGTGGATGTCGTAGACACCCGGCCCGGCCTCGCGCGGGTAGCCGTGGGCGGCCAGTTCGTGCGCGACCTGCATGTGCGAGCGGGCCGCCTCCAGGCTGATCACGTCCGCGTCGAGGTCGTCGATCGCCTGGACGATGTCCCCGAACTCCGCGTAGCACATGTGCGTGTGGATCTGCGTCTCCGGCCGCACCCCGCTGGTGGTCAGGCGGAACGCCTCGGTCGCCCACGCCAGGTACGCGGCGTGGTCGGCCGCCCGCAGCGGCAGGGTCTCGCGCAGCGCCGGCTCGTCGACCTGGATCACCGAGGTGCCCGCGGCCTCCAGGTCGTCCACCTCGTCGCGCAGGGCCAGCGCCACCTGGCGGGCGGTCTCGCCCAGCGGCTGGTCGTCGCGGACGAAGGACCAGGCGAGCATGGTCACCGGGCCGGTGAGCATGCCCTTGACGGGCCGTCCGGTGAGCGACTGCGCGTACGTCGTCCAGCGGACCGTCATCGCCTCGGGACGGGAGATGTCCCCCGCCAGGATCGGGGGCCGGACGTAACGGGTGCCGTACGACTGGACCCAGCCGTGCTGGGTGGCCAGATAGCCGGTGAGCTGCTCGGCGAAGTACTGGACCATGTCGTTGCGCTCGGGTTCGCCGTGCACCAGGACGTCCAGCCCGGCCTTCTCCTGGAAGGAGAGCACCTCCTGGATCTCGGTCCTGATGCGCTCCTCGTACCCGGCGGTGTCGATCCGCCCGGCGCGCAGGTCGGCGCGGGCGGTGCGCAGTTCCGCGGTCTGCGGGAAGGAGCCGATGGTGGTGGTCGGCAGCAGCGGCAGACCCAGGTGCGCCCGCTGGGCGGCGGTGCGGTCGGCGTACGGCTGGGAGCGGCGGCCGTCGGTGTCGGTGATCGCGGCGGTACGGGCGCGCACGGCCGGGTCCCGGGTGAGGGGGGAGCCGGCGCGGGAGGCCAGGTCGGCCCGGTTGGCGGCGAGTTCGGCGGCGATCGCGCCGGTGCCCCGGCTGAGCCCGGTGGCCAGGGTGACGATCTCGGCGGTCTTCTGCTCGGCGAAGGCCAGCCAGCGCAGCACCTGCGGGTCGATGTCCCGCTCGGCGGCCGCGTCGAACGGGACGTGCAGCAGGGAGCAGGAGGCCGCGACGTCGACCCGGCCGGCCAGCCCGAGCAGGGTGCCCAGGGTGGTGAGTGACTTCTCCAGGTCGTTGATCCAGATGTTGCGGCCGTCCACGACACCGGCGACCAGCCGCTTGCCGGGCAGTCCGCCGGCCGCCGCGAGGGCGTCCAGGTTGGCGGCGGCGGGCCCGGTGAAGTCCAGGGCGAGACCGTCGACGGGGGCCTTGGCGAGGACCGGGAGGGCGTCGCCGAGCCGGTCGAAGTAGGAGGCGACCAGCAGCTTCGGCCGGTCCGCGAGCCCGCCGAGCTCGCGGTAGGCCCGGGCGGCGGCGTTCAGTTCGGCGGGGGTGCGGTCCTGCACCAGGGCGGGCTCGTCGAGCTGCGCCCACTCGGCGCCGGCGGCCCGCAGGTCGGCCAGCACCTCCGCGTACACCGGAAGCAGCCGGTCCAGGAGGGTCAGCGGGTCGAAGTCGGCGGCGACCCCGGGGGCGGGCTTGGCGAGCAGGAGGTAGGTGACGGGTCCGACGAGCACCGGGCGTGGCGTGAGGCCCAGGGCGAGGGCTTCCTTGAGTTCGGCGACCTGCTTGGCCGGGTCGGCCGTGAAGACGGTGTCCGGGCCCAGCTCGGGCACCAGGTAGTGGTAGTTGGTGTCGAACCACTTGGTCATCTCCAGCGGGGCGACCTGCTGGGTGCCGCGGGCCATGGCGAAGTAGCCGTCCAGGGCGTCCGCCGCGACCGCGTCGCGGTGCCGCCCGGGGATCGCGCCGACCATGACGGAGGTGTCCAGGACGTGGTCGTAGAAGGAGAAGTCACCGGTGGGGACCTCGTGGACGCCGGCGGCGGCGAGCCGCTGCCAGTGGGTGCGGCGCAGACCGGCGGCGGTCTCGTGCAGGGCCTCGGCCGTGACCCGGCCCTTCCAGTACCCCTCGATCGCCTTCTTCAGTTCCCGGTTCCGCCCCTGGCGGGGGTAGCCGTAGAGGGTGGCGCCTGCTGCCGCGGCTGCGGACTTCGGTGTCACGGAACTCTCCTTCGCGAGTTGTGTGAACAACCCCGGCCACGCCACGGGTACACGAAGGAGCGGGCGCACGGACACCCGTGCCACCGCTGCCGCCGACCCACCCGCGAGGTCACCGAGGTCTCCGCGCGCGACTGTCGCGCACGGGCAGTGGCAGGTCTTCGGACTCGCGGGCACGTCCTGACGACGTCAGGCCACCTACTGGCCGTCGCTTCCCGGGCCCCTTGTACGGGCCCAGTGCATGTGACGGCGGTCGTTCCCGCTCACCGCTGCGGGGCAGTCCCGGATTCCCACCGGGTTCCCTCTTGCGACGCCTCCCGCCTGGCTGACGGGGCGAACCAGCTGCACGGGCCAGCGTAGACCGGGGGACCTGGTCACGGGGAGGAAGTCCACCAGACGGACGTTGAAATGAGACACGCGGCCCGGTCGGGCCGCGCTCGCGGCGGGCCGCCCCGCCCTCCGCCCCGGAGGCCGCCGGGCCCAGGGACTGCGCTCCCGTGTCAGCCGCGTGAGCCGGGGCGGCGGGACGCACGGCCGGACGCACGGCGGGCGCGGGGCGGCTCACTCGTACCGCCCCGCGCCCGCCTCCACAGCGGCAGCGTACGGACCCCCTCAGGTCCCGGCTGCCTCGCACCGGGGTCCCTCAACCCCGGCCGTCTCTGCCCGGGGTCGCCCCCGGTCGCAGGCCCCGGGGTCACCCCCGGTCGTAGGTGTGGAACCCCCGCCCGTTCTTGCGGCCCAGCAGGCCGGCCTCCACCATCCGCCGGAGCAGCGGGGGAGGGGCGTACAGGGGTTCCTTGAACTCGTCGTACAGAGACTGCGCGATCGAGGCCACCGTGTCGAGCCCGATCAGGTCCGCGAGTTTCAGCGGGCCCATCGGATGGGCGCAGCCCAGCTCCATCCCGGCGTCCACGTCGGCCGCGGTCGCGAAGCCGGACTCGGCCATCCGGATCGCCGACAGCAGGTAGGGCACCAGCAGCGCGTTGACCACGAAACCGGCCCGGTCCTGCGCGCGCACCACCGTCTTGCCCAGCGTGTGCGTGGCGAAGTCCTCCACCGCGGCGGCCGTGGCGGGTGCGGTGTGCAGCGAGGTGACCACCTCGACCAGCGGCAGCACCGGTACGGGGTTGAAGAAGTGCAGCCCCACCACCCGGTCCGCACGGCCGGTCGCCATGCCGAGGCGCATCACGGGGATGGACGAGGTGTTGGTGGTGAGGACCGCCTCCGGATCGGCCACGATCTTGTCGAGGGCGGCGAAGACCTCGGTCTTGGCCGCCGCGTTCTCGACGACCGCCTCCACGACGAGCTGACGATCCGCCAGCGCGTCCATGTCGGCGGTGAACACGGTCCGGGCGAGGGCGTCCTCGGCCGAGAGGCGGTCCAGCTTGCGGCGCTGCACCGCACGCTCCAGGGACATCGCGGTCCGCTCCCGCGCGGTGCGGGCGGCCACCGTGTCGGCCTCGCGGACGAGGGTGTCCAGCCCGGCCCGGGCGCACACCTCCGCTATGCCGGCGCCCATCTGCCCGCCGCCGACCACCCCGACCCGCCGGATGTCCGACGCCCCGTGTCCGGGCGCGGAGCCGGACGCGCCTCCGGTCCCTGCCCCCGGGGCGGCGACGGCCCCCGCGCCGGACGCGCCTCCGGCCCCCGCCCCCGGGGCGGCGACGGCCCCCGCGCCCGACGAGCCCCCGGCCCCCGCCCCCGGGGTGGCGACGGCCCCCGCCCCGGTCATCGCGCGCCGCCCGGGTGGCCGGCGTGACGCACCAGGTGCCGGGCGTACGCGTCAGCGGGCCGCCGAACCCGGCCTCGGCGTCGGCGACGATCGGCGCCAGCCAGTCGGTGGTGTCCGTGCCGCCCTCGGCCGTGGCGATCTGGTCGGCGCGCAGCAGCGCGTTGTTGATCCGGCGGACGACCTGCGGCACCGAGTTGACCGGGTAGAGGCTCTGGTCCGGGTAGGTGTGGCCGGCCTGGTTGGCGTCGGCGGCGACCTGCCAGCCGGAGAGGTAGATGGCCTGGAGGCCCGCCTTGACCATCTGCACGGCCTGGCCGCCGGTGAGCGCGCCGAGGGCGTGGATGTAGTCCTGGGAGTGGAGCTGTCGCCACAGGCGCTCGGCGCCGCGGCGGGCGAGGGTGTGCTCCTCGCGGACGCTGCCGGACAGCCGGATCACGTCCTCGGCGCCGTAGGTGCGCTCGATGCCCTTCCAGCGCGGGTCCTCGGCCCACCGCCGTGCCAGCTCCTGGGCCGCCGTCGTCGTGTCTGCCTGTGCCATGACCGTCTCCCGGGTCGTGTGAACCGCTCGGTTTGTGAACGGAGCGGATGGGTGTCACTTGGTGTCACTGAGTGCCGTGCAGTGCCGCTGTGTGTGTCGTCAGTGCGACCCGCCGGGAGGCTCCCCGGCCCCGGTCCCGAGGTGCGGAGAGGTGAGCAATGTGCGCCGGTGTCCGTTGGGAGAGGTCGAGAAGGCGACGTCAGGGCATGAAATCGCTGTCTTCCCGACCGGCTCGGCAACCGGGTCCGGCGGGCCGCAGTACGACTCTGGCACTGGCACTGAGTGCCATCAACCATGGACCTCTGCCAACTTCTGTGAACGCGGGGGCGGCGTTTTGCCAACTTTGCCAATGGTCGCGGTGGCTGGATCCGGCCTACGATCCGATCGGATCGGATCGGATCGGCGCGGCACGGACCCGGCGGCGGGCCCCGGGGGCTCCGGAACCGGCCCGCGCGCGAGTGAGCCGGACCGGGCCGGACGGGACACGGCCGGACCGGACGGACCGGACGGAACGTGGATAGCCGTAGCCGTAGCCGGACCGGGACCGGCACGAGGGAGACGAGGCGGACGTGAGCAAGACCTACGCCGGACCGCGGCTGCGCCGGCTCCGCGAGGAGCGCCGCCTCTCCCAGGCAGAGCTGGCCCGGATGCTGGCGATCTCCCCGAGCTATCTGAACCAGATGGAGCACGACGCCCGCCCGCTGACCGTGCCGGTGCTGCTGCGCCTGACCGAGGTGTTCGGCGTCGACCCCGGCTTCTTCTCGGAACGGGACACCACGCGCATGGTCGCCGACCTCCGCGAGGCCCTCGCGGGGGAGGTGGAGGCCGGCCGCGTCTCCGCCGCCGACCTCGCCGAGCTGGCCTCCCGGATGCCGGCGGTCGCGGCCGTCCTCCTCGACCTGGGCCGCCGCGGCCATGCCCTGGCGGAACGCCTCGCCGAAGCCGCCGAGGGCCGGGGCGCGGCCCCGTCGCCCGACGCGCCGCGCTCCCCGCACGAGGAGATCCGCGAGTTCTTCTACCGCCGCCAGAACTACCTGCACGAGACCGACCTCGCCGCCGAGGAGCTGGCCCGGGCGATCGGCCTGCGCCGCGGCGAGGTCCTGCGGGCGCTCTCCGCCCGGCTGGCCGACCGCCACGGCGTCCGCATCGCCACCGGGGGCGACGCCCTGCACCAGTACGACGCCGGCGACCGCATCCTGCACCTGGGCGGCCAACTGCGCCCGGGGCAGCAGGCGTTCCGGATGGCGACCCAGCTCGCCCTGCTGGAACACGCCGACGGCATCTCCGCCCTCGCCTCCGAGGACTACGACGAGGGCTCGACGGCCTGGTCCCTGGCCCGCATCGGCATCGCCAACTACTTCGCCGCCGCGCTGATCCTCCCGTACCGGGACTTCCACGCGGCGGCGGAGGAGGTCCGATACGACATCGAGCTCCTCACCGACCGCTTCGGCCTCGGCTACGAGACGGTGTGCCACCGCCTGAGCACCCTCCAGCGGCCCCGGCTGCGCGGGGTTCCGTTCTCCTTCGTCCGCGTCGACCGCGCGGGCAACATGTCCAAGCGCCAGTCCGCGACCGCGTTCCACTTCTCCCGCGCCGGCGGCACCTGCCCGCTGTGGAACGTGTACGAGGCCTTCGCCTCACCCGGCCGCATCCATGTCCAGATCGCCGCCATGCCGGACGGCCGCCGCTACCTGTGGACCGCGCGCACGGTCACCCGCCACCGGGGCGGCTGGGGGGAGCCGGGCAAGACCTTCGCCATCGGCCTCGGCTGCGAGATCCGCCACGCCTCCCGCCTCGTCTACTCCGACGGACTCGACCTGGACAACGCCGCCGCCGCGACCCCGATCGGCATGGGCTGCCGCGTCTGCGAACGCCTCGACTGCCCCCAGCGCTCGGTCCCGTCCCTCGGCCGCCCCCTCGCCGTCGACGAGAACCGCAGCACCTTCGTCCCGTACGCGGTCCAGGACCCGGGGGCGGGGTGAGCCGGCGGCGGTGGACCCGGGGTGTCATCCCGTGAGACGGACCGCCAGTGCCAGCGTGTCGTCGGGGTGCAGGACGTCCGTGAGGATGTCCGTGGCGATGTTCCGGGGGATGCCGGCGGTCGGTTCGCCGCGGTGGCGCCGGGCCGCCCGCAGGAGGATCCGCTCGCCCTCGATGGGGCTGCGGCGGCTTTCCGTGAGGCCGTCGGTGTAGAGGACCAGCAGGTCTCCGGGGGCCAGAGTGGTGCTGAGGACGCCCTCGCTGCCGGGTTTCGGGTAGCCGATACCGCGGCCGCGGACCTCCAGGAACCCACCGGTGCCGTCGGCTCGGACGAGGAGGGCGGGCGGGTGGCTGCCGTTGGCCAGCCTCAGCTCCCGCGTCGCCGGGTCGACCCGGGCGAGGAGGACGGTCGCCATGACGTCGTGGTCGACGGGGGCGAGGACCCGGTCGGTGCGTTCCACGATCGACTCCAGGCTGTGGCCCTCCAGGGCCAGGGTGCGCACGGCGTGGATCACGGCGAGCGCCGTCCGGGTCCCGGCGACGCCGTGGCCGAGCGCGTCGACGACGGTGATGTGCACGCTCCCGTCGGGCAGGGTGAACCAGTCGTACAGGTCACCGCCGGTGGGGTCCTCCTCGTAGGCGGGCGCGTAGTGCACGGCGAGTTCGAGCCCGTCGACGTGGAGCGGCCGGGGACGCAGCGCGTCCTCCAGGGCGCGCAGCGCCTGCCCGTGTGCCCGTCTGAGCTGCTGGTCGCGCTCGTCGAGCTGGACGTAGAGCGCCAGCACCCCGCTGTTGGTCTGCGCGAGTTCGTGCTCCAGCCGCCGGTGCTCCGCGGCGAGGGCGTCGGCCCGGCCCAGGGCGGCCCGGAGCTCCTCGTCGGCCAGCGCGCGGTCTGCCTCCGGGGCCGTCGCGGGTGAGGCGGTCGGACGGCAGGCGGCGGGCGGGCGCGCACCGGGGGGACCGGCGCCCGCAGGACTTTCGGCCCCGGTGGCGTTCCGGACGGCGGGCCGCTGGACCGGCAGGGTCCACACGACGGTGCCGTCGGGGGCGCGCTG
Source organism: Streptomyces sp. CNT372 (assembly GCF_000377145.1). Classification (NCBI taxonomy): domain Bacteria; kingdom Bacillati; phylum Actinomycetota; class Actinomycetes; order Kitasatosporales; family Streptomycetaceae; genus Streptomyces; species Streptomyces sp. CNT372. The sequence continues at coordinate 397,422 of NZ_KB897781.1, read as the reverse complement.
CCCGGGCAGGGGCAGCCGTCCGGGGTCCACGGCCCGCGGGAGGGCGGCGGACCGCGGCAGGCGGAGGGTCACGACCAGCCGGTCGGCGCCGGACGCGGCGGCCTCGCTGCGGGCGGTGAGCCGGACGAGTCTCCCTCGCTCCAGCGCGCCCGCGGCCACGTGGGCCAGGGACACGACGAGTCTGCCCCGGTGCTCCGCCGTGAGGTGGTGGGAGACGGCGATGGTGCGGGCAGCGCGTCGCAGGGCCGTCAGGGTCCGGATGGTGTCACGTGACATGTCGGTCCTGGCGTGGGGCCGAGGACGAGGACGGTGGCGTCGTCCCGGTCCCGGCGGTGGTTGTGGATCAGGGAGGCGGCCAGCAGTGCCGGGGGCAGGTGCAGTTGGAAGGGTGTGGCGTCGCGTGTCCACCGGTGCTCGACGCCGTCGGTGTGCACGAGGGCGACGGAACCCGGGGCGCTCAGGTCCAGCACCTGCGTCTGCGGCACGGGCATGTTGTAGCCGACGATGCCGGGCCGGCCGATGAGCTGCTGGTGGACACCGCCGGGTGACAGCGCCAGTGCGCGGATGTTGCCGACGCCGCAGTACTGCGCCCGGTCGCCCCGGCGGCGCACGACCGCCGCCGCGGCACCGCGGGTGTGCCGCAGCGCCCGGTGCAGGCCGTTCAGAATGCCGGGAAGGTCGTGGCCGGCGAGCGGACGGAACGCCCGCACGGCCCGCTGCACGGCCGCGGCGGCGTCGGGACCGTGCCCCAGCCCGTCGAGCACGAGGGCGGTGCACGTGTCCGCGTGCGGGACGACGGCGTAGGCGTCCCCACACAGCAACTGCCCGGCAGCCGGCAGGCACAGGGCGCTGACCGGGGGCGCCGGCCGCTCCGCGGCGCGCGGGGCGGCGAGCCAGGCGTGTGCGAGGGTGCCGTACGCGGCCTGGGAACGGATCGTGAAACTGGTGGCGATACGCCGTATCGCGCCGAGCCCGGCGCCGAGGGTGTTGGTCGTGGTGTACCCGTCGGTGAAGCTCAGATCGAGGTCCGGGATGCCCGGACCCCGGTCCACACCGAGGAGGTCCATCCCGTGGCCGGCCGCGGCGGGCTGGACGTAGACCGTCCCTCCGCGCGCGTGCTTGTCGGCATTGCTCGCCAGTTCGCTGGCCAGTACCGCCGCCCGGTCGGGCAGGAAGCCGGGCAGGCCGCATGCCCGGGCCACCTCGCGGGCGCGTGCGGCGGCGACGGGCACCGCGCTGTGGTGGTCGATCGGCACGGAGACGGCAGGCTGCCACGGAGGGGGCGTCACAGCCGCGTGCTCCACCGGACCGCGACGATGGTGGTGCCCAGCCCGGGAGCCGTGTCCACGTCGAACTCGTCCATGAGGCGACGGGCGCCTCCCAGGCCGTGACCGAGGCCGGGCCCGGTGGTGTAGCCGTCCGTGAACGCCCGGTCGAGTTCCGCGATCCCGGGGCCGTGGTCGACGACCGTCAGGCGTACTCCGGTCCGCCCGGCCCCGTGGACGATCTCGACCTGGCAGTCCCCGCCCCTCCCGTGCGTGTAGGCGTTGCGGGCCAGTTCGCTGGCCGCGGTCACCACCCGCGTCTGGTCCACGAGACCGAAACCGGCGCGGACCGTCGCCGCGCGCACGGCGTGCCGGAGCGCCAGGAGGTCCTTCTCGGAACGCAGGGGATGGGTGGCGCACTCGGGTCGCTCAGTGGCGCCGGAGTCCGACCCGGCGTGCGGGGATTCGTCCACGTCACCGCGGGGGAGCATCGGCATGCCCTTCGTGGGGTCGGCGGGCCCGGAACCAGCCCAGGGCGGTCATGCCCTGTTCGGCGTTGAGAGCGGTCTCCACTCCGTCGAGCCGCAGTCCGAGCTCCACCAGGGTGATCGAGACGGCGGGCCTCATGCCGGCCACCACGACTCTCGCGCCCAGGAGGCGGGCCGTGACGGTCAGTTCCATGAGGGTTCTGGCGACGTAGGAGTCGATGATCTCCAGCCGCGAGATGTCGATCAGGACGCCGCGCGCGCGGTCGCCGACGATCCGCTCCGTCAGCTCCTCGGTGAAGGCCACGGCGGCTCTGTCGTCGAGCTCGCTGAGCAGACCGGTCACCAGGACGTCCCCGAGACGCAGGATGGGGACGCCCGCGCCGGCGGAGCCGTTCAACGCTCCACCGTTGCCCCGGCGCGCCGGTCCGCCTCTTCGGTCAGCGCCATGGCGGCGGCCAGCGCGTCGGCGACGGTCGCCCGGGTCAGGATCGGCGACAGGTCGATACCGAGCTGCGCGATCATCTGGGCGATCGGCGGCCGGATGCCGCTGATCAGACAGTCCGCCCCCATCAGACGAACGGCGTTCACCGTCTGCATGAGGTGGTGGGCCACGGCGGTGTCGACCGTCGGCACGCCGGTGATGTCGATGATGGCGACCCGTGCCTCGTCCCGCTGGATGGCCTCCAGGAGGCTCTCCATCACGATCTGGGTCCGAGTCGTGTCCAGGGTGCCGATCAGCGGCACGGCGAGAATCCGGTCCCACAGACGCACCACCGGTGTGGAGACCTCGAGCAGCTGACGGCTCTGCCGTCTGATGATCTCCTCGCGCCCCTCCACGTAGGTCTCGAACGACACCGCTCCGGCTCCGTCCAGGACCCGGTTGACGAGCAGTGCCGCCGCGTACAGGGCGTCGGCGTCGTGGGTCGTGCGCTGCACGGCCTCGAGGAGGGCCTCCTTCAGCGCCAGCACCGCCAGGAAGGTGGCCGTGGGGGTCGCCCCGCACCGTGCGCGGCGCGACGAGAGGTCGACGACCGCCTGGTGCAGGACGGACTGCGCGGCGATCGCTCCCGCCGGCGTCCGGTCGTCCTCGAGTGCGGTGCGCAGGGTGTCGACGAGACCGTCCGCCTCCTCGCGCAGATCCGGCTCGGTGAGTCCGGGTCCCGGGTCCGCCCGCTCGGTCTGGAGCTGCACCCAGCGGTCGGCAACGCTCTCGGGCTGGTCCCGCAGCGCGGTGAGGACGAGCTTGCGAGCCTCCGGCTCACTGGCGTTCATTTCATCCACCTCGGCAATAGTTGTCGCGCGGCAAACTTACCCCGGGCCGGGAGAGGCCGTAACCCCGGTCGGCCGCTTACGGCAGCCCGTTCCGGGCACCAGCACAGACGTAGGCGACCAGCGACGAGCCCGGGTGAGGCATGGACGGCGGCAGTGCGGAGGAAGCGGGCACGGCGGCCGGGAGGGGTGAGGAGGCGGAGCGGCTGGCCGCCGCCCTCGTGGCCCTGTCGGAGTACGCGGACACGGTCCCCGTCCCGGAGTTCCCCCTGTCCGTGCGCGCGCTGGCGGCGGTCGACCGGTGCGAGGGGCTGGGGGTCACCGGCCTGGCCGCCGTGCTGGGAGCCACGCTCCCTTCCGCCAGCCGCCTCTGCCGGGAACTGGAGGACGAGGGCCTCCTGGTCAGGCGCTCCGGGGCGGGCGACCGCCGCCGCCGGTTCCTGGAGCTGACCCGGTCCGGGGCGCAGGCGCTGGCCCGGATGCGGGCCCGCCGGGCCGCGTCCCTCGCCGGAGCCCTGCCCCGGTCCCCGGAGTCCCTGGCCGGCGTCCTGGACGCCTGCGCCCTCGCGGAGAGGCACCTGCGGCGGGCGACGGCCACGGGCGATGACACCTGCCCGGAGCGGTGACGGGACGTGGCCGGCCGCCTCCCCAGGGTTGATTAACGCGTGGAAACAGTTGCCGTTTGACAATCAGCGGCAGAGGGAAGACTCTTGAGCGGCGCGAACCCGGACTGCCGTGTCCACGGCCCGGACCGGGGGAGTGCGCCTGGGAGTGGAGGTCGGCGGACTTGGGGGGTCACATGGCGCGAGACCGGAGCGGTCAGGCGGACTCCGCCTCCGTCGCGCTCGCCCCCGTGCCGGGGGAGGCGCGGTCGAAGGCGACGCGGAAGCCCCTCAGGCCGGCCGCCAGTGCCGCCCGCTCCCCCGCCGGCATGGCGGCGATCACGTGGAGCAGCGCCGCCTCCCTCCGGCCCCGCAGTTCCCGCAGGTAGGTCCGGCCCCTGGCGGACAGGCGCAGTTCGATCTCCCGGCGGCTGGCGGTGCTCGCGGCCCGCTGGACGAAGCCCAGGGCGTCGAGCCGGTCGCACATGCGGCTCACCGACGAGGGGGCGGAGCCCAGCACGTCGCTCAGGGTGCGCAGGTTGATGGGCTGGTCGCGGTCCAGGACGTACAGCACGCGCAGCTGGGAGGAGGAGACCGGGGCGGGCGAGGTCGCGTCCCTCCCCTGATTCCACAACACCTCGAGAAGCTCGATGACCTCCCCGACGGCAGACGCGGCCGCATCCCGATCCCGATCGGCGCCTGAAGAAGTCTCGGAATGCATGCCCTCAACTGTGACACTTTGCAACGGCCTTGTCAGTCTCCGGGACATAAGAGGCCATACACTCCTTTTTGCTCAATCCCCCTGAACAGGCGGTCATCGCACGGTGGACAGACTCTCGACCGTAGAGCGCGCTCTGCGGGCAGCTTCTCCCCACGCCCTTCTCGACGCGGTACGGCATGCGCTCGCCGAACACTACGGTGCCCGTTCCGTGGACCTGTTCATGGCGGACTACGCGATGACCATACTGCAACCGGTCAGCGCCCTCCCCTTCACCGCCGAGTCCGTGCCCGCGCACGCCGGCGCGGCAGGGCGCGCCTTCGGCTCGCAGGAGCCACAGGTCGAGGCGACAGCGGGCGGCGACGAGGCGGTGGTGCACCTGCCCGTCAGCGTGCGCGGGGACCGGCTGGGTGTGCTGACCGTCCGCCTCCCCGGCGACCGGTACGACCCGGAGACCGGGGCGGAGCTGGAGGACGTCGCGGAGATCCTCGGCCACGAGATCATGGTGGCCGAACGCGACACCGACCTCTACCTCCAGGCGCGCCGTGCCAGCAGGCTCACCCTCGCGGCCGAGATGCAGTGGCAGCTGCTGCCGGGCCGCTCCTGCTCCCGGCCGGAGTACGAGATCGGCGCGCAGCTCGAACCCGCCTACGCGATCCACGGCGACAACTTCGACTGGTCCACCTCCGCCGACCACCTCACCCTGACCGTCAGCAACGGCATGGGGGAGGGCATCGAGGCCGCCCTCCTGACCAACCTGGCGGTCAACGCGCTGCGCAACGCCCGGCGTGCCGGGCTGTCCCTCGCCGACCAGGCGTACCTCGCCGATCAGGCCATCTACGGGCACTACCGGGGCGCCGCCCATGTGTCGGTCCTCCTCCTGGGCTTCGACCTGGACACCGGGCAGGTCGAGATCATCGATGCGGGATCGCCGAAGATGTGGCGGCTGAGGCAGGGCCGGGCGGAGCCGGTCGAGTTCGAGGCGCAGCTCCCCCTCGGCATGTTCGAGGACACGGTCTATACCACGCAGTCCTTCACCGCGGAGCCCGGCGATCGCTTCTTCTTCCTCAGCGACGGCGTGTACGACGTGGCCTCACCGGCCGGCGAGCGGTACAGCGAGCAGGCGCTCGTCCGTGCCATGGCCGCCACGCGCCTGATCCCGCCCTCCCAGGTGCCCCGGGCGGTCCTGCAGGAACTCGCCAGCCACCGGGGGCGCATCGAGGCCGACGACGACGCCATGGTCGTCTGCCTCGACTGGCACGGCCGCTGACCGGACGCCGGGTGCGTGAACCCGGTGTCCGCGGGGCCGTGACGCCGCCGGCACAAGCGGAAGGACCGCTCGTGCGGGGCCGTGACACCTGGCGGCGCAAGCGGAAGGACCGCTCCCGGTGGAGCCGGCGGCCCCTGAGCCACTAGCCTGACGGGCCGACTCGTCCGGCCCGCCCGGGCGGTACGGCACACCGACCGAAAGGCGCGTCGCCCGTCATGCAACCCACGTTCGTCCTGGTCCACGGAGCGTTCGCGAACTCCTTCTCCTTCGCACCGCTCCAGGCCGAAATCGGCCTGCTGGGCCACCGTTCGGTCGCCGTCGACCTGCCCGGCCACGGTTTCGCCGCGACCTATCTGCACGCGTACCAGACCCCGCAGGACCCGGCCGCGCTGGCCACCGCGCCCGGTGCGCTCAAGGGCGTCACCCTCGCGGACAACGCGGCGCACCTGATCCGCATCCTGGAGCGGGCCAAGGAGAACGGCCCGGTCGTCCTCGTCTCGCACAGCCGCGGCGGCATCACGGCCACCGCGGCGGCCAACGCGCGCCCGGACCTGATCGACCGGATCGTCTACGTCTCCGCCTGGTGCCCCGTCGCGCTCGATGTCGGCGACTACTACGCCGAGCCGGAGATGGCGACGGTCGACCCCGCCTCCCTGGCCCTGGCGGCCTGCGCCAACCCGGCCGAACTCGGCGTCCTCCGCGTCAACTTCCGCACGGCGGACCCGGCGGCCCTCGCCGCCTTCAAGGCCGCCTTCCTCGCGGACGGCACCGACGAGGAGTTCCTGACCTTCCTCAACACCTTCCAGCCGGACGAGAACCTCGACGTCGGCACCTCCGCCGACCGCGCCCGGGCCGCGACCTGGGGCCGCATCCCGAAGACCTACGTCCGCCTCGCCGACGACGCCAGCCTGCCCCTCGCCCTCCAGGACCGCCTGATCCGCGAGGGCGACGAACTGACCCCGGACAACCCCTACGACGTCCGTACCCTCCCCGGCAGCCACCTCAAGTGGCTCACCGCCCCGTCCGAGGCGGCCCGCCTCCTCGCGGACCTGGCGGCGCCGCCGGCCTGACCCGGTACCCGTCACCGGAAATCCGCTGCGCTCCGCGATCCGGTGCGTCTACCGTGGCGCGGTGACGACTCACGTGATCGTGCTCAACGGTGGTTCCAGCTCGGGAAAGTCGGGCATCGTCCGCTGCCTGCAGACGGTCCTGCCGGACCCGTGGCTGGCCCTCGGGACGGACACCTTGGTGGACGCGATGCCGGCGTCCATCCGGGCCGCGGACGGCGGGATCGAGTTCGCCCCGGACGGCGGCGTGCACGTCGGCCCGGCCTTCCGCACGCTGGAGGCCGCCTGGATCGAGGGCGTCGCCGCGATGGCCCGCGCGGGCGCCCGGGTCATCGTCGACGAGGTCTTCCTCGGCGGCGCGTCCTCCCAGCGGCGATGGCAGCAGGCGCTGGGCCACCTGCCGGTGCTCTGGGTCGGCGTCCGCTGCGACGCCGGGGTGGCGGCGGGCCGCGAGATCGCCCGCGGCGACCGCACCCCCGGCATGGCCGCGTCCCAGGCCGAACTGGTCCACCGGGGCGTGCTCTACGACCTGGAGGTGGACACCACGCGCACCGAGGCGATGGAGTGCGCCCGCACGATCGCGGCCCGCATCGACTGACGCGCGCCGCCGGCCTGCCTCAGCCGGTCACGCCCCCACCTCGCGCGTGGCCGACCGGCGTCCGTCCCTGCTCGCCCCGGCCCGGCCGATGACCTGGCCCGAGCGGGTCCCGACCTGGTCGCCGAAGGGGCCTCGGCGCCCTCCTCCGGGCCCGGTGAGCGGGCCCGGAGTGCGGCAAGAGGCGTTGGGCATCCGATTCTCCAAGGGTGATTCACTGGAATGCCCAGCAAGGCTATTTCGCGTCGAGTCCGCGATGTGGTGGCGCGATCGGGTACCCCTGAATCTCAGATTCCCGTCAAATGATCACGGTCCGGTAACCGATTCTCGGTGCTGTGCAGCGGATATGACGCCGTGTGCTTGGCTGTCTCTCGACCCGCCGACCACGGGTCGAAGGAAATTCGCGTTGAAACGGGGAGAGCCTTCTTCATGGTGCGTATGCGAATATCCTCTGCTGTCATGGCCTCGATCGCGATCGCTGCTTCCGTCGTGACTCCCGGCGCGGCGTTCGCCGCTGACGGTGGCCCCGACCCTGCCCCGGCGGAAGTCTGCTCCGGCGGTTGGCGCAAGAATGTGTACGGCTACAAGGCCACCCACATTGGCAAGGGGCCCGTCTACAAGGACGGCCCCGGTGGGACGATGGTGATCACGAGAACCACTGCGGAAAAGGTGGGCTCGTCCGTCACCGGAACCGCGGGAGTGACGGTGGACTACGCTGTCGCCCAGGCGAAGGCGGAAATCAGCAGGGAGTCTGCGAAGGAAGTCAGCTGGGGCACCGATCACCAGTACCGGCGCAACGTGGCAAGCGGCAGGTACGGAAATACCCAGTACGGCTCCTGGGGGCACTCGGCAACGTGGGAGAAGTTGGGAGACCCGCTCGTGATTTCACTTTCGCGCGGTGCCGCGACTGCAGCGATCGTCATCGCGACCGTGGCCACGGTTGTCGGCTGCACGAAGACGGACACGACCGAGCCGCTTCCGCCCGCCCCCTCGGGCTCGCCGTCGAAGCCGGTATCCGACGTGAAGCTGACGCCGCCGGAGATTCAGCCAGGCTATCGGCAGGTTGCTGCGGACGGGCCTCGACGTGGTGCGTGGGACCTCGGTGCCGTCACGCTCACCAAGGGGGTTTCGTGGGTGAACGTCAACTGCGTCGCGGACTCCGGTACGGGCAAGCTCGTCATCGCCATCGACACCGTGGGAGAATTCACGGTCGACTGCCCGAGCACGGAAGCCCGGATCAGCGTCAACCAGTTGGACCTGGCCGAGGGTCGCAAGGGACGCTTCCACATCGAGGCCGACAAGCACATTCGATGGAGCGCCAGTCTCCAGGTGGCCAAGTGACCTGATCCGGCGATGGCGGCGGCTGCGGACCCTCCGAAATCGGAGGGTCCGCAGCCGGCGGCTCTTTCGTGGGCAGGCCGTCAGCCGGTCACGTCCCCACCTCGCGCGTGGCCGGTGAACGCGGCCCACGCCGTGGGGGAGAGGCTGAGAGGCGCGCGGCTGGTGTCCTTGGAGTCGCGGACCAGGACGGAGCCGGGGTTCACGGCGACCTCGATGCAGTTGCCGCCGCCGTCGTCGCTGTGGCTGCTCTTGAACCAGGCGGGCTCGGTGGTGCTCATAGCGCTCCTCGCATCTGCTCCAGCAGGCCGGCGGTCGCCTGGTGGCTCAGGGCCTGCGAGCGCATCTTCCCATAGCGCTGGAGCATGGCGCTGACCGCTTTCGCGTCAGTGATCAGGATGCTGTGATCGTGGGCTTCCACGTATCCGGCCCAGCGGCCGTCCTGCCTTTCGGCCACGCTCAACGGGCCGGTGGAGCCCGCGTGTTCCTCCTGCGTCCGAGGCATCACCTGGATCTCGACGTTCCGCAGCCGTCCGGTGGCCAGAAGGTGATCGAGCAGCGCGCGCGTCACCTCTCGACCGCCCAGCCCCCGGTCGAGCAGCGCCTGTTCGATGATGAAGCCGAAGGCCGTGCCGGGGCGTTCCGCCAGCAACCGCTGCCGGTCCAGCCGGCCCTCGACGCGCTGCTCGAACTGGTCCTCCGTCAGCGGTGGCAGCCTGCGCTCGAACAGGGCGCGGACGTAGGGTTCCGGTTGCAGCAACCCCGGTACGGCGCGGCACTCGTAGGTGCACAGAGTCGTCGCCTTCTCCTCGATCGCCGCCCACTCCAGGAACCAGCTCGCCAGCCCCGCCCGTCGCGTCAGGCTGCGTGCCGCCGCCGAGAGCACCTTCACGCAGCGACTCTCCGCCACCCGCCGGGGCGCCCGGCTGGCGCGGCTGCTGGCGGCGCATCAGCTCACCGAGTGGGGCCACCCGCGCGGGACCGACGCCCATGACGCGGTCGTACTCGTGGTCGCCGAACTCGCCGCCAACGCCGCTCGCCACGGCCGTGTCCCCGGGCGGGACTTCGCCCTGCGGATCGCGTACGACGCTCAGCGCGCCACCGTCCGGGTCGAGGTCGCCGACACCCACCCCGCACGACCGCGACCGTCCGGCGCGCCGCCGGCCCTGCCCGCCCCCGACGCCGAGCACGGGCGGGGGCTGCTCCTCGTCGAGGCGCTCGCATCGGCCTGGGGCGTCGACGACCGGTGCGGTGGGCCGGGGAAGACGGTCTGGGCGGAGTGCGCCCTCGGGGCACCCCGCCGTCAGGACGCGGTGGCGAGCCCGGCGCAGTGGCGGCAGGCGCGGGCCGATGAGCCGAGGCGGGCGTGGACCACCAGGGTGAGCGCCCCTGCGGCCGCCGCGGGGGCCCAGTCGCCGGCGGAGACCGAGAACGCGGTGAGGGAGAGCGCCCCGACCGCGAGGGCGACGCTCGCGCAGGTCGCCGTCCAGGCGACCGCGTCGGGCAGCCGGTCCGGGACGGGGACGCGGCGTCCCAGGGGGCCGGTGAGGAGGGCCGCCCCGGCGGCGAGGAGCGCGGTCGCGGCCGTGAGGCCGCCGAGCGCGAGCAGCAGCGCCGCGGGCACGGCGGTGCCCGCCAGGTACCAGCAGGCGATCAGCGCCGGCAGGCCGACGGCGAGCAGCAGCGCGGTCCGGCGGGCCTGGGCGACGCCGAGTTCGCGCTGGAAGGCGGGTCGCACCTCGTCGACGGGGCCGAAGTCCCGGACGGCGCGTTCGGCCGCGTGGTCGGCGGGGACGCCCTGGTCCACCAGGTCCGCGACCGCGTCGGCGAGTCCGTCGTGCGCCTCGCGCAGCAGTCGGTCCCGGACCTTCCGAGGCCCGTGCAGCCCGGCGGCGAGGGCGGTGAGGTGCCGCTCGACGGGGCCGCCCCCGTACCCGTCTCCGTCCGCGGCCGGGGCCTTCCGCCCGGTCACGACGCCACCCCCGGCAGCGGGCGCGGGTCCAGCACCGAGCCGATCGCGGCGGTGAACTCCCGCCAGGACGTGCGCTCCTCGGCCAGCGCCGAGCGTCCCGCGTCGGTCAGTTCGTAGCAGCGCCGGCGACGCTCGCCGACCGACTCCCACCTGCTGCTGAGCAGCCCGGTCCGCTCCAGCCGGTTGAGCGCCGGGTATGTCGTGCCGGTCCGCAGTTCCAGCGCGCCGCCGCTGCGTTCCTGGACGGCCGTGATGATCGCGTACCCGTGCTTCGGCCCGGATTCCAGGGCGGCGAGCAGCAGGCCGTCGAGATGTCCTCGTACATGGTCGCCTCTCATGGGTAGCCAGCCTACACATGGCTTACCTTGGCGTGCTATGTATTGGCAGGCAATGCATCAACCATTCCGCTCGTCTCCGGAGGATCCGCGGTGACCAAGTTCCTGCTGTCGATACACGTTCTGGCGGCGATCCTCGCGATCGGCCCGGTCGCCGTCGCCGCTTCGCTCTTTCCGCGCGTGGCCAAGGAGACGGAGGCAGGGACGGAGACAGGGACAGGGACAGGGACGGGGACAGGGACAGGGACGGGGACGGAGGGCGGCGGGAGTCCGGGGCTCGGCGGCTGGGTCACCGCCGCGTTCCTGCACCGGATCTGCCGGGTCTACGCGGTCGTCGGCGTGACCGTCCCGGTCTTCGGCATCGCCACCGGCGCGCAGCTCGGGGTGCTCACGGACGCGTGGCTGATCGTGTCCCTCGTCCTGACCACGGCCGCGGCCGTGGTGCTGGGCGCGGCCATCCTGCCCGGCCAGGAGCGCCTGCTCGCGACGGCGGACGCGGACGGGGCGGACGCCCCGGCCCCGGCGCCGGTCCCGCCCCGCGCCGCTGCCGCCCGACTCGCCATGCTCACGGGCGTGTTCAACCTGCTGTGGGCCGTGGTCGTCGTCCTGATGATCGTCCGCCCGGGCTCGACGACCAGCGCCTGAACGCGGCGCCCCGGCCGGGCACGGGCGGGAGGCGGGGAGGGCTCATGACGACGCGCGCCAGGCAGCGTGACTCTCCGCGCCGTCCTGTGTCCCGCCCCTGCGGAGTGGCGACGCTGATCGGCCTCGCGGCCTCCTTCTTCTCCTGCCGCACCAGTCTCAGAGTTTCCGTTCGGGGAACGGTCGGCGGGACTCTTCCCCGAGCGCTTACCCGAAGCTCTTGTTCCGGTCTGTGCACCCTGGCGGGTGGTGTCTCCACCTCCTTCGGGTGGTTCCCGTGCCCGCGATCCGGTCCGGCCCGCGGGCTGTGGCCGATCATGGCGTTGTCGTGCTGAACCGATCCTGGGAGAAAAGATGTTGCGCAGAACGCTGGGTGCCGTGCTCGGGCTGCTGTTGCTCGGTGGTGGCACCGCCACCGCCGCCACCGCCGCCACTGGCGGTCACGAGGCTCAGACGGCTCCGCTTGCCGCCGTCCAGGCCCCTGCCGCCGGGGAGTGGCAGCAGGCGATGGAGCGGACGAACACCTACCGGGCCCTGCACCAGGCGGACCCGCTCACCCTGGACGCTGCGATCAGCGCGGACGCCCAGGCGTGGGCCGCACACCTAGGGCGTTCAGGTACTTTCGGCAACCATCCGAACTCCCCATACGGTCAGAATATTTGCCTGACTTCCGGGAGTTTCGCGGCTGCGGCGGAGAAGTGCGTTGAGGCCTGGTACAGCGAAGTCAGCCACTACGACTTCCGTCGGCCCGGGTTCTCCCAGGCCACCGGCCACTTCACCCAGTTGGTGTGGGCTGCCTCCCGACGCGTTGGCTTCGGCGCGGCCACGGACGTGCACGGCCGCACGGTCGTCGTGGCCTTCTACGACCCGCGGGGCAACGATTACAGGCGGTTCGCCGAGAACGTCCGGCCTCCCGTGAACTGAAGGACCACGTGATGCAGGAGCGGTGGCCGGCACGTTCCCGTCCCACCGGAGTCGGCTCGTATAGGGGACGACCTCGCCCGAGGGCGCGGCCCCACTGCTCCCTGCACTGCGAATGCTTGGCCAGGCGCCTTGATCCACGTGGGCGGCTCGGCCAGAGGCGCCAACAGCCGTACTTACAAGCTTTGCAAGAGGTTGTTCTCGCCTGTGATGCATGCGTATCAGTCGATCTTGACGCAGCAGATGGTGATGCGGGTGAGGCTGTGGAAATCGTCGATGCCTACGGGGCGTGTGAGGCTGTCGAAGGGACGGAAGACGACGTAATCCTGTCTCATCCCAGGACGCCCGGTCTTCGCGGTCGTGTGCTTCAACTGCGGCTACCCCGCGCCTGGGCGCATACGGTTCGCGGCGGTACGCCGGAAGCATGGCGAAGCGACGTCCGTATCCAAGTGATCTGTCCGATGCCCGCTGGGAGTTGATCGAGCCGGTGCTTGCCGCATGGCGGCTCGAGCGCCGAAGCAGAGCCTTGCACTTGGCCGGCCGCCCGAGCAGGGCCGGCGCGACATCATGGTCCAGGTCAGGACGAGTGTCGTTCTCGCCCTTGCCTCGGCTGCCGTCACGCTCGCCGCGCCGCTCGCAGCGGGGCCATCCGCCTCACTACGACCACGGGGGAGTACGCCCGGGTCGAATTCCAGGCCAAGGGGGAGAAGGTGATCATGCGTAACACCTGGCAGGCCTATAAGGGTGTGTTCACCCTGCACATCCGCACCTCGGACGGCTGGAAGAAGCACAGGAGCCGGCGGGTCGACTCCGGTACCTCCCTGACGTCGACCTTCAACATCGCCGAGGGCACGCGCGTCGCCATCACGGCCTGCATGGAAGCCGCCATGTTCGGTTGTGCGGGGAACATCCGGCTCGTCGCCTGACGCTGACGCCTGGGCCCGGCCGGGTCCGTCCCTGACTCGGCTCCCGGGCCACGACCCGGTTCCGGGCCCCGGCCCTGCCCCGGGCCCCGGCCCTGCCCCGGGCCCCGGCCCTGCCCCGGGCCCCGGCCCGGTCCAGGCCCCAGGCCGCCCCGCGCCCTGGCACGGCGGCCGGAAACCGCGTTGTCCCGCGCCCCGACCGCCGCGTAGCGTGGGACGCGTGACTGCCGGGTCGGCCATGGGCCACACACGAGTGAGGCGCCCGGCCCCGGCGTGAGGACGGGGCGGGCCAGAGGTCCGCCGTTCTTCTCCGTGTCCCGTTTCAGAGCCCCCGGCCCGCGCGCACGGCGCGCGTGGTCCCCTCGAAGCCCAGACAGACCGGAGAGTCGTATCCCATGCCCAAGCCCATGCCCTCGGACCCGCAGTCCACGCCGACGAGCCCCGAACTGCCCGTCGGCACCGTCCATCTCAACCACACCGTGGTGTACGCGAAGGACCGGCGGCTGTCCGCCGACTTCCTCGCGACGATCCTGGGGCTGACGGTCGACGCGCCCTTCGGGCCGTTCCTCCCCGTCGACCTCGGCAACGGCGTCACCCTCGACTACTACGAGCAGCGCGACGAGCCCGTCCAGTCCCAGCACTACGCGTTCCTGGTGCCGGACGACGCCTTCGACGGCATGATCGCCCGGCTGGAGGCGGCCGGGGTGACGTACTACGCCGACCCGTCCCACACCGAGCCCGGTCGGATCAACCGCCTCTTCGGCGGGCGCGGGGCGTACTTCGACGACCCCTCGGGTCACAACATGGAGATCATGACCCGCCCCTACGCCCGGACCTGACCCCCCCCAGGCGGCCCGGCCCGGTCGGCGGCCCGGCCCGGTCGGCTGCCCCGCCCGGGCCGGGAGCCCGCGAACCCCGTCGGGCCTTCAAGCGGGGCAACCTGGGCTGCTGATCCGCACCGGCCCGTCCGGGGGCACGCACGGCTCCCGGGCGAGCCGGGCTCAGTCGGGGACCGGTCCGGCTCAGCCGGTGACCGGCAGCGCGACCGCCGTGAGGATCAGGCCCCGCCCGGACGCCCAGCGCCCCGCGAAGGCGTCCAGCCGCCGGCCGCCCACCACCGGGCCCGGTACCAGCAGCCGCGCCTCGAAGGAACCCGAGCGCGCGGTCGCGTACGTGAAGAGCACCGACGCCTCGTGGAACTCCAACTCCTCCCGGGTGAGCGGATACCACGCCTTGAACACCGCCTCCTTGGCGCTGAACAGCAGCTTGTCCGGACACGGCCCCGGGCCCGCCCCGTCCGTCCGGTCCCGTACGCCGAGGGCGCGCAGTGCCTGCTCCCGTTCCGGCGGGAGGGCCACCATGTCCCACACCTCGTCGGGCACCGGTTCATCGGTCTCCGCGTCGATCCCCAGCGCGGCGAACTCCTCCTGCCGCGCCACCGCCGCGCCCCGGTACCCGGCGCAGTGGGTCATGCTCCCCACGATCCCGCCCGGCCAGCGCGGCGCCCCGCGCGGCCCGCGCAGCAACGGCACCCGGGGGACGCCCAGTTCCGCGAGCGCCTGCCGGGCGCAGCGGCGGACCGTCGCGAACTCACCGCGCCGCACGGCCACCGCGCGCGCGACCAGCGCCTCCTCCTCCGGGAACCAGTCGGGCGCCACCATGTCGTCGAACGCCTCGGCCCAGCGCACCCCGGCGGGCAGCACGGTCTCGATCAAGGGGGTCCCTCCAGGGCGACGGCGCTCAGCGCTACGGCGTTGACCAGCGGGTACGCCACGGCCCCGCACCCGCCCACGGTATCCGCGCCCCGCCGGCGGGCCCACCCCGGCCACCGGTGGCGGCGGCGCGGCCCGCCGCGGGGCGGCCGCCTCATTGGCCTCTGACAGGTTCGTCGTCCATACTGCCCGCCGTGGAGCAGCGCATAGAACCGAACGCCCAGCCCGAGTTCGCCGCCGGTACGGACCCGTCGTTCGTGCCCCTGGTCGGCATGCAGGCCGCCGCGAAGCCGGCCACCGGGAAAGCCGAGGAGGCCGAGCGGTCCGAGCAGTCCGAGAAGCCCGGCGAGGACCCGGCGGAGGCCGAGGCCCTGCCCGAGACGGCGGCCGACGAAGAGGCGACGGCCGCCGCCGCTGAGACCACGGGCAGCGAGGAATCCGCGGACCGTGCGGACGACGGTGACGCGGAGCCCGCCGCCGGCGGTCCGTCCTTCGAGGCCCGCGACCGGCGCGGCTCGATCACCGCCGACCGCGCCGGCATCGTCTTCCGTCTCGACGACCAGGAGGCCGACTTCCGCTGGGACGAGGTCCGCGCCGTCGAGATCTCGCTGCCCCGTTTCGGCCGGCGCTTCACCGTGACCGTCCACGTCGCCGCCGCCCGCTGGTTCAACGCGGAGGTCCAGGCGGACTCCCGGAGCCGGCTCCAGGAGTGGGAGGCGGGGCTGGACGCCGTCCTCGACGCCTACTTCGAGGAGTAGGAACTCCGGGAGGCGGAACCGGGCCGGCCCCGGGCGGACGCGAGCCGCCCGGGGCCGACGCGCGTCCGGGCCCCCGCGTTCAGGACGCGCTCGCCATCATTCCCCCTGTCCGGCCCCACGGTTCATGACGAAGGGCCGGGCTCCCCCGGTTGCTCGCGCACCTGCCCGCCCCGCCGGTGCCCATGAGAGGTCCGGGCCGACGTTTCGGCGATCGTTGAAATGCTTGCCGCCGCTCTCGCTCCCTGACGACAGTTGTCGAGCGGACCCGACGGTGCCTCGGAGCGCACCGCGCCGCAGACCACAAGGGAGTTCTCATGACGCTACGACGCGCGCTCGCGTCCTCCGTGGCGGCCGTCGGACTGACCGGCGCCGCTCTCCTCGTGCCCACGGCGACCGCGCAGGCGGCACCGCAGGACTGCGAACGCGGACGGAACGGCTTCGTCGACATCTCCGACAACGCCACCGGGACACCGGTCCGCACCCTGGACATGGGGGCGGGTGTCAGCATCACGCTCCAGTACGGCACCGTCTCCGGAGCCCAGCGCGGCTGGGCCAAGATCAGCGGCCGCACCTTCAGCGGCGACCGGGTGTGGATGGACTGGACCACCAACGGAGGGTCGAGCTGGCTCCAGTGCGGACCCTTCACCGTGGGGACCACCGGCGCCAGCAAGACGAGCGCCGCCAAGACGACCAGCACCTCGAGCAGCTACAAGTTCCGCGCCTGCGGCAACCTCAACGGCGGCCCGGTCCGCTGTACCACGTGGTGGTGACCTGCCCCGTCACCCGTGTGCGGCACCCCGGCCCGGGGTGCCGCACCACCGCCTCGCCCGACCCGGCCTCCCAGGGCACTGCCCCTAGTGCGCGATCCCGTCGATGAGTTCGCGCGCCCCCTGGCGCAGCAGGGCCACCGCCACCGAGGTGCCCAGGGTGGCCGGGTCGAGGCGGCCCGCCCATTCGTGGGCGTTGAGGACCGTCTTGCCGTCCGGGGTGAAGACCTTCGCCCGCAGGGACAGGTCGCCGTTGCCCTCGGCCCGCGCGTAGCCGGCGATCGGGCTGTTGCAGTGGCCCTGGAGGACGTGCAGGAACATCCGCTCGGCGGTCGTCTCACGGTGGGTGGCCGGGTCGCCGAGGCCGCTGACCACGTCGATCACGGCCTCGTCGCCCGCGCGGCACTGGAGGGCGAGGACGCCCGCGCCGATCGGCGGGCACATCGTCTCCACCGGCAGCACCTGGCTGATCACATCCGGCCGGCCGATGCGCTCCAGGCCGGAGACGGCCAGCAGCAGCGCGTCCGCCTCGCCCGCCGCCAGCTTCTCCAGGCGCCGGTTGGCGTTGCCCCGCATCGGTACGCACTCCAGGTGCGGGTGCGAGGCGGCGAGCTGGGCGCTGCGGCGGACGGAGGAGGTGCCGATCCGGGAGCCCGCGGGCAGCTGGTCCAGGCTCAGCCCGCCCGGGTGGACGAGCGCGTCCCGGATGTCGTCCCGCTTCAGGAACGCGGCGAACACCGTGCCCGCCGGCAGCGGCCGGTCGGCCGGGATGTCCTTGACACAGTGCACCGCGAGGTCCGCCTCGCCCGCCAGCAGCGCCGCGTCCACCTCCTTGGTGAACGCGCCCTTGCCCTCGACCAGCGCCAGGTCCCCCATCCAGCGGTCCCCGGTGGTCGTCACCGGGACGACCTCCGTGGCGATGCCGGGGTGACGTGCCGCCAGCTCGGCGCGGACGCGCTCCACTTGGGCGAGGGCCATGGGGGAGGAGCGGGAGACGATGCGGATGCGCTCGGGCGCGGCAGTCGGCGCGGCAGTCATGGCGTACACGATAGGTCCTCGGGACTCGTGCCCCGGACGAGTCGCCCCCCGGGCCGGGCGGCCCCCGGAGCGCTCCCCGGCGACGCCCCCGGGAGGCGGACGGGCATTGCGCTGCCCGGGGACGCGTCGCGGGCGACACGACACCGCACAGGCGGAGCTTCACCGCGAATCACCTGATCCGGCACATAGCTTCGGATTATGACGAAACGACAAATCCCCCTGCTCGGCTGCGCGGTCCTCCTCGCCGCCTCCGGCCTCGGCCTCTCCGCCCCCACCGCATCCGCCACCACCCTCCAGGTGGCCCCCGGCGACTCCATCCAGGCGGCCGTGGACGCGGCGAAGCCCGGCGACACCGTCCGGATCGCGCCCGGCACCTACCGCGAGAGCGTCCGCATCACCACCTCGGGCATCACCCTGCGCGGCGCCGGCGAGGCCACCAGGCTGCTGCCCGCCCCCGGTGCGCCGGTCAAGACGGGGAAGGCCGCCGCGGACAGCTGCGCCGCGGCCGGCAACGGCATCTGCGTCCAGGGCACCGAGGCCGAGCCGGTCGAGGGCGTGACCCTGCGCTCCCTCGCGCTGTCCGGGTACGCCAAGAGCGGCGTCTGGGCGCTGTGGACGGACCGGCTGACGGTCCGCCAGGTCAGCTCGGACGACAACGGGACCTGGGGTATCGCCCAGGAGCGCTCCACCCGCTCCGACCTGTCCCACAACTCGGTCAGCGGCAACGGCGACGCGGGCATCTTCGTCGCCAACACCGTCACCGAGGAGGCCGGCGCCACCGACACCCTCGGCACCCGCGTCCGCGGCAACGACATGTCGGGCAACCGGATCGGCGCCACCGTGCGCCGGGTGCGGAACCTGACCGTCGAGGACAACCACATCACCGGCAACTGCGCGGGCCTCTTCCTCGTCGGCGACGAGTCCAAGCCCCGCGCCGGCGCCCTGACGGTCCGTGACAACCGGATCATCGCCAACAACCGTTCCTGCCCGGCCACGGCGCGGCTGCCCCGGATCCAGGGCGCGGGCATCGTGCTGACCGGCACCGAGGACACCCTCGTCGAGTCCAACATGATCTGGAACAACGTCGGCGACTCCCCGTTCTCCGGGGGTGTCGTCCTGTTCAAGAGCGTCGTCGGCGTCCCCGGCACCGGCAACGTCGTCCGCGGCAACGTGGTCCTCGGCAACGGCTCCGCCGACCTCGCCAACCGCGACACGGCCGGTACCGGCAACCGCTTCGACGCCAACGTGTGCAACGTCTCCGAGCCCGCCGGCCTGTGCTGACCGACAACCAGAAACGAGACGGTATGACCACCGCAACCACTCCGCCCCGTGACGCCATGCGCCTGCGCGAGCTGGTCTTCGGGGCCGCCTGCGCCGCCGCCGTGCGCGCCGCGGCCCGCCTCGGCGTCGCCGACGCCCTGGAGGACACCCCGCAGGACGCCGAGGCCCTCGGCGCCGCCGTGAAGGCGGACCCCAGGGCCCTGCGCCGCCTGCTGCGGGCTCTGACCTGCTACGGCGTCTTCGCCGAGGAGCCCGACGGGCGCTTCGTCCACACCGACATGTCCCGCCAGCTCCGCGAGGACGACCCCCACAGCCTCCGCTGGATCGCGCTGTGGTGCACCGAGCCCTGGACCTGGGCGGCCTGGCCCAGGCTGGACGAGGCCGTGCGCACCGGCGACAGCGTCTTCGAGGGCCTGTTCGGGAAGGAGTTCTTCCCCTACCTCCACGAGGACGCCCCCGAGTCCGCGCACGTCTTCAACCGCGCGATGACCACGTCCAGCGTCCAGTCCGCCCGGGACGTCGCGGACCTCCTCGACCTCACCGGCGCGGCCACCGTCGCCGACATCGGCGGCGGCCAGGGCCATGTCCTCGCCAGCCTGCTGGAGAAGCACCCCGGCCTGCGCGGCACCCTCCTCGACCTGCCGGGCGTCGCCCAGAACGCCGACCCCCGGCTGCGCGAGGGCGGGGCGCTCGCCGACCGCGCCCGGATCGTGGCCGGCGACTGCCGCCGCGAGGTCCCGGTCGAGGCCGACGTGTACATCATCAAGAACATCCTGGAGTGGGACGACGAGTCCACCCGCCGGACCCTGGGCAACGTCATCGCGGCCGCCCGCCCCGGCGCCCGGGTGGTCGTCATCGAGAACCTGGTCGACGACTCCCCGTCGATGCGGTTCACCACCGCGATGGACCTGATGCTGCTGCTGAACGTGGGCGGCGCCAAGCACACCCGGGCGAGCATGGCGGCCCGGATGACCGAGGCGGGCCTGGTGCTCGGCGAGGTCCGTCCGGTCAACGCCTATCTGCACGCCTTCGAGAGCACCGTCCCCGCCTGACGGACCGTGCACCGACGGCGGAGGCCGGACCCGCGCCCTGCGGGTCCGGCCTCCGCCGTCTGCCGTGCCGTGCCGTGTTCCCCCGGCCGGGGTCAGCGGCCCGGTTCGCTCTGCCAGCTGTAGAACTGGGTGGCCATCGCGTCCTTCGGACTCCGCCAGGTCTCCGGATCGTACGGGCTGACGTAGGCCGCGAGCCGCTCGCTGACGTCGCGGAAGGCGATGTGCTCGGTCACCTTGGCGATGGCCGGACCGGGCGGCCGGTCCGACTCGATCAGGTGCATGTACAGGTCGTCGCCGAAGTGGAACAGGCTGCGCCGCCGGACCCCGACGAGGTGCGGCAGCTCACCGCTGTCGGAGTCGGCGAACACCTGGGCAATGTCCGGTGCCGAACCGGGTGCCATGCGGGCGACGATCAGTGCGTGGTGCATCGGGGCGTCCCTTCGGGGCCGTCGGACCGGGGCGGTTCAGCCCCGGCTCACCGGGGCGGTCTCGCGGCCGCTGCGGGCCTGCTGCTCGATGCGGTCGCGGATGAGACCCATCTGCACGCGCGAGTTGCGGTTGATGTTGTCGGTCATCCACTCGTCGTCGACGGGCGCGTCCGGCTTCATCGCGAAGTCCTGCGTCCAGTGCATCCGCACGCCCTCGGGCGTCTCGGTGTACGTCCAGCGGATGTTCATGTACTGGAAGGGGCCGGTCTCGACGCGCCTGGCGCGGACGCTCAGGGCGGCCCGGTCGGCCTCGCGCTCGGAGACCCAGCTCCAGACCTTGCCGTTCTCGTCCGGGTACATGGTCAGCCGGAACACCGTCCGGTCGCCGTCCCGCTCCAGCACCTCCACCGAGGCGTACTCGGTGAACAGCTGCGGCCAGTTGTCGATGTCGTTGGTGACGTCCCAGACCAGGTCCAGAGGGGCGTCGATGAGGATCTCGTTCTCGGTGTGCCCGGACATGTCAGGCTCCTGCCATCAGAGAGTCGTTCACGAGGTCGAGGAACTCGCGGGGGGTCTTGCAGCGGTCGGCGTCGGGCGGCAGCGCCCGGCCGTACCGGTTCTCCAGTTCGCCGACGATCCCGAGCAGTCCCAGCGAGTCGAGGCCGTAGACCTCGAAGGGGGTGTCGGGGTCGCGGTCCATGACGGCCGCGTCGACGGTGATGCCGGCGCCCTTCTTCATCAGAGCCGACAGTTCGGTTGCGGTGAGTCGTTCGGTCATGGGGTCCTCCTTGTCCGCCCGCCGGGGCACGCGCCCCGGCGGGAGTCGTTCTCACCCGGCCGGCGCGTCCGCGCGGCGCACCACGAGCGCCGCGTTGGAGCCCATCAGGCCCCGGCTCAGCACCAGGGCCGTGCGCAGTTCGGCGGGGCGCGCCGAGCCGGTGACCAGGTCGATGTCGTGGCAGACCTCGTGGACATGCGGGGTCGGCGGGACGACGCCGTGCTCCAGCGCCAGTACCGCGCCCGCGGTGTCCAGCACCGGGGCGCCGCAGTAGGCCCGGCCGGTACCCGTCTTGGGCGCGGTGACCGGCACCCGGGAGCCGTGCGGGCCCAGCGCGTCGGTCAGGGCGAGGGCCTCGGCGCGGTCGGCGTCCGGCAGGCCGAGGGCGTCCGCGAAGACCACGTCGATCTCCTCGGGCGCGCAGCGGGCCGCCCGCAGGGCGCCCCGGATCGCATGGGCCAGGCCCTCGCGGGACTCCTCCCAGCGGGAGGCGCCGGTGAACGTGGCCGCGTGCCCGGCCAGTTCGGCCCGTACCGCGGCGCCCCGCCGACGCGCCGCCGCCTCGTCCTCGACGACCAGCATCGCCCCGCCCTCGGCGGGCACGAAGCCGCAGGCGTGCGCCGTGAACGGCCGGTAGGCGCGCTCGGGCTCCTCGACGCAGCTCAGCTCGCGGTAGCCGAGCTGGCAGACGACCGAGTACGGCGCGAGGGGCGCCTCCGCCGAGCCGACGACCACGGTGTCCGTGCCCCGGCGCACCGCCGACGCCGCGTGCGCGAGGGCGTCCAGACCGCCCGCCTCGTCGCTCGCCACCACCCCGCAGGGGCCCTTGAAGCCGCCCCGGATCGAGATCTGGCCGGTACTCGCCGCGTAGAACCAGGCGATCGACTGGTACGGGCCCACATAGGTGGAGCCCTGGCCCCACAGACGCTGGAGCTCCCGCTGGCCGAACTCGCCGCCGCCGGACCCGGCCGCGGTCACCACGCCGACCGCGTACGGGTCGGAGGCGTCCGTGGCCGCCGGGACGCGGGCGTCCGCCAGCGCCATGTCGGCCGCGGCCATCGCGAAGTGGCTGAACCGGTCCGTCTGGACCAGGTACCGCTCCTCGACCAGCGACTCGGCGTCGAAGCCGCGGACCTCGCCCGCGACCCGCAGCGGCAGATGCCCGCAGCCCTCGCGGGTCACCCGGTCCAGCGAGCTGACACCCTCCACGGCGGCCTTCCAGAAGGCGTCCGTACCGATGCCGCCGGGGGCGACGACACCGATGCCGGTCACCACCGGACGACGGTTCTCCTCGGTGCTCATGCGCTGCTCCCACCTGGCCGGGTCAGCACCACCGCGGACTGGAAGCCGCCGAAACCGCTGCCCACGGACAGCACGTTCCGCAGCTTCGCCGCCCGCGCGGTGCCCGGCACGTAGTCGAGGTCGCACTCCGGATCGGGCTTCTCGTAGTTCGCCGTCGGCGGCACCGCCTGGTGGGCCAGCGCCAGGACACAGGCGACGATCTCGATGGCGCCGATCGCGCCCAGCGAGTGCCCCACCATCGACTTGATGGAGCTCATCGGGACGTCGTAGGCGTGCTGCCCGAGGGACCGCTTGACCGCGGCCGTCTCGTGCCGGTCGTTCTGCTGGGTGCCGGAGCCGTGGGCGTTGACGTAGTCCACGTCCGACCCGTCGAGACGGGCGTGGTCCAGCGCGTGGTCGATCGCGCGGGCCATCTCCAGGCCCTCACGGGTCAGACCGGTCATGTGGTGCGCGTTGCCGAAGGTGGCGTAGCCGCCGATCTCGCAGTACACCGTGGCGCCGCGTGCCCGGGCGTGCTCCAGCTCCTCCAGCACCAGGACCGCGCCGCCCTCGCCCATCACGAAGCCGTCGCGGCGGGCGTCGAAGGGGCGGGAGGCGTGCTCCGGGTCGTCGTTGTTCGCCGAGGTCGCCCGGATCGCGTCGAAGCACGCCACGGTGATGGGCGAGATCGGCGAGTCCGATGCGCCGGCGACGCACACGTCCACCCGGCCGTCCTCGATGGCCTGGAAGGCGTACCCGATGGCGTCCAGCCCCGAGGTGCAGCCCGTGGAGACGGTCTGCACCGGGCCGTGCGCCCCGGTCTGCTCGGCCACCTCGGAGGCGAGGGCGCTGGGCGAGAACGCGCGGTGCAGATGCGGAGCGGCCTCGCTGTGGTCCACGTCCCAGCGACGCCCGGAGGCGCTCACCCTGACGTAGTCCTGCTCCAGCCGGGTCGTCCCGCCGACCGCGGTGCCCATCGACACCCCGACCCGCCACGGGTCCTCGCGCTCCATGTCCAGCCCCGCGTCGGCCAGCGCCTCACGGGCTGCGACCATGGCGAACTGCACATAGCGGTCGGCCCGTTGGAGGGTCTGCGCCTCCAGCCCGTGCACCGCGGGGTCGAAGTCGACCTCGGCGGCGATCCGGGAGCGGAACCCGGCCGGATCGAAGAGGGTGATGCCCCGCGTCGCGGTCCGGCCGGCCGCGAGCAGGTCCCAGAACGCCGGGGCACCCACGCCACCGGGTGCGACGATGCCGACGCCGGTCACCGCCACACGACGGTTCACGAAACCGCCCCCGTGGGCTGGGCCGCCGCGTCCTCGGGGCGGACGGTCTCCTCGGTGTCGACGTGCCCCAGCTCCGGACGCGGCGCGAGCGGGCCGAGGTGGAACACCATCCGGGCCTCGGTCGAGCCGACGTTGCGGAACCGGTGGCGCACGTACGGCGGGATCAGCAGGCCCTGGTCGGTGCGGATCGCGTGGGTCTCCCCGTCCAGGTCGACCTCCAGCTCCCCGGCGACCACGTACACGAACTCCTCGGAGTACGGGTGGTAGTGCTCGCCGATCCGGTCGCCGGGCTCGACCAGCGCCAGGCCCATGAAGCCGCTGGTCGCGCCCACGGCGGTGGGCGTGAGCAGGGCGCGCAGGTCGCCTCCGCGCCTGCGGTTGGGCTCGGTCTCGCCGAGGTCGACGATGCGGTGCTTGGTGCTCATGACTGTTTCCTCCGTGAAGGGCGGTGGGGCCTCGGACGGCGCGCGGGCGGCCCGCGCGGGCGCACGGCGGCGGAAGGGGGCGGTGCGGCGGGGGGTGTGCGGCGGATCAGGAGCCGCGCACCCCGAGGCGGAAGATCAGACGGCGCGGCGGTCGGTGACCAGCCGCATGTCGGCGGAGCGCAGCAGCCGCGCCGCCAGGTCGGCGCCGGCCGCCGAGGCGTCCAGACCGAGCGCGCCGAGGTCGATCAGACGGGCCAGTACGGCAGCCTTGCGGGGGCCGCGCGCCCCGACGGCGAGCAGCGGGTCGGCGTCCAGCGGACCGCGGGCGTCGACCAGGCGCACCACGATGTCGTCGCGGTGGAAGACCGTGCTGCTGTCGACGAGACCGCTCGGGTCGTCCGCGGCCGCCTCGTCCTGACGGGCCAGCAGCCTGGCGAGCGCCATGCCGCAGCCCTCCTTGGCCGGGTAGAACAGCGCGTGCCGCTCGACCTCCTGGCGGGGGGTGCCGTGCGTCGCCAGATGGTGCACGGAGGGCAGGGCCGCGCGGGTGAAGAAGGTCCGCGCCGACTGCGGGTCGTCGAGGTCGCGGTCCTGCTCCAGGAAGGGGTTCAGGGCCTCCTCGACCGCCCGCACCTCGGGCTGCCGGGCGACGTGCCGCAGCGCGGCCATCAGGTCGCCCTGCACCTCGACCGTCCGCACGACCCGGTTGCCGTGCATGAACAGCGAGGTGCGGCGCAGCCGGGTGTTCTCGTCGACCCGGGCGGCGGGGGACGCGTAGTGCGCGAGGATCTGGGCGACCTGCGACTCGCTGCCGGGCTTCACGGTGAAGGTGAGCGCGTGGCGGACCACACCGTCACCGACCCGGGGCTCGGCCTGCAGGAGCGGACGCGGGCGGTCCGGGGCCGGGGCGTTCACCCCGTCCGTCTCGCGGAGCACGCTGTAGCGGAAGGAGCGCGTGTCGCGCACGCAGTTGTGCAGCGGTTTGACCGTGTCCAGGTGCGCCTCGCTGTTCACCCAGGCGAGGAACGGCGGGGCGCTCTCCCACTCGCTGGTGATCAGCCACTGCGAGGGGTTCTCGATGGACTGGCAGAGCTGGTCGCTGATGTGACCGGGGATGGAGGCCACCTGGTGGCGCATGTGCTCGTAGGCGTCGAGGAACTCCTGCTGCGCGCCGTCGTGGAGGTCCAGCAGCAGTACCACGCGCAGCCGGGAGCCGTCGAAGGCGGACTGGGATATGCGTTCGGACAGCGTCGTCATGGTCACGCCTCTCCTAGACTGTGAGGTGTCGCCACCCGGGTCGGAGAACGAACCCGGTCCTGAGCGGCTGCGCACGGGCCGATGTCGCGTGCACGCACTGTGGCGGTCCGTATCCGATCCTCGGCCGCTACCACGGGTGGCGCGAGATGTGTGAACCAGCCGGGTGAAGAGGCGAGGGAACGCCCCGTGCGGGGGCATGGAAAGGTCGTTCCCCCTCCCCGCGGCCCGTCAAGGAGCCACAGATGCAGCAAGCCCCCGACGTACGTGTTCCGGTCCTGGTGGTGGGCGGCTCCCTGGTGGGCCTGTCGACCTCTCTCTTCCTCGGCAGACTCGGTGTCGAGCACCTGCTCGTCGAACGCCACGCGAGCACCTCGCGCCATCCGCGCGGCCGCGGCAACAACCTCCGCACCATGGAACTGTTCCGCACCGCCGGCATCGACGACGCGATCCTCGACGCGGCCCATCTCCTCGCCGGCAACCACGGCATCCTCCAGGCCCGGACCCTGACCGCGGGCGACGACGAATGGCTCGTCCAGGGCGTCCAGACCGCCGACGGCTCCGCCCGGGTCAGCCCCGCCGCCTGGTGCGTGTGCAGCCAGAACGACCTGGAGCCCGTCCTCCTCGACCACGCCCGCAAGCTCGGCGGCGACCTCCGCTTCGCCACCGAGCTGCTCTCCTTCGAACAGGACGCGGACGGTGTGACCGCCGTCGTCGAGGACCGGGAGAGCGGCAGGCACCTCGTGGTGCGCGCCGACTACCTGGTCGCCGCCGACGGCCCGCGCAGCCCCGTCCGCGAGCACCTGGGCATCGGCCACTGTGGCCCCGGCGACCTCTTCCACAACGTCAGCGTCACCTTCCGCTCCCGGGGGATGGCCGCGATCGTCGGGGACCGGCGGTTCATCGTCTGCTACCTCACCGAGCCCGGCGGCGACGGAGCCCTGCTGCCCGTCGACAACGCCGAGCAGTGGGTCTTCCACGCCCCCTGGCAGCCCGAACAGGGCGAGAAGCTGGAGGACTTCACCGACGAACGTCTCGTCGCGCACATCCGCCGGGCCGCCGGCGACCCCGGCCTCGACGTCGAGATCACCGGCCGCTCGCCCTGGCACGCCGCCGAACGCGTCGCCGACCGCTACGCCGACGGCCGGGTCTTCCTCGCCGGCGACTCGGCCCACGAGATGTCCCCGACCGGCGCGTTCGGTTCCAACACCGGTATCCAGGACGCCCACAACCTCGCCTGGAAGCTCGCCGCCGTCCTCGCGGGCACGGCGGGTCCCGGACTGCTCGGCACCTACGAACGCGAACGCCGGCCCGTCGCCGTGGCCACCAGCGCCCGCGCCTCCGCCCGCTCCCGCGAGCACAGCCACCCCGGCTACGCCCCCGGGCCGGGCGGCGGAGGGAAGCAGCGCGGCATGCTCGCCGTGGCCGTCGGCTACCGCTACCGCGACGGTGCCGTGCTCGGCACCGACCCCGCGCTCCCCGTGGTGCCCGAGGAGTCCGAGCTGCGCGGCGAGCCCGGCAGCCGGGCCCCGCACCTGTGGCTGCGCCGCCCCGGCCAGCAGCGCCCGCTGTCCACCCTCGACCTCTACGAGCGCGAACTCGTCCTGCTCACCGGCACCGGCGCGGTGGCGGCCGACTGGCAGAACGGGGGCGCCGAGGCCGCCCGCCGGCTCGGCGTCCCCCTCGCCGTCCACTCCCTCGGCACCGGCGAGGACGCCGACCTGATCACCGAGGACGGTGCCGACTGGGCCGACGCGCACGGCGTCACCGGGGACGGCGCCCTGCTGGTCCGCCCCGACGGCTTCGTCGCCTGGCGCTCCGCTGGCCCCGCCGCCGACCCGGCCCGCGAGCTGACCGGGGTGCTGACCGCGCTGCTGCACCGCGAGGCGGGCCCCCGGGGCTGATCCCGGAGCGGCTGGTAGCGTCCGACCCAGGGAGAGGCGGCCCGGCCGCCTCTCCCGCGCGGGTGGCGACCTGCCCGGGGGAAGGCGCGGTGACCACCATGCGGGACACGCGGGTGGCCGCCGCGCGGGGCGGGCAGGTGAACGCGGGGGGCGGGCACGCCGTACCTTCCGCCGGCGACCGTACCCGGACGACCGAACACCGAGCACCGCCCGGACCCGGCAGCGAGCCGGCCGCGGGCGGGAAGGGAGACGCCGTGGCAATCGCAGCCCCGAGGGAGCGCCTGGCCGGACTGTACGCGGAGCTGGTGCGCCGCAACCCCGGCGAACCGGAGTTCCACCAGGCCGCCCACGAGGTGATCGAAAGCCTCGGCCCGGTCTTCGAGGCACGCCCCGAGTACGCGGAGCCCGGCCTCGTCGAACGGCTCGTCGAACCCGAGCGGCAGATCGTCTTCCGGGTGCCCTGGCAGGACGACCGGGGCGAGGTGCACGTCAACCGCGGCTTCCGGGTGGAGTTCAACAGCGCCCTCGGCCCCTACAAGGGCGGCCTGCGCTTCCACCCCTCGGTGAACCTCGGGGTGGTCAAGTTCCTCGGCTTCGAGCAGATCTTCAAGAACGCGCTGACCGGGCTCGGCATCGGCGGCGGCAAGGGCGGCAGCGACTTCGACCCGCGCGGCCGCTCCGACCACGAGGTCATGCGCTTCTGCCAGTCCTTCATGACCGAACTCCACCGGCACATCGGCGAGCACACCGATGTGCCGGCCGGGGACATCGGCGTCGGCGGCCGGGAGATCGGCTACCTCTTCGGCCAGTACCGGCGGATCACCAACCGCTGGGAGGCCGGCGTTCTCACCGGCAAGGGCACCGCCTGGGGCGGCTCCCAGGGCCGGGCCGCCGCCACCGGTTACGGCAGTGTCCTCTTCGCCGCCGAGATGCTGGCCCTGCGCGGCGAGGACCTGGCCGGGCGCACCGCCGTGGTCTCCGGTTCCGGGAACGTCGCCGTGCACACGATCGAGAAGCTCGCCGCCCTCGGCGCCCACCCCGTCACCTGCTCCGACTCGCAGGGCTATGTGGTGGACGAGAAGGGCGTCGACACCGAACTGCTGCGCCAGGTCAAGGAGGTGGAGCGCGGCCGGGTGAGCGACTACGCCGAGCGGCGCGGCTCCTCCGCCCGCTTCGTGCCCGCCGGCCGGGTCTGGGACGTGACCGCCGACATCGCCTTCCCCTCCGCCACCCAGAACGAACTCGACGCGGACGCCGCCCGGGAGCTGGTGCGCGGCGGGGTCCGCGCCGTCTCCGAGGGCGCCAACATGCCCTGCACCCCGGAGGCGGTCCGCGTCTTCCAGGAGGCGGGCGTCGCCTTCGGTCCGGGCAAGGCGGCCAACGCGGGCGGGGTCGCGGTGAGCGCCCTGGAGATGCGGCAGAACGCGGCGCGCGACTCCTGGACCGAGGAGCAGGTGGCGGGCGAACTGGCCCGGATCATGGCGGACATCCACCGCGTCTGCCACGAGACGGCCGAACGCTACGGCGCGCCGGGCGACTATGTGACGGGCGCGAACATCGCGGGCTTCGAGCGGGTGGCGGACGCGATGCTGGCGCAGGGGGTCGTGTAGGGCAGGGGAGAGGGGCCCGGGAGGAGGCTTCCAGCAGGTGCGGCGGCGCCGGGGGTGGGCTTCGGCAGGTGCGGCGGGCCGGGGTCAGGACGTGCGGCGGGACCGGGGGCCGGGCTTTCAGCACGTGCGGCGGAGGTGGCCCTGCTCGCCCGCGGGGCGCACCTCCCGGTCCCGCAGGGTGACGGACAGCTTCCCGGCCCAGGCCCGGCAGGCGGCCGTGAAGTCGCGCCCCCGGTACTCGACCGCGAACACCCGCCCCTGGTACGCCGTCAGATAGGCCGCGCACTCGTCGTAGCGGGCGCACTCCTCGGCCACCGCGAAGTCGAAACCGGTCCGGTCGCGCGCGTCCAGGAGTTCGGCCGTGTTCTTCTGGGCGACGGCCAGGCCCCGGGCGTGGCCCCGGTCGGTCAGCAGCCGGGCGAAGGCGACCGCGTCGTCCGCCGTGAGCAGCCCCTGTGACCGGGTCCAGGAGTCGAGGTTGTCGGGCTCGACCGCGTCGTAGCCCGACTCGGCGCAGCCGTCGATCCAGGGGCCGACCACCTTCATCACGGCCGTGCGCCGGGCGGGGGTGGAGATGTCGAGCAGCGGCTCGTCCCAGTCCTCGTCGATCACCAGCCCGCCGTCGACACCGCGCAGCAGCAGCTCCGGGTGGTGTTTGTGCCACCAGTCGGTCTCCGCGCCCGGCTGGGCCTGGTAGGCGTTGACGTAGCAGATGTTGTACACGCCCTCGGCGGGGTCGGCGCTGCGGTCCCGGGCGACGGCGGCCACCGTCTTCGCCGGGCGGTAGGGGCCGCCGATCTGGTAGTCGAAGACCGCGCCCGGCTCGGGCGGCCGGACCGCCGGGCCGCTCGCCCCCTGCGCCGACGGGCGCGGCTGGGCGCCGCCGCCGCCCGTGGTGCACGCGACGACCAGCAGCAGGAGCGCGGCCGCGGCGCCGGCGGCGGCCCCGCGCGCGGTGCGGGCCAGGAGGCGCACCGGTTCGCGCGGGGCGCGGTGGCCGTGGGCGGTCGGCTTGTTCACGGGCGGGTACCTCGCTCGGTCCGGTGGGCACGGGGGCGGGTCAAGTGGTCCGTCCCGTGGGCTCATGGTGGCACGTGTCCCGGCGCCCGGCGGATCCGGCCTCCCCTCAAGTGACGCGTGGGCGGACCCGGTTGAGAGCCGGGCCGCCTGTCGAGTCAGCCGGGGAGCCGGTTGTGCAGGGCCACGTCCCCGTACCAGAGCGCGCTCTGCTTGGGCGTGCGGACCTGGGTGTCGAAGTCCACCCGGACGATGCCGAAGCGCATGCCGTACCCCTCGGCCCACTCGAAGTTGTCCAGCAGAGACCACAGGAAGTACCCGCCGACCTCCGCGCCCGCCTCCACCGCCTCGCGCACCGCCCGCAGATGGGACTCGATGTACGCGGTCCGCGCGTCGTCCCGCACCCGGCCGTCCGCGTCCGGGACGTCGTCGAAGGCAGCGCCGTTCTCCGTGATGTACATGGTCAGGCCCGGGTGCTCGCTGGCGATCCGGAGCAGCTGGCGGCGCAGTCCGTCGGCGTCGATCTCCCAGCCGATGTCCGTGCGCGGCAGCCCCCGGTCGACGAAGCGCACATCCTCCGCGCCCGGCCAGGGCGACGGGCCCGACGGCTCGCCGCCGCCCGCGACCCGGTACGAGGAGTAGTAGTTGACGCCCAGGAAGTCGACCGGCGCGCCGATCGCCTTCTCGTCCTTGGGGCGGAGGTACGCGGTGCAGCCGACCCGGTCGAGGTGCTCCCGGATGTCGTCCGGGTAGGCGCCCCGCACCACCGGGTCCAGGAAGAGGCGGTTCTGGAGGAGGTCGACGCGGTGCGCCGCGTCCCGGTCGGCCGCGCTCTCCGAATCGGCCTGCACCGGGTAGAAGTTGAGGGTGATGCCGACCTCGGCGGCGGGCGCCGCCGCGCGGATCGCCGGAACCGCGAGACCGTGACCCAGCAGCAGGTGGTGGGCGGCGGCCAGGGAGCCGGCGGGGTCGGTGACACCGGGGGCGTGGATTCCGCTCGCGTAGCCCAGGAAGGCGGCGCACCACGGCTCGTTGAGCGTCCCCCAGAGCCGCACGCGGTCGCCGAGTGCCTCACTCACCAGGTGGGCGTACTCGGCGAAACGGTACGCCGTGTCCCGGCTGCGCCAGCCGCCCGCGTCCTCCAGGGTCTGCGGGAGGTCCCAGTGGTAGAGGGTGAGCGCGGGCTCGATGCCGTGCTCGTGCAGGCTGTCGACCAGCCGGCGGTAGAAGTCCAGGCCCCGGGGGTCGGCCGGGCCCCGGCCGTCCGGCTGGATGCGGGGCCAGGCGACGGAGAACCGGTAGGCGCCGATGCCGAGTTCGCACATCAGCGCGACGTCCTGCTCGTAGCGGTCGTAGTGGTCGGCTGCCGTGTCACCGGTGTGGCCGTGCGCCACCTTGCCGGGGGTGTGGGCGAAGGTGTCCCAGATGGAGGCGCCCCGGCCGTCCCGGTCGGCCGCGCCCTCGATCTGGTAGGCGGAGGTGGCCACCCCCCACAGGAACCCCTGCGGGAACTCGGCGCCGCCACCGGGTGCCTGGGGGAGGGGGCGCGGGGCCGGATCGTGCTCTGTGGTCATCGTCGTCCTCGGGGTGGATGGGGCGGGTGGGCATACGGGGGGCGCGGGTGCTGCCCGTTTCGGGTCGCGTCGGGTCGCGTCGGGGCGGCCGGGCGGGCCAGGTCCGGCCGTGGGATTCCCGGCATACGGCGGGGAAGCGCTCCCTTCCCCGGCCCGCCGGCTCCGTGCGGGGCAGGCTGATGGACGGAGCCACCGCTCGGACGGGGGAGTGGGAGCGCTCCCATGAGATTGGTCGCAGAGGGCGGAGCTTGTCAAGGGCGGTCCGCCGGGCCGGGGCGCCCGACGCGGGGCCGTATGCCGGCCCGGGCGGGCCCGTCAGGCCGTGCCGCGCCGCACCAGCTCCGTGCGGACGATCACGTTCCGCCAGGCCGCGCCCGGATCGGCGATCTGGTCGAGGAGGACGCCCGCCATCGTCCGGCCCATCTCCTCCACCGGCTGGCGGACCGTGGTCAGCTGCGGGTCCGTGTGCTGGGCGAGCGGCGAGTCGTCGAAGCCGACCACCGCCACGTCCTCGGGCACCCGCCGCCCGGCCGCGCGCAGGGCGTGCAGGGCGCCCGCCGCCATGACGTCCGAGGCGGCGAAGACCGCGTCCAGATCGGGGTGGCGGCGCAGCAGCTCGGCCACGGCGTGCCGGCCGCTCTCCTCGGTGAAGTCACCGTGCGCCACCCGGGACGCCCCGTGGTCGGGGCAGGCCGCGCGCACGGCCTCCTCGTAGCCCCGCAGCCGGCACTGCGCGACGTACATGTCACCGGGCCCGGTGATGGTGACGATCTTCCGCCGGCCGGTCGCGAGCAGATGGCGCACCGCGAGCCGCGCACCGCCCGCGTTGTCGGAGTCCACGTACGACACCGTCTCGTCGGCGGTGCGCCGGCCGCCCAGGACGGTGGGCATGTCCATCTCGGCGAGCAGGTCCGGCAGCGGGTCGCTGCGGTGCACGGAGACCAGGAGTACGCCGTCGACGCGGCGGGCCTTCGCGTACTGGAGGAAGCGGGTGCGCTCGCGCTCGGTGCGGACCAGGGTGAGCAGGAGCTGGAGCTCGGTGTCGGCCAGCCCCATCCCGACGCCGTGGATGATCTCGGAGAAGTACGGCTCGGTGAAGAACCGCTTCTCCGTCTCGGGGACGACCAGGGCCACGGCGTCCGTACGGCTCCCGGCCAGGGCCCGGGCCGCGTGGTTCGGGACGTAGCCCAGCTCGGCGATGGCCCGTTCGACCGCGAGGCGGGTCGAGTCCCGCACCCCGGGGGAGTTGTTGATCACCCGGGACACGGTGCCCCGCCCCACTCCCGCGCGTGCGGCGACCTGCTCCAGCGTGGGCGGGCCCTGGCGTCCGCGTACAGCCATGTGCGTGTCCTCCGGTGCGCGGTGGTGGTCGTGCTCGATTGTCCCCGGACCGCCGTGTCCGCGGACCGTCCCCGAAAGGTCATGGTGCCAGAGTGATCGGGAGCGCTCCCGATCGCGGGGGTTTCCGTGCAGCTCAGGGGAGGGGGCGGGCGGGAACCGGGGGCGGCGCGCGCACCGGCAACTGCCGTTCGGGGCATACCCAGTTCTCACACTCCCGACATCTCGGAGCAATAAAGCTCTGCTGTCCGGCCTTGACAGTGCGTGGTGCCGCCGGGAAGCTTCGAACCAGGCAGAAGTGGGAGCGCTCCCATGCGGATTCGGGCGCCCGTCCGGGCTGTTCGTGCACCGCGTCCCCACCCTCCCCCCGCCGTGACCGGTCCCTGCCGCCGCCAGCCGAATCAGTCGTCGTCGTAGGAGCATCAGATGCGCATATCCACCGGTGTCGCCCGGCCCGGAACCCGGGCGATCACCCTCACCGCCGCCGGCCTGACCACTCTGGCGCTCGTCCTGTCCGGCTGTTCGGCAGGTGGCGGCGGTGCCGCCGACGACGGCGCCGGGGACGGGAAG
Organism: Streptomyces sp. CNT372; assembly: GCF_000377145.1. Classification (NCBI taxonomy): domain Bacteria; kingdom Bacillati; phylum Actinomycetota; class Actinomycetes; order Kitasatosporales; family Streptomycetaceae; genus Streptomyces; species Streptomyces sp. CNT372. The sequence continues at coordinate 363,944 of NZ_KB897781.1, read as the reverse complement.
ATCACCCTCCGCGTCGGCACCTTCGGGTCCTTCGGCTTCGACGACAAGACCGGCGCCAAGCTCTACGCCGAGTACGAGAAGCAGAACCCGCACATCACGATCGTCGAGACGAACGTCGCCGACGGCCAGAAGTACTGGGACGCGCTCAAGCTGCGGCTCTCCCAGGGCAGCGGGCTCGCCGACATCCAGGCCGTCGAGGTCGGCTACATCGCCGAGGCCACCGGCGACGCGATGGCGGGCAAGTTCGTGGACCTGCGCGAGGCCGAGGGCGTCGACACCTCCGCGTTCCTCGACTGGAAGGTCAAGCAGGCCACCACCCGCGGCGGCCAGGTCGTCGCCCTCGGCACCGACATCGGTCCCATGGCCATCTGCTACCGCAAGGACCTCTTCGAGAAGGCGGGCCTGCCGACCGACCGCGAGAAGGTCGGCGCGCTGTGGGCGGGGGACTGGGCCAAGTTCCTGGAGCAGGGGCAGAAGTACAAGGCCAAGGCCCCGGCCGGCACCGCGTTCCACGACTCGGCGAGCGGTCTGTTCAACGCGGTGATCTCCAGCGAGCCCGACCAGTACTCCGACGAGAGCGGCAAGCTCCACTGGGAGGGCAGCCCCGGCGTCGCCAAGGCCTGGGACATCGCGGTGAAGGCCGCGGAGGGCGGACTGACCGCCAAGCTGCGGCAGTTCGACGAGAAGGGGACCTGGAACGCGGCCTTCAAGAACTCCCGGTTCGCCACCGTCGCCTGCCCGAGCTGGATGACCGGCATCATCAAGGACCAGGCCGGCCCCGCCAACAAGGGGAAGTGGGACATCGCCCAGGCGCCCGTCCCGGCCAACTGGGGCGGCTCCTTCCTCACCGTCCCGAAGGCGGGCAAGCACACGGCGGAGGCCGCCAAGCTCGCCGCCTGGCTGACCGCGCCCGAGCAGCAGGCCAAGGTCTTCGCGGTGAACGGCAACATCCCGTCCACGACCGCCGGGCTGGCCTCCGACACCGTGCAGAACGCCCAGCCGGAGTACTTCCCGGGTGTCCCCGTCGGCGCGATTTACTCCGAGGCGGCCCGCAAGATCTCCCCGGCGCCCATCGGCCGCCACGACGGCCAGGTCAAGACCTTCCTCACGGACAACGGGATCCTCGACATCGAGACCCGGGGCACCGCGCCCGACGCGGCCTGGAACAACGTCAAGAAGCTGATCGAGGACAAGATCGACCAGTAGCCCGCCCGGCGTCGGCCGCCCGCCCCGACCGGGCGGCCGGCGCGCTCCACGACCGTCCCCGACTCATGACGCACCAGGGAAAGGGCGCCTGATGGCCACCTCCCTCCAGCCCGGCCAGGACCCGGCACCGCCCGCCGCACCCCCGCCCGGGCCCCGCCCCTCCACCACCTCCGGGGCCGCCGCCCCGCCCCGCGACCCCGACGGCTGGCGCAGCCGCATCTACCGGATCGACCTGAAGGCGACGCCCTATGTCTATGTCGCCCCGTTCTTCCTCGTGTTCGGGGCCTTCGGGCTCTTCCCCCTGCTCTACACGGGCTGGCTCTCCCTCCAGAAGGTCGAACTCGGCGGCGAGGCCGAGTGGCGCGGCCTGGAGAACTACACCCGGCTCTGGGACAGCGACTTCTTCTGGAACGCCCTGGCCAACACGTTCACCATCGGTGTCATCTCCACGGTCCCGCAGCTGCTGATGGCCCTCGGCCTCGCGCATCTGCTCAACTACCGCATCCGGGGCCGGGGTTTTTACCGGGTCGCCGTCCTCGCCCCGTACGCCACCTCGATCGCCGCGGCGGCCCTGGTCTTCGCCCAGCTCTTCAACACCGACTACGGCCTGATCAACCAGCTCCTCGGCCATGTCGGTCTCGACCCGGTCAACTGGGAGACGGAGAAGTGGCCGGCGCAGATCGCCATCTCCACGATCGTGACCTGGCGGTGGACCGGCTACAACGCGCTGATCTACCTGGCCGCCATGCAGGCCGTCCCGAACGACCTCTACGAGGCGGCGGCCCTCGACGGGGCCTCCCGCTTCCGGCAGTTCATCAGCATCACCATCCCCTCGATCAAGCCGACGATCCTGTTCACCGTCGTGGTCTCCACGATCGGCGCCACCCAGCTCTTCGGGGAGCCGCTTCTCTTCGGAGGCAGCCTCGGCATCGGCGGCGGCAGCGGCAACCAGTACCAGACCCTCAGTCTGCTGATGTACGAGAAGGGGTGGGTCACGGGGGCGCTCGGGCAGGCGGCCGCCATCGCCTGGGTGATGCTGCTTCTGCTGCTGCTCATCGGGCTCGTGCGGTTTCTGCTCGGCCGGCGTTCCGGCGGACGGAAGACGTCCGCCGGACGGAAGACGAAGGACGGAGCGGTCCGCTCATGACACACGCGATCGACACCACGCGGCGCCCCACGCCGCCCCGTCCCCGGCCCGGCCCGCGCCGGAGGTTCGGCGGCGCCGCACGAGCGGGACGCCAGCACCACGCCGGGCCGTTCACCTATCTGCTGCTCGGCTTCGCCGCCCTGGTCTCGCTGTTCCCGCTCTACTGGAACCTGGTCGCCGCCTCCCACACCGGCGAACGCGTCGTCCAGGCGCCGAGCCCCCTGCTGCCCGGCCGGGAGCTGATCAACAACCTCTCCATTGCCTGGAACCAGGTCGACATGGGAGTGGCCCTCGTCAACACCACGATCGTGGCGAGCGCGGTCGCCATGAGCACCGTCCTCTTCGCGACCCTCGCCGGATTCGCCTTCGCCAAGCTGCGTTTCAAGGGCCGCAACGTGCTGCTGACGATCGTGGTGGCGACGATGACCGTGCCCCCGCAGCTCAGCGTGATCCCGCTCTACCAGCTGATCACCGAGTTCGGCTGGGTCAACCAGCTCCAGTCGGTGATCCTGCCGAGCCTGGTCGCGGCGTTCGGGGTGTTCTTCATGCGGCAGTACCTGCTGGAGGCACTGCCCGTCGAACTGATCGAGGCGGCCCGGATGGACGGGGCGCACAGCCTGCGCATCATCTGGCACGTGGTCTTCCCGGTCGCCCGGCCCGCGATGGCGGTCCTCGGCATGCTGATCTTCGTCCAGGCGTGGAACGACTTCTTCTGGCCGTTCATCGCCCTCACCCCCGACGGTTCCCCGACACTCCAGGTGGCCCTGGCCGGTCTGGGCGCGGGCAATCACACGGTGAACCACGCGATCGTGCTGACCGGCGCCATGATCGCCACGATGCCGCTGCTGCTCGTCTTCGCGTTCCTCGGCAAGCACATCGTCGGGGGCATCACCTCGGGGGCGGTGAAGAGCTGACGCGGGCGCGCCGGCCGGCCGCCGGTACCGGGCCAACCGGCAGGCCGGCCGTGTCCGTTGCGGGTGTCACGCCTCCTCCGAGGCGGCGAGCGCCTCGGCGATCATGCGGGTGGCGAAGTCGCGGTCGCCCGCGATGCGGTTGATGTGCTCCGCGAGCAGGAAGGCGGTGGCTTCGAGCGGGTTCATCTCCACGTCCGTCCACTCCCCGTACTGCTTGCGCCACAGGGTGGGGCTCAGCCCGGTGCCCGCGGCGATGACCAGACCGGCCATGGTGGGGATGGCCTCGGGCCGGATGCTCCTCGGCATCATGCGCATCGTGGCCACGAGGTGGGGCACCACGTACTCGACGACGTCCTTGTCGTGCTCCTCGTGCGCCTTCCGCAGCCACGTCATGAACATGTAGATGAGCGTGCACGCCCCGTCCAGCACGTCATCGGCCTCCTCGGGACCCATCGACGCGGTGAACTGCTCCAGCAGGGCCTGCTGTTCGGCGTCGTTCGTGCCCTCGGTGTCATGGATGCTCCTGAGCCTGGAGTCGATCATCATCAGCGCGGTGCCGACATCACCGACCGGGGCGAACTGGGGAGAGCAGGGCGAAGTCACGGGTTCCTCTCGGTGGCTGCGTTGGGCGACAGGGCGTGTTCTCAGCGTAGTCAGCCGGGGAAGCGGGCGGGGCTGCTTGCCGTAACGGGGTGCACCGCGGCGCGGACGGCGCCGGCGCGGCGGCGCCCGTCCCGCGCGGCCGGGCCGGGACGAGTGCGTGCCGAGTGGTTACGCTGCGAGGGTGGGTGTGTCCGCCGGACGCACCTGCCCGGAGCAGGGCACGAGCAGGACCCGAGGCACCGGCACAGTACCCGGGCGGTGACAACCGATGACCGCAGACAGGACCACCCCGGCCTCCTGGCCGGCCGCGCGCGGCGTTGCCGGGCGGCGGCGGCCGGTCCCGGCCGGTCCCGGCCGACGGCGGGAGGCGCCGTGTCCGGCACGGCCGATCTGAGCGGGCGGCCCGTGGACGGCGGTGCCCCGGCGGGCGCCCTGGTGGACATCGTGCGCCGTACCGGTGCCTCTGCGGGCGGCGTCTACCTCCTCGACGAGTCCGCGGGCGTCATCGGGCTCGCGCTGCTGTGCGGTGTGCCGGTCGAGGTGGTCTGGCCGTATCGGCGCGTGCCCCTGAGCGCCTCCACGCCGGCGAGCGACGCGGTCCGGGACGAGCACCTGGTCTGGGTGGGCTCCCAGGAGGAGCTCGCCCGTGTCTATCCGCGCACCGCGGCCAGCCTGCCGTACCGTTTCGCGCTGGCCGTCCTGCCCCTGCGGTTCCGGGGCCGCTGCCGGGGCGGCCTCATGCTCCTGTGGCCCGCCAGTCATCCGCCCGAGATCACCCGGCGGGAGCGGACGCTGCTCAAGGCCGCGGCGCGGAGTCTCGCCCGGGTGCTCGACGAGGCGCGTCCGGCACCCCTGCCGGACCAGCCTCTCCTCATCCCCGCCGGTGCCCTCCAGGAGGCCCGCAGCGGACAGCCGCTGCTCGCCGCGCGGGACTACCTCGACCGGATGCCGGAGGCGGCTCTCGGCCTCGACCTCGAAGGGCGGATCACCTTCGCGGCCGGTGCGACCCGTCCCCTCCTCGGGCTCGACGTCGAGCGGCTGCGCGGCACCCGTCCCTGGCAGTCGCTGCCCTGGCTCGACACCGCGGCGGTGGAGGACCACTACCGCACCGCGGTGATCAGCCGTGACCCGGTGGCCTTCACCGCGCTGCGCCCACCGGACCGCCCGCTCCGCTTCGAGCTGTACCCGGACGCCAGCGGCATCAGCGTGCGGGTCACCGGGGCCGCTGCGTCCGTGCCCGGTTCCGCCACCGCGCCCCCGGGTGTGCACCCGCCGCCGCACCCGACCCCGCAGGGGCCCTCCCACCTGACCCGGCCCGGGGCCCCGCCCCCGTCCACCGCTCCCGCCCCGTCGCCGGATCCCTCTCCCGCCCCGCCCCCGTCCACCGCTCCGGCCCCGTCGCCGGATCCCGCCCCGCCTCCGTCCACCGTGCCCGCCCCATCGCGGGCCGTCCCACCGCGGGCACCGCCTGCCGGGCCCGGGGCGGCGGCTCACGCCGGACGCCTGTACCAGCTCGTGCACCTGGCGGCCGCGCTGACGGAGACCGTCGTCGTCCGTGACGTCGTCGACCTCCTCGCCCACCAGGTGCTGCCCGCCTTCGGGGCGGACGGGCTGGTGCTGTCCGCCGCCGACGCGGGCCGCCTGCGCATCACCGGGTACCACGGCTACGACCAGCGCACCATCGACCGGCTCGACGGGCTGCCGCTGGACACCGATGTGACACCGGCCGGACGCTCGCTCTCCGACGGCACGGCCCGCTTCTTCGCCGGGCCCGGGGAAATGGCCCTGGAGTATCCGGACGCACCCCGGCTCAGCGGCAAACAGGCGTGGGCCTTCCTGCCTCTGATCATCTCGGGCCGCCCCGTGGGCTGCTGCATCCTCTCCTACAGCCGGCCCCACCACTTCAGCGCCGACGAGCGCGCCGTCCTGACCTCGCTCGCCGGTCTGATCGCCCAGGCACTGGACCGCGCCAGGCTCTACGACACCACCCGGGAACTCGCCCGGGGCCTGCAGCAGACCCTCCTGCCCCGGCGCCTGCCGCGCGTCCCCGGGCTGGAGACGGCCGCCCGCTACCTCCCGGCCAGCCACGGCATGAACGTGGGGGGCGACTTCTACGACCTGATCCGCGTCGACGACACGACCGCCGCCGCCGTGATCGGCGACGTCCAGGGCCACAACGTCGAGGCGGCGGCCCTGATGGGCCAGGTGCGGACCGCCATCCTCGCCGCCGCCGGCGCGCCACCGGACCAGGTCCTCGCCCGGACGGACCGGGTCCTCGCGGACCTGGAGTCGGAACTCCTGGTCTCCTGCCTCTATGTGCACATCGACCTGGAGCGCCGGCGGGCCGTGCTCGCCAGTGCCGGGCACCCGCCGCCGCTGCTGCACCGGGCGGGGCGCGCGGGCACCGTCGTCGAGCTCGACCCCGGCCCGCTGCTGGGCATCCACCCCGGTCTCGCCTTCCCCCTGGTCACCCTGGAGCTGCACACGGGGACGTCGTTGGTCCTGTACACCGACGGCCTGGTCGAGACGCCCGGCACCGACGCCGACCACGTCGCCCGCGATCTGGCCGGCCGGCTGGCCGGCCACACCGGCGACCCCCTCGGCCGCACCCTCGACGGTCTCCTCCACCACGCCCGCCCCGCCGCCCACTACACGGACGACATCGCCCTGCTCCTCCTGCGGATCGCGACGGCCTGAGGCCGGTCCTGGGCGGGTGCGGCAGCGGCGACGGGTGCCCGGCACCGGCCTCGGGCGGCCGGTCCGTGCCGGTGCGGCAGCGGCGACGGGTGCCCGGCGTCCGTCACGCGTCCGCCAGCAGCGGGTCGTACGGCGTGCTGGTGCGGCGAGCGGACATGAAGGCGAGGAAGTCGCCGACGAAGGCGGTCCGGTCGTAGCCGCGTCCCGTGTCGCCGAGGTCGCGGTGGAACGCGGTCCGGAAGAGCGCCCGGTACTCGTCCGCGTCGATGGTCCCGTCGCCGTTCCGGTCGGTGGCGTCGAAGAGCACCTCGGCGACGCGGATCAGGGCGGGGCCCGCCAGGGAGGGGACGGCAGCGGCGTACTCGTCCGCCGACACGCGGCCGTCACCGTCGGTGTCGAGGGCGGCCTGCAGTTCGCGCCACCAGGCGGCGAAGGCGTCGTAGAGGCGCGTCTCCTCGGGTTCGTCCAGGTCGAGCCGGGTGGACAGCTCCCGGGCCATGGCGGCGAGATCGGGCCAGTCGAGATGACCGTCGCCGGTCTGGTCGAGGACCTGGCGGAAGAACTCCTCGGCCGATCGCCTGCCCGCCGCGGACCGCCGGACCTGCCCGGTCCCGGCAGCCGGGGCGGGCGCCGCGTCCGGGTCCTCGTCGGCGCCCAGCGGGGTGAGGAGACGCAGGAGTGCGGAGGCCCGCTTCATGTGGCGATGCAGGGCGGCGGCCGTCCTGGCCCCGGGGTCGTCGCTTCCCGGTGCGAGCGAAAGGATCTCGATGACGCGTTCGGCGTTGAGCCAGCCCTCGGGGAGGAAGCGCGCCAGTCCGGCCGCGACGTAGGCACCCTGCATCAGGGTGTGGGCACCGGGAGTCTCGGGCAGTCCTGCCCGGCGCCGGTACGGCTCGGGCAGCGAGGCGACGGTGATCGCGCCGAGCAGCGGACCCACCACGGCCCGGCCGGCCGCCCACAGGGCCGGGGCCCCCTCGAACAGGGCGGGTGCGGGCAGGTGGTCGAAGAGCCGGTAGAGGATGACACGGGCCGCCTCGGTGTTCTCCAGCTCGTTCGCGACGACCCGGTCGAAGTACGGCCAGAAGTCGTGGACCTCCTCCGGGAGTTCCGTGGCGTCGCCGTCCAGGGCGGCGAGGAAGGCGCGGTACTCCGCGTACATCCTCTCCAGCGCGTCCTGGTCGAGCGGCTGACCGCTCAGCCGGCACATGGTGACCGTGCTCTCGAACAGGGTGGCGACCACCCAGGCGCGGGCCGGGCGGTCCATCGCGTCGTAGGGGCGGCCGCGGGAGTCGGCACCGCTCATCCGGGCGTGCAGCCGGTTGAGCCGGGCCGCCTCCCGCTCGCGCGCCGCGGGGTCGGTCCCGAACATGCGCCGCAGGCTGAGATAGGTGTTGCGCAGCCGGCGCCAGGGGTGGGTGGTGAAGGTCGAGTTCTCGACGAGGGCCGCGCCGACCTGCGGGTGGGCGGCCTCCAGGACGGTAGCGCGGATCAGGGCGAGCGCCCAGCGCGGGTCGTCGAAGAAGGCGTGGAACCGGGAGTCGGGCCCGAAGAGGGGCGGCCTCGGGTCGGGCCCGGGGGTGTGCGCGGCGCCGGTCGTGCCGGTGGTCGCCCCGGCGCCGGCGGGCTCCTCACGCCCCTCCGGTCCGGTGGCTCCCGCGGTCTCCGCGGCTCCTGCGGTGCGGGAGTCTGCGGTGGTCATCGTGTGTCTCCGTTCGTCCGCGGCGGCAGACCGCCGTAGCGGCGCTCGCGCCGCCGGTAGGTGTGCAGGCAGTCCAGGAAGTCGGCGGCGCGGAAGTCCGGCCAGAGCACCTCGGGGAAGACCCACTCGGCGTAGGCGACCTTCCAGAGCATGAAGTTCGAGATGCGCTGCTCGCCCGAGGTGCGGATCACGAGGTCCACGTCCGGTGTGTCGGGGAACGGCAGGTGCTCCGCGAAGACCTGCTCGGTCAGGTCCTCGGCCGGCCGGCCGCTGCGGATCAGGGAACGCGCGGCCTCGACGATGTCCCGTCGCCCGCCGTGGTCGAAGGCCACGGTCAGCGTCATGCGCCGGTTGTCACCGGTCAGCGTGGTCAGGTCGTCGAAGTCGAGGCCGAGCGGGCGGGGAATGCGCGGATCGGAGGCGCCGAGGAACCGGCAGCGGACGCCGCGGGCCAGCAGCAGGGCCGCGTGCTTGCGCACGACCCGGCGGACCAGGCGCATGAGGTACTCGACCTCGTCCTCGGGCCGGTTCCAGTTCTCGGTGGAGAAGGCGTACAGGCTCAGCCACTCAACCCCCGCGGTACGGGCCGCCTCGATGATCTCGATGACGGTGGCCTCGGCCGCACGGTGGCCCGCCGTGCGGGGTAACGAACGGCGTTGTGCCCACCGGCCGTTGCCGTCCATCACGCAGGCGACGTGCCGGGGGACCGCCCCCGGCGCCGGGCCGGGGGGCCGGGAAAGGTCCGGCGCCGGGGCGGTCGCCGTCCGGTTCCGGTCCCGGTCGTGCCCCTGTGCGCCTACCGCCGTCCGCAGCCCTCCCACCGGGTCCGGACCTCGTGCCGTGTCACCCGCCGGTCCCGCAGCACCGACCGCGCCGCCATGCTTCATGCCACCCCGCCTCGGCCCCTCGCGCGCCGCCCCCGCAGCCGCGCCTGTCTGCCGGGATTCTGGCAGGGCGCGAGCCGCGCCGGGGTACGGGAACGGGTGCCGTCACCCCTCACTCACACGTCCGAATCCCTGCGCCGTGCGTCGCGACGTGACCCGCGCCCGGCGCCGGGGGCGAGGGACGGGCGCCTCCGCGGGGCGGACGACGGTGCCTACGCGACCGCCCCGCACGCCGCCGTGGACCCGCGGACGACCAGTTCCGGGAGGAAGACGAACTCGCTGTGCGGGGCCGGAGTGCCGCCTATGTCCTCCAGGAGGGCGCGGACGGCGGCCTGGCCCATGGCCTGGACGGGCTGGCGGATGGTGGTCAGGGGCGGGTCGGTGAACGCTATGAGCGGGGAGTCGTCGAAGCCGACCACCGAGACGTCCTGCGGGACGTGCAGTCCCCGCTGCCGTGCCGCGCGGATCGCGCCCAGCGCCATCATGTCGCTGGCACAGACGACCGCCGTGCAGCCCCGATCGATGAGTTCAAAGGCCGCCGCCTGGCCGCCCTCCAGGGAGTAGAGGGAGTGCTGGATCAGCTCCCGCGACTGCTCCGCGTCCAGCCCGAGGCGTTCCGCGACCGCCTGCTGGAAGCCCTCGATCTTGCGCAGCACCGGGACGAAGCGGCGCGGGCCGAGGGCGAGGCCGATGCGGGTGTGGCCGAGGGAGACCAGGTGCGTCACCGCCAGGTGCATCGCGGTCCGGTCGTCGGGGGAGACGAACGGTGCCTGGACCTTGGGGGAGAAGCCGTTGACGAGGACGTGCGGGACGCCCTGCGCGCGCAGCCGGTCGTAGCGTTCGGTGCCGGCCGTGGTGTCCGCGTGCAGGCCGGAGACGAAGATGATCCCGGCGACGCCGCGGTCGACGAGCATCTCGGTCAGTTCGTCCTCGGTCGACCCGCCCGGGGTCTGCGTCGCGAGGACCGGGGTGTATCCCTGCCGGGTGAGGGCCTGGCCGATCACCTGCGCGAGCGCGGGGAAGATCGGGTTGTCCAGTTCCGGAGTTATCAGGCCGACCAGCCCGGCGCTGCTGCGGCGCAGCCGTACCGGCCGTTCGTAGCCGAGCACGTCGAGTGCGGCGAGGACGGATTCGCGGGTGGCCGCGGCCACACCCGGCTTGCCGTTGAGCACGCGACTGACTGTGGCTTCACTGACCCCCGCCTGGGCTGCGATGTCGGCGAGCCGCGCGGTCATGGAAGGGGACTGTACCGGGCGTGCCGGGGATTGCCCACCAGGTGCGGGCCCCGGTGGGTCCGGACCCCTGCCCGATCGGGTCGGGCCTTCGGCGGCCTGGCCGAAGACCTCCCCACCCCGGCCGTCCCCCGTAACCCGCGTCACACATCCTGCAAAGTCTTGCGAGCTCCTTGCCGCGTCCTTGCGGCAGCAGGCACCCTGTACCGGTGCCGGTGTCAAGCGATGCGTCGGCAACTCTCCGGACACGCGGATGTAACGATCACCCGTCCTTGCAGAAAATTGCCGCAAGGTCTTTCCGATGGTTTTCAGCCCTGTTACGTTCCTGGCAACCCGGCACCGCGAGGGAGCGGACGGCGGGAGGCCGAGAGCTGTGCCTCCGCCCTTCCGGGCTTCACTGAAGGAGTTCACATGCGGCGTGGCATAGCGGCCACCGCTCTGGTCGCGGCACTGGCCGTGTCGGCGACAGCGTGCGGCGGGGACGACGGCGGCAACGGTGGCAGCAAGGGCTCGGGCGAGCTCAGCGGCACCGTGACCTGGTGGGACACCTCCAGCGTCGGCAGCGAGGACAAGGTCTTCAAGAAGCTCGCGCAGGACTTCACCAAGCTCCACCCCAAGGTGAAGGTCAACTACGTCAACGTGCCGTTCGGTGAGGCGCAGAACAAGTTCAAGAACGCCGCCCAGTCCGGCTCCGGCGCCCCCGACGTCATCCGCTCCGAGGTCGCCTGGACCCCCGAGTTCGCGGACCTCGGCTACCTGGCCCCGCTCGACGGCACCGCCGCGCTGAAGAACGAGGACGACTTCCTCAAGCAGGCCGCCGCCTCCACCAAGTACGACGGCAAGACCTACGCCGTGCCGCAGGTCATCGACTCCATGGGCATCTTCTACAACAAGAAGATCTTCAAGGAGGCCGGTGTCGAGGTCCCCAAGACCATCGACGAGCTGAAGACCGTCTCCGCCACCATCAAGGACAAGACCGGCAAGACCGGCCTCTACCTCCGCGGCGACGACGCCTACTGGTTCCTCTCCTTCCTCTACGGCGAGGGCGGCGACCTGGTCGACGCCAAGGAGAAGAAGGTCACCATCGACGGCGAGGCCGGCGTCAAGGCCCTGGAGACCGTCAAGGACCTGGTCGACTCCAAGACCGCGATCACCGACGCGACCAACGGCTGGGACAACATGCAGGCGTCCTTCAAGGACGGCAAGGTCGCCATGATGATCAACGGCCCGTGGGCCGTCGCCGACACCTACGCGGGCGCCGAGTTCACCGACAAGGCCAACCTCGGTATCGCCCCCGTGCCCGCCGGCTCCGCCGGCCAGGGCGCTCCCCAGGGCGGCCACAACCTCGCCGTGTACGCGGGCTCCAAGAACCTGGACGCCTCCTACGCGTTCACCGAGTACATGACCTCCGCCGAGTCCCAGGCCAAGGTCGCCAAGGAGCTCAGCCTGCTGCCGACCCGCAACTCGGTCTACTCGCAGCCCGGTGTGGCCTCCAACGAGATCATCGGCTTCTTCCGCCCGGTCGTCGACAAGGCGGTCGAGCGCCCCTGGATCCCCGAGACCGGTTCCCTCTTCGCCCCGCTGGTGACCGAGTACACCAAGGTCCTCACCGGCCAGACCACCCCGGAGAAGGGTGCCGAGGCCACGGCCGAGGAGTACCGCAAGCTCCTGAAGGACTGGAAGTAGCCGGTACCGGAAAGCCAGGAAGTACGAGGAAGAACAAGGAAGGTTGACCGGCTGATGGCTGTGGACACCAGCAGCCAGTCGGTGGTGAAGGCCGCGGGCGAGAGCGCCCGCGGCCGGAGCCGCCGTGCTGGCGGGCCCGAGCGCAAGCTCCGCCGCTCCTTCTCCACGCACTGGTACGCGTGGGCGATGGTCGCCCCCGTGGTCGTCGTGCTGGGAGTGATCATCGGATACCCGCTGGTGCGCGGTATCTACCTGTCGCTCACCGACGCGAACGAGCGCAACGTCGCGCGGTCCATCGGCGTCAACGAGATCCCGGCCACCTACGAGTTCGTGGGGCTGGAGAACTACAAGGAAGCGCTCACCGGCTCGCAGTTCCTGGACACCCTGGGCTGGACACTGGTGTGGACCCTCTCCTGTGTGGCGATCACCTTCGCCCTCGGCATGGCCCTCGCCAACATGCTCAACCGGCGCATCGCCGGCCGCTCCTTCTACCGGATGTTCCTCATCCTGCCGTGGGCGGTACCGGGCTTCGTGTCGGTGTTCGCCTGGCGCTTCCTCTACGACGAGCGCCGCGGCCTGCTCAACCAGATGCTCGGCGGCGCCGGCATCGACGCCCTGCCGTGGCTCAACGACCCCACTTGGGCGAAGTTCTCCGTCATCGCCGTCAACGTCTGGCTCGGCGTGCCCTTCATGATGGTCGCCCTGCTCGGCGGTCTGCAGTCCATACCCGGCGAGCTGTACGAGGCCGCCGAGATGGACGGCGCCGGCCCCTGGCAGCGGTTCCGCAACATCACGCTCCCCGGGCTGCGTTCGGTCAGCACCACCGTGGTCCTGCTGAGCACCATCTGGACGTTCAACATGTTCCCGGTGATCTTCCTGCTCACCAGGGGCGGGCCGGGCGAGGCGACGCAGATCCTCGTCACCCAGGCGTACAAGTTCTCGTTCGAGATCAGTCCGCGCGACTTCGCGCAGTCCTCCACCTGGGGCGTGCTGATCCTCGTGCTCCTGATGGTCTTCGCCGCGGTCTACCGGCGAGTCCTCCGCAAGCAGGGAGAAGTCTGGTGACCACCGCTGTCGGAACCTCCCGGCGGGCGAAGCCCGGCCGGGTGAAGCACCGCCCCCGCGGCACCCGTTCGCCGCTCGCCTCCATCGGGCTGCACACCACCCTGGTCGTCGCGTCCGTGATCGCCGTCTTCCCGGTGCTGTGGGTCCTGCTGACCTCGCTGAAGCCGGCGCAGTACGCGACCACCACCGACTTCGTGAAGGAGACGACCCTCGAGAACTACACCAACCTGCTGGCGGACACCCCGTTCCTGACCTGGTTCTGGAACTCCCTGCTCGTCGCCGGACTGACGACCGTGCTCGGCGTGTTCGTCGCCTCGACGACCGGCTACGCGGTCAGCCGCTTCCGCTTCCCGGGCAAGCGCGGCCTGATGTGGACCCTGCTGATCACGCAGATGTTCCCGGTCGCCGTCCTGATCGTGCCGATCTACAACATCATGTCGTCGATGGGCCTGCTGAACGAGCCCGCCGGCCTGGTCATCACCTACCTGACCATCGCCGTCCCGTTCTGCGCCTGGATGATGAAGGGCTTCTTCGACACCATCCCGACGGAGATCGACGAGTCGGGGCAGGTCGACGGCCTCACCCCGTTCGGCACCTTCTGGCGGCTGATCCTCCCGCTCGCCAAGCCGGGCATCGCGGTGACCGCGTTCTACTCCTTCATCACCGCCTGGGGCGAGGTCGCCTACGCCTCCGCCTTCATGATCGGCGACGAGAACCTCACCCTCGCGGGCGGTCTGCAGAAGTTCGTCAACCAGTACGGCGCCCAGTGGGGCCCGATGACCGCCGCCTCGGTGCTCATCGCGATCCCCGCGGCGATCGTGTTCCTGTTCGCCCAGCGCCACCTGGTGACCGGCATGTCCGCCGGCGCCGTCAAGGGCTGAGCGGCGGCACCGAGCGCCCACCACGCGTATGAAGCCGCGGCGCCGGTCCGTGCCTGCAACCCGGGCCGGCGCCGCACCCCACCCCATGACTTCCAGGGATGACATGACCCAGCACCTTGCCGCCCCCGCCGCCCCCACCTCCGGCACGGACACCGGCTGGTGGCGCGACGCGGTGATCTACCAGGTCTACCCCCGCAGCTTCGCCGACGGAAACGGCGACGGCATGGGCGATCTGGAGGGCATCCGCAGCCGGCTGCCGTACCTGCGGGACCTCGGTGTCGACGCCGTGTGGCTGAGCCCCTTCTACGCCTCCCCGCAGGCCGACGCCGGTTACGACGTCGCCGACTACCGCGCCATCGACCCGATGTTCGGCAGCCTGCTGGACGCCGACGCCCTCATCCGCGAGGCCCACGGCCTCGGCCTGCGGATCATCGTCGACCTGGTCCCCAACCACTCCTCCGACCAGCACGAGTGGTTCCAGCGCGCCCTGGCCGAGGGCCCCGGTTCCCCGCTGCGCGAGCGCTACCACTTCCGCCCCGGCAAGGGCGCGAACGGCGAACTGCCGCCCAACGACTGGGAGTCCATCTTCGGCGGCCCGGCCTGGACCCGGGTGGCCGACGGCGAGTGGTACCTCCACCTGTTCGCCCCGGAGCAGCCCGACTTCAACTGGGAGCACCCGGCCGTCCGCGACGAGTTCCGCTCGATCCTGCGCTTCTGGCTGGACATGGGCGTCGACGGCTTCCGGGTCGACGTGGCGCACGGCCTGATCAAGGCCGAGGGGCTGCCCGACATCGGCGGCCACGACCAGCTCAAGCTGCTCGGGAACGATGTCATGCCCTTCTTCGACCAGGACGGCGTGCACGAGGTCTACCGCAGCTGGCGCCAGGTCCTCGCCGAGTACGGCGACGACCGCGTCCTGGTCGCCGAGGCGTGGACGCCCACCGTCGAGCGCACCGCCAACTACGTGCGCCCCGACGAGATGCACCAGGCGTTCAACTTCCAGTACCTGGGCACCCACTGGGACGCCGCCGAGCTGCGCAAGGTCATCGACGCCTCCCTGGAGGCGATGCGCCCGGTCGGCGCCCCCACCACCTGGGTGCTCTCCAACCACGACGTGACCCGCCACGCGACCCGGTTCGCCAACCCGGCCGGCCTCGGCACCCAGCTCCGCGAGGCGGGCGACCGCGAACTCGGCCTGCGCCGGGCCCGTGCCGCGACCCTGCTGATGCTGGCCCTGCCCGGCTCCGCCTACCTCTACCAGGGCGAGGAACTCGGCCTCCCGGACGTCACCGACCTCCCGGACGAGGTCCGCCAGGATCCGTCGTTCGGGCGGGCCAGCGGCCAGGACGGCTTCCGCGACGGCTGCCGGGTGCCGATCCCGTGGACCGCGGAGGGCTCCTCGTACGGCTTCGGCAGCGGCGGGAGCTGGCTGCCCCAGCCCGCGCAGTGGGCCGAGCTGAGCGTCGAGACCCAGACCGGCGACCCCGGCTCCACCCTGGAGCTGTACCGCAGCGCGCTCGCCGTGCGCCGGGTTCAGCCGGGCATGGGCGCGGGCGAGTCCGTCGAGTGGCTGGACGCGCCCGAGGGCGTGCTCTCCTTCGCCCGCGACGGCTTCGTGTGCACCGCCAACACCACCGGCGCCCCGGTGCGCGTCCCGGCGCACGGCCGGGTGCTGCTCGCCAACGACACCGTGCACATCACCGGTGGCGAGGCCGAACTGCCGGCGGACACCACCGTCTGGTGGGCGGTGTGACGCTCCCCCTGCCCCGGGACGGCGCCCACGCCGTCCCGAGGCTGGCCGACCTCGCGCTCCAGGCCGGGGTCAGCGAGGCGACCGTCAGCCGGGTGCTCAACGGCAAGGCGGGCGTCGCCGCGCCGACGCGCCACCGGGTGCTGGCCGCCCTGGACGTCCTCGGCTACGAGCGGCCCGTGCGGCTGAAGCAGCGCAGCGCGGGCCTGGTCGGCCTGGTCATCCCCGAGCTGACGAACCCCATCTTCCCGGCGTTCGCCCAGGTGATCGAGCAGGTCCTGGGCGGGCACGGGTACACGCCGGTGCTGTGCACCCAGATGCCCGGCGGGGCCACCGAGGACGAGCTGGTGGAGCAGCTGGAGGAGCGCGGGGTCACCGGGATCATCTTCATGTCCGGTCTGCACGCGGACACCGCCGAGGACCCGGGGCGCTACGCCCGGCTGTCCGCACGCGGGGTGCCGTTCGTGCTGATCAACGGCTACAACGAGCGGATCGACGCGCACTTCGTCTCGCCCGACGACCGCTCGGCGGCCCGGATGGCGGTGCGGCACCTGGCGGACCTCGGGCACGAGCGGATCGGGCTGGCCGTCGGGCCCGCCCGGTACGTGCCCTCCCGGCGCAAGACGGAGGGCTTCCTCGCCGCGCTGCACGCCGAGTCCGGGCTGTCGCACGAGGAGGCCGGACGGTTCGTCAGGTCCACCCTGTTCAGCGTGGAGGGCGGCCAGGTCGCCGCGGGTGCCCTGCTCGACGAGGGGTGCACGGGCATCGTCTGCGCGAGCGACCTGATGGCGCTGGGCGCGGTGCGTGCGGTGCGGGCCCGGGGGCTGGACGTGCCGGCGGACGTGTCGGTGGTCGGCTTCGACGACTCCCCGCTGATCGCGTTCACGGACCCGCCGCTGACGACGGTGCGCCAGCCGGTGCAGGCGATGGCGACGGCGGCGGTGGACGCCCTGATCGAGGAGATCGGCGGAAACCCGGTCCAGCGCACGGAGTTCGTCTTCCAGCCGGAGCTGGTGGTGCGCGGTTCCACGGGTGCGCCGCGCCACTGAGGTTTTCCGCGGGCCCGGTGGGGCCGTGCCGGGGACCGGTCCGGCCGGCCGGGCGCGTGAGGCGCCGGTACGGACCGGAGCCACCGGCCGACCGGACCGGAGTCGTGGTTGAACGTAACACCGCTGCAATGACTTGCGAAAGAGTTTGCGGACACAGAACGGCTACGTTTCCCCGTCGTCACAAAGCCCTGGGTCAAGCTTGGTTCGAAGGCTTGACCGAGGCCCGGGCGGGTCGTACGGTCTCGACCGCAACAAGTTTCAGACTTCTTGCGAAAACCTCTTCAATGGCCTTGCGGGCATGGCGCGTTGCCGCACGAGGCTGCCCCCACCCCCACGTCACCCGCACCTCCCCCGCAGCAGGAGGAAACAATGGCCAGCAGAACCATGGCCGCGGTACTCGCCGTCACCGCAGGAGCCGCCCTCGCCGTGACCGCGCCCGCCCCCGCCGTCCAGGCCGCGCCGCCCGGCGGCAAGGACGTCACCGCCGTGATGTTCGAGTGGAAGTTCGACTCGATCGCCAAGGCGTGCACCGACAGCCTCGGCCCGGCCGGATACGGCTACGTCCAGGTCTCCCCGCCCCAGGAGCACATCCAGGGCGGCCAGTGGTGGACCTCGTACCAGCCCGTCAGCTACCGGATCGCCGGACGCCTCGGCGACCGGGCCCAGTTCAAGAACATGATCGACACGTGTCACGCGGCCGGAGTGAAGGTCGTCGCCGACTCGGTCATCAACCACATGTCGGCCGGCAACGGCACGGGCACCGGCGGCTCCTCGTACACCAAGTACAACTACCCGGGAATCTACTCGGCGCCCGACTTCGACACCTGCACGGCCACCGTCAGCAACTACCGGGACCGCTTCAACGTCCAGGAGTGCGAACTGGTCGGCCTCGCTGACCTCGACACCGGCGAGGAGTACGTCCGCACCCGGATCGCCGGCTACCTCAACGACCTGCTCTCCCTCGGCGTGGACGGCTTCCGGATCGACGCGGCCAAGCACATGGCCGCCGGGGACCTCGCCGCCATCAAGGCCAAGCTGACCAACCCGAACGTCTACTGGAAGCACGAGGCCATCCACGGCGCGGGCGAGGCCGTCGACCCCTCCGAGTACCTCGGCAGCGGCGACGTCCAGGAGTTCCGCTACGCCCGAGGCCTCAAGCAGGTGTTCCAGAACGAGAAGCTCGCCCACCTGAAGAACTACGGCGAGGGCTGGGGCTTCATGCCGTCCGGCAAGTCCGGGGTGTTCGTGGACAACCACGACACCGAGCGCGTGGGCGACACCCTCAGCTACAAGAACGGCGCCGAGTACACCCTCGCGAGCGTCTTCATGCTCGCCTGGCCCTACGGCGCGCCCGATGTCCACTCCGGCTACGAGTGGTCCGACAAGGACGCCGGCCCGCCCAACGGCGGCCGGGTGAACGCCTGCTACCAGGACGGCTGGAAGTGCCAGCACGCCTGGCGCGAGATCTCCTCCATGGTC
Organism: Streptomyces sp. CNT372; assembly: GCF_000377145.1. Lineage (NCBI taxonomy): Bacteria > Bacillati > Actinomycetota > Actinomycetes > Kitasatosporales > Streptomycetaceae > Streptomyces > Streptomyces sp. CNT372. Next base: position 345,652 of record NZ_KB897781.1, on the reverse strand, counting down.
GCCTTCCGCAACACCGCGCGCGGCCAGGCCGTCACCGACTGGTGGGACAACGGCGGCGACCGGATCGCCTTCGGCCGCGGCAGCAAGGCGTATGTCGCCATCAACCACGAGGGCTCCTCGCTCACCCGCACCTTCCAGACCTCGCTGCCCTCCGGCTCCTACTGCGATGTGCAGAGCGGCAACGCGGTCTCGGTGGACGGCTCCGGCCGCTTCACCGCCACCCTCGGCCCCAACACGGCGGTCGCCCTGCACACCGGGGCCCGCGACTGCTCCGGCGGCTCCGACCCGGCGCCGGTGAACACGGGCGCCTCCTTCGCGGTCAACGCGACCACGGTGATGGGCCAGAACATCTACGTCACCGGCAACCGCGCCGAGCTCGGCAACTGGAGCCCGGCCGCCGCCGTCAAGCTCGACCCGGCGAGCTACCCGGTGTGGAAGCTCGACCGCGACCTGCCCGCAGGCACCTCCTTCGCGTACAAGTACCTCCGCAAGGACGGCGCCGGGAACGTCACCTGGGAGAGCGGTGCCGACCGCACGGCGACCGTCCCGGCCTCCGGCAAGGTCGTGCTGAACGACACCTGGCGCGGCTGACGCGCCCCGTGCGGCGGCCGACCCGGCCGCCATCCCGCGCCGGCCCGCCCGGGCCGGGCCCCGCGACCGCCCCGCGCCCCTTCCGGGCGCGGGGCGGCCCCGCACCCCACCCGCCCCGCATCTCTCACACCGCGACGTACCTCCCGTGCCCTGACGTGCCTCTCACGCCTGACGTACCTCTCGCACTCCGACGTAGCTCACGTACCTCTCGTACTACTCGTACCTCTCGTACTACTCGCACCTCTCGTACTACTCGTACCTCTCGTACCTGTCCTACCTCCTCCACCGAGCAGACCACCCTCACCAGGAGAGTCCCGCTGTGATACGCCCCCGCCTCCGACTGCGCTCCGCGGCCGCCACCGCCGTGGCGACGGCGACGGTCGCGGCGCTGGTGTCCGCCGTGCCGGCGGCCGCCGCGCCGAAGCCACCCCCGCCGCCCTCGGACAGATCGCTGGCCGCCGAGCCGGCCCGCCACGACCTGACCCGCGAGCAGTTCTACTTCGTCCTGCCGGACCGCTTCGCCAACGGCGACCGGCGCAACGACCGCGGCGGACTCACCGGTTCGCGCCTGGAGCACGGCTTCGACCCCACCGACAAGGGCTTCTACCAGGGCGGTGACCTCAAGGGCCTCACCGAGAAGCTGGACTACATCAAGGGCCTCGGCACCACCGCCATCTGGATGGCGCCGATCTTCAAGAATCAGCCCGTGCAGGGCGTGGGCAAGGACGCCAGCGCCGGCTACCACGGCTACTGGATCACCGACTTCACGCAGGTCGACCCGCACTTCGGCACCAACGCCGACCTGGAGCGCCTCATCGACAAGGCCCACGCCAAGGGCATGAAGGTCTTCTTCGACGTCATCACCAACCACACCGCCGACGTCGTGGACTACAAGGAGAAGTCCTACGACTACCTGTCCAAGGGTGCCCTCCCCTATCTGACCAAGAACGGGAAGCCCTTCGACGACAGCGACTACGCCGACGGCTCCCGGCCCTTCCCGCGCGTGGACGACGACTCCTTCCCGCGCACCCCGGTGGTGCCGAAGGAGAAGCGGAACCTCAAGGTCCCGTCCTGGCTCAACGACCCGTCGATGTACCACAACCGCGGTGACTCCACGTTCGCCGGGGAGTCCTCCGAGTACGGCGACTTCGTCGGCCTGGACGACCTGTGGACCGAGCGCCCCGAGGTAGTCGAGGGCATGGAGAAGATCTACCAGCGCTGGGTGCGCGACTTCGGTATCGACGGCTTCCGGATCGACACCGTCAAGCACGTCAACATGGAGTTCTGGACCCAGTGGGCCACGGCCCTGGACGCCTACGCGGCCAAGCGCGGCCGGGACGACTTCTTCATGTTCGGCGAGGTCTACTCCGCCGACCCGGCCGTCACCGCCCCCTATGTCACCGAGGGCAGGCTCGACGCCACCCTCGACTTCCCGTTCCAGGACGCGGCCCGCGCCTTCGCCTCCCAGGGCGCGCCCGCGTCCAAGCTGGCGAACCTCTTCGGTCAGGACTACCGCTACACCACCGACAAGGCCAACGCCTATGAGTCGGTGCCCTTCCTCGGCAACCACGACATGGGCCGCTTCGGCACCTTCCTCAAGCAGGACAACCCCAAGGCCGACGACGCCGAACTGCTCAAGCGCTACCGCCTCGCCAACGAGCTGATGTTCCTCAGCCGCGGCAACCCGGTCGTCTACTACGGCGACGAGCAGGGCTTCGCGGGCGCGGGCGGCGACAAGGACGCCCGCCAGACCCTGTTCGCCTCGAAGACCGCCGACTACCTCGACGACGACCGGATCGGCACCGACCGCACCCACGCCCAGGACGCCTACGACCCCTCCCACCCGCTGTACCGGGGGATCGCCGCACTGTCGAAGCTGACCCGGGAGCACCCGGCCCTGCGCGACGGCGTCCAGCGGGAACGGTACGCCGAGGGCTCGGTGTACGCCTTCTCCCGGACCGACGCCCGCACCCGCGCCGACTACCTGGTCGCCGTGAACAGCGCCACCGAGGCCAGGACCGTCGAGATCCCGGCCGGCCCCGCGCGCGCCGCGTACACCGCGATCCACGGCGGCGACACCCGCGTCACCAGCGGCGCCGACGGCACGGTCCGCGTCACCGTCCCGGCCCTCGGCTCCCTCGTCCTCAAGGCCGCCAAGCCGCTGCCCGCGCCCACCGCGAAGCCCTCCGTCACCCTGAAGGCCCCCGAGGCGGGCGCCACCGGCACCGTCGAGATCACGGCGGACACCGACGGCGGCGGCCTGAACCGCGTCGTCTTCGCCGCCCAGACCGGCAACGGCACGTGGCAGGTCCTCGGCTCCGCCGACCACGCCCCCTACAAGGTCACCCACAAGGTCGACGCCCCCGCCGGAACCGCTCTGCGCTACAAGGCCGTCGTGGTCGACAGCGCGGGCCGCACCGCCGGCGCCACGGCCGCCACCACCAGCGGCGCCCCCGAGGTCCCGCAGCCGCCCACCGCCACGCAGCGCGACTACGCGATCGTCCACTACCACCGCCCCGACGGGGACTACGACGACTGGGGCCTCTACACCTGGGGTGACATCGCCGACGGCGAGGGCACCACCTGGCCCGCCGGCAAGCCCTTCACCGGCCGCGACGCCTACGGCGCCTTCGCGTACGTCAAACTCAAGCCCGGCGCCTCCTCTCTGGGGTTCATCGCCGTGAACAAGGACGGCGTCAAGGACACCGACGCCGACCGCACCATCGACCTGTCGAAGACCGGCGAGGTCTGGATCGAGCAGGGCAAGCCGGAGGTCCGCACCGAGGCCCCCGACGGCGCCTACCCGCCCCAGGACACCACCAAGGCCGTCCTCCACTACCAGCGCCCCGACGCCGCGTACGACGGCTGGGGCCTCCACACCTGGACCGGCGCCGCCGAACCCACCGACTGGAGCAAGCCCCTGGAGCCGGTGCGCACCGACGCCTACGGGGCCGTCTTCGAGGTGCCCCTCGCACCCGGGGCCACCTCGCTCAGCTACATCCTCCACAAGGGCGACGAGAAGGACCTGCCCTCCGACCAGTCCCTGGACCTCAAGGCCAACGGCCACGAGGTGTGGCTGCTCGCCGGCCAGGAGAAGTACCTCCTCCCGCAGCCCAAGGGCAGCGGCGCCGCACTCGACCTCACCAAGGCGCACGCGGTCTGGATCGACCGGAACACCCTCGCCTGGAAGGGCGCGCCGACCGCCGCCTCCAGTGCGCTGCTCTACTCCCGCGACGGCTCGCTCGCGGTGAAGGACGGCTTCCTCACCGGCGACCACAGGGTCCTGCGTCTGAACCCCACCGAACTGACGAACAGCCAGAAGAAGAAGTTCCCGCACCTGAAGGAATATCCCGCGTTCTCGGTCGACGACCGCGACCGCGACCGGGTGCGCGAGGCCCTGAAGGGCCAGCTCGTCGCCGCGCAGTACACGGCGAACGGCGCCGTCCTCACCGCCACCGGGGTGCAGATCGCCGGTGTCCTCGACGACCTCTACGCGGCGAAGGCCACCAAGGCCGACCTCGGCCCCGTCTTCGACCGGCGCGGGGTGCCCACCCTGCGCCTGTGGGCCCCCACCGCCCAGCGGGTCGCCCTGGAGATCGGTGGCCGGACCGTGGCCATGCGCCGGGACGAGGCCAGCGGGGTGTGGACCGCCGAGGGCCGCAAGAACTGGAAGGGCAAGGCGTACCGCTTCCGGGTGACCGTGTTCGCGCCCGCCGCCGGGAAGGTCGTCACCAACAAGGTCACCGACCCCTACTCCCTCGCGCTCACCGCCGACTCCGGGAAGAGCCTCGTCGTCGACCTCGCCGACGGCTCCCTCGCCCCGGCCGGCTGGGACCGGCTGCGCAAGCCGGCCGCCGTCCCGCTGCGCGACGCGCAGATCCAGGAACTCCATGTGCGCGACTTCTCGATCGCCGACGCGACCGCGAAGCCGAAGCACCGGGGCACCTACCTCGCCTTCGCCGACAAGGACAGCAAGGGCTCGAAGCACCTGCGCGCCCTCGCCGACGCCGGCACCTCCCACGTCCACCTGCTGCCCGCCTTCGACATCGGCACCATCCCCGAGAAGAAGAAGGACCAGCAGCGCCCCGACTGCGACCTCAAGGTCTACGCACCGGACTCCGAGGAGCAGCAGGCCTGCGTGGCGAAGGCCGCCGCGAAGGACGCCTACAACTGGGGCTACGACCCGCTGCACTACACCGTCCCCGAGGGCTCCTACGCCACCGACCCGGACGGCACCCGGCGCACGGTCGAGTTCCGGCAGATGGTGAAGGCGCTCAACGAGCAGGGCCTGCGCACCGTGATGGACGTGGTCTACAACCACACCGTCGCCGCCGGGCAGTCGGACAAGTCCGTGCTCGACCGGATCGTGCCCGGCTACTACCAGCGGCTGCTGGAGGACGGCTCCGTGGCCACCTCCACCTGCTGCGCCAACACCGCGCCCGAGAACGCCATGATGGGCAAGCTGGTGGTCGACTCGGTCGTCACCTGGGCCCGCGAGTACAAGGTCGACGGCTTCCGCTTCGACCTGATGGGCCACCACCCCAAGGAGAACATGCTCGCCGTGCGGGCCGCCCTCGACGAGCTGACCCCCGCCCGGGACGGCGTCGACGGCAAGAAGATCGTCCTCTACGGCGAGGGCTGGAACTTCGGCGAGATCGCCGACGACTCCCGCTTCGTGCAGGCCACGCAGAAGAACATGGCCGGCACCGGCATCGCCACCTTCTCCGACCGGGCCCGTGACGCGGTGCGCGGCGGCGGCCCGTTCGACGAGGACCCGGGTGTGCAGGGGTTCGCCTCCGGCCTGTTCACCGAGCCCAACGACTCGAAGGCCAACGGCACGCCCGCCGAGCAGAAGGCCCGGCTGCTGCACTACCAGGACCTGGTCAAGGTCGGCCTCTCCGGGAACCTGGCCTCGTACCGCTTCACCGACACCTCCGGCCGCGAGGTCAAGGGCTCGGACGTCGACTACAACGGCTCTCCGGCCGGATACGCCGCCGTCCCCGGTGACGCGCTCGCCTACGCGGACGCCCACGACAACGAGACCCTGTACGACGCCCTCGCCTTCAAGCTCCCTGCCGCCACCCCGGCGGCGGACCGGGCCAGGATGCAGGTCCTCGCGATGGCGACGGCCGCCCTCTCGCAGGGCCCGGCGCTCTCCCAGGCGGGCACCGACCTGCTGCGCTCCAAGTCGCTGGACCGCAACTCCTACGACAGCGGCGACTGGTTCAACGAGATCCACTGGGACTGCCGCGCGGGCAACGGCTTCGGCCGGGGCCTGCCGCCCGCCGCGGACAACAAGGACAAGTGGCCGTACGCCAAGCCGCTGCTGACCGCGCCGGGCCTGAAGGCGGGGTGCGCCGAGATCGAGGGCGCCTCGGCCGCCTACCGGGACCTGCTCCGGATCCGCACCGGCGAGCCGGTGTTCTCGCTGGCCACGGCGGCGGACGTGCAGAACCGGCTGTCCTTCCCGCTGTCCGGGACCAAGGAGACCCCCGGCGTGATCACCATGCGGCTCGGCGACCTGGTCGTGGTCTTCAACGCCACCCCCGAGCGGCAGACACAGCACTCGGTCGTCCCCGCGGGCGGTGACTGGGGCCTGCACCCGGTGCAGCGCTCCGGCTCCGACCGGGTCGTGAAGTCCGCCTCCTACGAGAGGGGTTCGGGCAGCTTCACGGTGCCGCCGCGTACGGTCGCCGTCTTCGAGCGGCGCTGACCGGCCGGTCAGTCGGTGATCTTCCCGCCTCTCGTCCGTGTCGGTGTTGGGCCGAACGGGTGAGGGGCGGGAAGATGTGCACATGAGTAGGTACGAGAGGTACGACGTCACCGACGAGCAGTGGGAGGGCCTGGCCCAGGTGGTGCCGCTGCGCGGCCGGGACGCATGGCCGTCGCGGGTGGACCACCGTACGGTCCCGGGGGACCGGGGGGAGTACGCGCAGGAGGCCGGCCGCCGCTTCGTGGTCCTGCGGGTGCAGGTCTTCGCGGACGCGCGCGAGGTCGCCGAGTACCTCATCGACCGGACATCGGTCCTGCTGGACCTGACGAGCGCGGACACCGACGTGGCCAAGCGGATCCTCGACTTCAGCAGCGGGGTCGTCTTCGGCCTCGGCAGTGTGATGCACCGGGTCGACCGCAATGTCTTCCTGCTGGCGCCCGCCGGGACCGAGGTGGAGGGCACCGAGTCCGAGCCGGACGCGGAGTCCGAGGAGACGGCGAAGGCCGCGGCACCCCGTTCGTAGGCGGCGGCACCCCGTTCGTAGACCGCGGTACCCCGTTCGTAGGAAGGGCCCCGGGGTGGAACGGTTCGGCGAAGATCACGCTGCGTACGGTCCCGGTCATGGACCCTCAGCCCCCGCCGGCCAGCCCCATTGACGACACCTCCACCGCGCCGGGCCCCGCCCCGGTCGCGGTTCCGGCCCCCGGCCCCGGGCGGGGGCCGACACTCGTCCCGGTCCCGGAGCAGGTTCCCGATCCGGGGCCGGGACCGGCGCCCGAGCAGGGACCCGATCAGGGGCCGGAGCCGACGACCGAGCAGGGACTCGATCCGGGGCCGGGACCGGCGCCCGAGCAGGGACTCGATCAGGGGCCGGAGCCGACGACCGAGCAGGGACCGGAAGCGGTTCCGCCGCACGGCCCGGGTACCGGCAGCGCCGTGGCCGGGCCGGGGGCGCCGTGGCCCGGGACCGTGCGGCCCGCCGTCACCGAACTGCGGCTCTCCGCCTTCCGGACGCACCGCGCCGCGGTCCTGCCGCTCGCCCCGTTCACCCTCCTCGCCGGTGCCAGCGGCAGCGGCAAGTCCAGTGCCCTGCACGCCTACGAGGCCCTGGCCCGGCTCGCCGCCGGCCGGGGCCTCGACCAGGCCTTCCCCGACCCCGCCGCCTGCGTCCCCGACTGGTCCCGGCCCGACCGGCAGGGCCGGCGGGGCTTCCGCATCGGCTGCACGGTCGGCGGCCCGGCCGGCTCGGTCCGGCTCGACCTCGCCGTGCAGGTGGAACCCGAACTCCGCATCGCGGGCGAGCGGCTGACCTGCGACGGACGTGTCCTGCTCGCCACCGCCCTGCGCGATCCGCGGCGCCGCTGCGTGGAGGCGTCCTGGCACACCTCGGGCGCGGCGGGCGTCACCAGGGCCCCGCTGCCCGACGACCGCCTGGGTACCGCTCTCCTCCCGCTGCACGTCGCGGGGCGGACGAACGCCCAGCTCCAGGTGCTCGCGGCGGCCGAGCAACTGGTCATGGCCCTGCGCCCGGTGTTCGCCTGCGACCCCCGGCCGGAGCGCATGCGGGCCCCGGTGCCCGCCGGGTCGGGGCGGCTGCGGCGCGGCTGCGACAACCTGGCCGAGGTCCTGCACCGCACCCGCAGCGAGTGCGCCAGGCGGCACGCCCGGCTCGCCGCCGCGGCTCGGGCGGGCTGCGCCGGGGAGATCACCGACCTACGGGTGGAGCAGGCGGCGGACGGCGCGGTCCAGGCGCTCCTCGCCCGCGGCGGCCGCCGCCCGGACACCCCGGTCGGACGGCTGGGGGAGGGCGAACTGCGCTATCTGGCGCTCGCTCTGGTGCTGCTGACCGGGCCCGGTGTGCTCGCTGTCGACCAGGTCGCCGAAGTACCGGACGCCTACCAGTCGCTCACCGTCCTCGCGGACGGCTTCGACCGCTCCCTCGACCCGGCCCAGGCCCGCGAACTGGTCGCCCTGGCCGCGCAGATGTGCGCCCGGGGCCACATCCGGCTCGTCGGGACGGTGTCCGACGGGGCCTGCGCGCGCGGGACGGAGGGCGTGTCGGTGGTAGACCTGGGCCCATGACGAGCGACAAGGGATCGACGCGAGAGGGCCCTGCCACCCGGGACCCCTGCACGGGCGAGGGCCGGGCCACCCCGGGCCCCGGCACGCGCGAGGGCGGCACGACCCGCGCGGACGGGCTGGACGTGGCCCGGCTGCAGCGGCGGCTCGCCGACTTCGCGGCTGCCCGGAACTGGGAGCCGTACCACACGCCCAAGAACCTGGCCGTGGCGCTGAGCGTCGAGGCGGCCGAACTGGTCGAGATCTTCCAGTGGCTGACGCCCGAGCAGTCCGCCGCCGTGATGGCGGACGAGAAGACCGCCCACCGGGTGCGCGACGAGGCGGCCGACGTCCTCGCCTATCTGCTCCAGTTCTGCGAGGTGCTGGGGGTTGACGTGCTGGCGGCGCTCCGGGACAAGATCGAGCGAAACGAGGCCCGGTTCCCTGTCGGTTCTCCCGGTGAAACCCCCGGCGAACAGCCGGACCGAGAGCACTGATCGTCACTCTTCGGAGTCATCGACTTATCCACAACTGCCTTGTCGTCCACAGATTTCCGAATTCCCCTGGCTTTTCTGGTCGAAGACCTTCACTCTGGGTAATGAACTGAGTGGGCAGACAGTCGCATGAACGGGGGAGCAGGATGGACGCGTTACGGCTCATCGCCATCAGCAGGCAGGCACTGGAGGGCAGCCGGGAGGTTCCCGAGGTGGTCGCCGAGTCCTGGCAGATCCAGGCGCTCGCGCAGGCGATCGGGAGCAGACTCGCCCTGAGCGGGCCGCCCGATGTGAGAGGGGAGGCGCGAGCCCTCGGCGAGACCGGCGGTCGGGGCGGGGTGTACGACCATCCGGTGGTGCGCAGCGGAGGCGTCCGCGCGGCCCAGCTGACCGAAGTGGCCGACCCGGAGGCGGTGTTGACGGCCCTGCTCGCCCTGCTGGGCGATGTGGGCATCGCCCTGGTCGCCGTCGCCTGCTCCACCGACGACGAAGGGCTGTACTGGCAGTGCATCGAGACCATGGATTCCGCCGACGAGGCCATGGACCGGGTGCGGGGGATGCTGCGAAGACTTCCCCTGGCGGAGGCGGCCCGCCCTCCCGAAACGGTCCGGGGGCGCGCGGGCCCCCTTTGACCGCACGGCGACCGGCACCGGTGCAGGATGGAGGTATGGATCTTCGCATCTTCACCGAGCCCCAGCAGGGCGCGAGCTACGACACCCTTCTCACCGTCGCCAAGGCCGCGGAAGACCTCGGCTTCGACGCCTTCTTCCGATCCGACCACTACCTCAGCATGGGCTCGGCGGACGGGCTGCCCGGCCCGACGGACGCCTGGATCACCCTGGCCGGACTCGCCCGCGAGACCCAGCGCATCCGCCTGGGGACCTTGATGACGGCGGGCACCTTCCGGCTGCCGGGTGTCCTCGCGATCCAGGTCGCCCAGGTAGACCAGATGTCCGGGGGCCGGGTCGAACTCGGCCTGGGTGCCGGGTGGTTCGAGGAGGAGCACCGGGCCTACGGCATCCCCTTCCCCAAGGAGAAGTTCGGCCGGCTGGAAGAGCAGCTGGCGATCATCACCGGACTGTGGGGCACGGAGGTCGGCAGCACCTTCTCCTACGACGGCACGTACTACCAGCTCACCGACTCCCCGGCCCTGCCCAAGCCGGCCCAGGCCAAGGTGCCGGTACTGATCGGCGGCCACGGCGCGGTCCGCACCCCGCGTCTCGCCGCACGGTACGCGGACGAGTTCAATCTGCCGTTCGCCTCGGTCGAGGACACCGCCCTCCAGTTCGGGCGGGTGGGCGAGGCGGCCGAGAAGGCCGGCCGGGCGCCGGGCGACCTGACGTACTCCAACGCTCTGGTCGTCTGTGTCGGCAAGGACGAGGCGGAGGTCGCCCGCCGGGCGGCCGCCATCGGCCGTGAGGTGGACGAGCTCCGGGCCAACGGGCTGGCGGGCTCGCCCGCGGAGGTGGTGGAGAAGATCGGCCGCTATGCGGAGACCGGCTCGCAGCGGATCTACCTCCAGATCCTCGACCTCGACGACCTGGACCACCTGGAGCTCATCTCCTCCCAGGTGCAGTCCCAGTTGAGCTGACCCGAGGAGCACCCGTGCGCCCCGTCCGTCCGTTCGCCGAGGCCCTGGCCGATGGCGTACTCGTCCTCGACGGAGGACTCTCCAACCAGTTGGAGGCGCAGGGCTGCGACCTGTCCGGCGACCTCTGGTCCGCGCGGCTGCTCGCGGACGACCCCGGGCAGATCGGGGCGGCCCACCGGGCCTATGCGCGGGCGGGCGCGCAGGTGCTCATCACCTCCGGGTACCAGGCCAGCTTCGAGGGCTTCGCACGGTCCGGGATCGGCCGAGCGGAGGCGGCGGGTCTCTTCGCCCGCAGCGTGGCCCTGGCCCGCGAGGCGGGGGAGGAGGCCGGCCACGAGGTATGGGTCGCCGCCTCTGTCGGCCCCTACGGCGCGTATCTGGCGGACGGCAGCGAGTACCGGGGCCGGTACGGAATCGGGCCGGCCGCGCTGGAGCGGTTCCACCGGCCGAGGATCGAGGCTCTGGCCGCCGCCGGCCCGGACGTGCTGGCACTGGAGACGGTCCCGGACGCGGAGGAGGCGGCCGTCCTCCTGGACGCGGCGGCGGGCTGCGGGGTGCCCGTCTGGCTGTCGTACACCGTCACCGCAGGCCGCACCCGGGCCGGGCAGGAGCTGGCCGGGGCCTTCACCGTGGCCCGGGGGAGGGAGGAGGTCGTGGCGGTGGGCGTCAACTGCTGCGACCCGGCCGAGGCGGCCGAGGCGGTGGCGACAGCGGTCGCCGTCACGGGCCGGCCCGCCGTGACCTACCCCAACAGCGGTGAGGTGTGGGACGCGGCCGCCCGCCGCTGGCGGGGCCCGTCCGGGTTCGACCCCGCCCTCGCGGCCGAGTGGCGCAGGGCGGGGGCCCGGCTGATCGGCGGCTGCTGCCGCGTCGGCCCGTCCACCGTCGCGGCGGTGGCGGCCCACCTGGGTGCCGGCGGGCCACCGGAGCGCTGAGGGGATGTCGCGCCACGCGCGCCGTGCGGGGCCGGCGTCTTCGCGCCGGGGGCGGGCTCCGCGTCGGCCCGGTCGCTCATCATGCGGGTTGCGGCGTCCCTCCCTCGCGCGGGGGCGGGCCCGGTCCGCTCGGCTCCGGACCGGAGAGCTGTGGCGGGTGCGCGCGTCCGGCATCCGCAGGGTCGGGGCACCCCCGGGGAGGGCCCCTGGCGGCCCCGCACCGCCGTGCCCCGGGGCGCGCCCGGCCGATGTCCCGTGCGGGCGCGCGGGAGCGGCCTCCCCCGGCCGGTCCCCCTGGCCGCCCCCCTGGCCGGCCCTCCCGGCCAGGCGTACCCGTCCGGGCGTCCCCGGTCGGCCCGAAGGCATGCGGCCCCGGAAAACTCCTGGTTGCCGGAGGCCATGGGCGGGATACTCGGACGGGTGTTCCTGACGATCAGCACCACCGGTACCCCGGAGCGTCCCGCGAGCGAGCTCGGCTTCCTGCTGCACAAGCACCCCGACAACGCGCAGACGTTCTCCACCGCCCACGGCACCGCGCACGTCTTCTACCCCGAGGCGTCCGACGAACGCTGCACGGCCGCACTGCTGCTGGAGGTGGATCCGGTGGCCCTGGTCCGGCGCGGCAAGGGCAAGGGCCGTGGCGGCGCGCCGGACACCGCGCTCGCCCAGTACGTCAACGACCGCCCGTACGCGGCCTCCTCGCTGCTCGCTGTCGCGCTGAGCGCGGTGTTCAAGAGCGCCCTTCGCGGGGTGTGCGCCGCCCGGCCCGAGCGGGCCGCCGCGCCGCTGCCGCTGCGGATCGAGGTGCCCGCCGTCCCCGCACGAGGCGGCGCGGAGCTGGTCCGCAAGCTGTTCGGCCCCCTCGGCTGGGACACCGTCACCGCTGAACCCGTCCCGCTGGACGCGCGGTTCCCCGAGTGGGGCGACTCGCGCTATGTCCGGCTCGTGCTGGAGGGCGAGCTGAGGCTCGCCGACGCCTTGCGCCAGCTCTACGTCCTGCTGCCGGTCCTCGACGATGCCAAGCACTACTGGGTCGCGCCCGACGAGGTCGACAAGCTGCTGCGCGCCGGTGACGGCTGGCTCGCCGACCACCCCGAGCAGAAGCTCATCACCAGCCGCTACCTCTCCCGTCGCTGGGGCCTCACCCGGCAGGCGATGGAGCGCCTGGAACTGGCCCGGCTCGCCGAGGCCGACGACCTCGACGTCGAGGAGGTGGACAACGCCGTCGACGAGAGTGCCGACACCGAGGAGCGCCCCGCCCCGCTCGCCGTACAGCGCCGGGACGCGATCCTGCACGAACTGCGTACCGCCGGTGCGAGCCGGGTCCTCGACCTCGGCTGCGGCCAGGGCCAGTTGGTGCAGGCCCTGCTCAAGGACGTCCGCTTCACCGAGATCGCCGGTACCGACGTCTCCGTCCGGGCGCTCACCATCGCCGGGCGCCGGCTGAAGCTGGACCGGCTCGGTGAGCGCCAGGCCGCCCGGGTGAAGCTGTTCCAGAGCTCCCTCACCTACACGGACAAGCGTCTCGCCGGCTATGACGCGGCCGTCCTCAGCGAGGTGATCGAGCACCTGGACCTGCCCCGGCTCCCGTCCCTGGAGTATGCGGTGTTCGGCGCGGCCCGCCCCGGGACCGTGCTGGTGACCACGCCGAACGTCGAGTACAACGTCCGCTGGGAGACCCTGCCCGCCGGCCACGTCCGGCACGGCGACCACCGGTTCGAGTGGACCCGGGAGGAGTTCCGCGCCTGGGCCGGGACCGTTGCCGAACGGCACGGCTACACCGTCCGGTTCGTCTCCGTCGGCCCCGACGACCCCGAGGTCGGCCCGCCCACCCAGATGGCTGTCTTCCAGCGCGCGGACGCGACCACCCCGAACGGCCCGGCCACCACCGCCCCCGCCACCCCGACCACCCCGAAGGAGGCAGCCGCATGAGCGCCACCACCCCCGAGGACGGGGCCGGGGCCGCCGCGCCCGCCGGCCGCCGCCTGCCCGTGACCGACCTGTCCCTCGTGGTCCTGGTCGGCGCCACCGGCTCGGGCAAGTCCACCTTCGCCCGCACCCACTTCAAGCCGACCGAGGTCGTCTCCTCCGACTTCTGCCGGGGCCTGGTCGCCGACGACGAGAACGACCAGAGCGCCAGCTCCGACGCCTTCGACGTGCTCCACTACATCGTCGGCAAGCGCCTCGCCGCCGGACGCCTCACCGTCGTCGACGCCACCAACGTGCAGCAGGAGAGCCGCCGCCGGCTGGTGCGCATCGCCCGCGAGCACGATGTGCTGCCCATCGCGATCGTCCTCGACCTCCCCGAGGAGGTCTGTGCCGAGCGCAACGCCGCCCGCCCGGACCGCGCCGGCATGCCCCGGCACGTCATCTCCCGCCACCGCCGCGAACTGCGCCGCTCCCTCAAGGGTCTGGAACGCGAGGGCTTCCGCAAGGTGCACGTCCTGCGCGGCGCCGAGGAGGTCGCCGCCGCCCGCATCGCGCTGGAGCGCCGCTACAACGACCTGCGCCACCTCACCGGCCCCTTCGACATCATCGGCGACGTCCACGGCTGCGCCTCAGAGCTGGAGACCCTGCTCGCGAAGCTGGGATACGAGGACGGCCGGCACCCCGAGGGCCGCACCGCCGTCTTCGTCGGCGACCTCGTCGACCGCGGCCCGGACAGCCCCGCCGTGCTGCGCCGTGTGATGGACATGGTCGCCGGGGGCACCGCCCTGTGCGTGCCGGGCAACCACGAGAACAAGCTCGGCCGCTGGCTCAAGGGCCGCAACGTCCAGCACACCCACGGCCTCGCCGAGACGATCGAGCAGCTGGAGAAGCAGGACGACGCCTTCCGCACACGCGTCCGGGAGTTCATCGACGGCCTGGTCAGCCACTACGTCCTCGACGAGGGCCGGCTCGTGGTCTGCCACGCCGGTCTGCCCGAGAAGTACCACGGCCGCACCTCCGGCCGGGTCCGCTCGCACGCCCTCTACGGCGACACCACCGGCGAGACCGACGAGTTCGGCCTGCCCGTCCGCTACCCGTGGGCCGAGGACTACCGGGGCCGCGCCGCGGTCGTCTACGGGCACACCCCTGTGCCCGACACCTCCTGGATCAACAACACCATCTGCCTGGACACCGGCGTCGTCTTCGGCGGGAAGATGACCGCCCTGCGCTGGCCCGAGCGCGAACTGGTCGACGTCCCGGCCGAGAAGGTCTGGTACGAGCCGGTGAGGCCGCTGCTCACCGAGGCCCCCGGTGGCCGGGAGGGCCGGCCCCTCGACCTCGCCGACGTCCACGGCCGGCGCGTGGTCGAGACCCGGCACATGTCCCGGATCGCGGTCCGCGAGGAGAACGCGGCCGCCGCGCTGGAGGTCATGAGCCGCTTCGCCGTCGACCCCCGGCTGCTCGCCTACCTCCCGCCGGCCATGGCCCCCGTCGCCACCTCCCGTGCGGACGGCTATCTGGAGCACCCGGCGGAGGCCTTCGCCCAGTACCGGGCGGACGGCGTCGAGCGGGTCGTGTGCGAGGAGAAGCACATGGGCTCGCGCGCGGTCGCCCTGGTGTGCCGGGACGCCGAAGCCGCGCGGCGCCGCTTCGGCGCCGAGGGTCCGACCGGCGCTTTGCACACCCGCACCGGGCGCCCCTTCTTCGACGACGAGGCGATGACCGAGGCGGTCCTGGCGCGGCTGCGGACCGCCGTGGAAGCGGCCGGGCTGTGGGAGGAGTTCGGTACCGACTGGCTCCTCCTCGACGCCGAGCTGATGCCCTGGTCGCTGAAGGCGGGCGGCCTGCTGCGCTCTCAGTACGCGGCCGTGGGCGCCGCCTCCGGCGCGGCGCTCCCGCCGGCCCTGGCCGCCCTGGAGGCCGCCGCCGCGCGGGGCGTGGACGTGGGCGGTCTGCGCGCCCGGCAGGGCGAACGGGCCGCGGACGCGGCGGCGTTCACCGAGGCGTACCGGCGCTACTGCTGGAGGACCTACGGGCTCGACGGGGTGCGGCTCGCGCCCTTCCAGCTCCTCGCCGCCGAGGGCCGCTCCCTCGCGGGCGAGCCGTACGACCGCCGGCTCGCCTGGCTGGACCGGCTGGTGGAGCACGACGCGACCGGGCTGCTCCAGGTCACCCGCCGGCTGGTCGTGGAGACCGGCGACGAGGCGTCCGTCGCGGCCGGCACCGACTGGTGGCTGGAGATGACCGGGCGCGGCGGCGAGGGCATGGTCGTCAAGCCGCTCCAGGCGCTCGCCCGGGACGGCAAGGGGCGGCTGGTGCAGCCGGGCGTCAAGGTCCGCGGCCGGGAGTACCTGCGGATCATCTACGGTCCCGAGTACACCCGCCCGGAGAACCTGGCCCGCCTGCGCGAGCGGTTCCTCGGCCACAAGCGCTCCCTCGCCCTGCGCGAGTACGCCCTCGGCCTGGAGGCCCTGGACCGGCTCGCGGACGGGGAGCCGTTGTGGCGGGTGCACGAGGCGGTGTTCGCCGTCCTGGCGCTGGAGTCGGAGCCGGTCGACCCGCGGCTGTGACCGGACGGTCCGGGGGCGGGACGCGGCACCACGCGTCCCGCCCCCCGAGGCGTCCCGGCGGCGTTCCCAGTTACGAATGTGCGGCGTTCGCCGGGTGAACCGCCCTCCGCCCGGTGAGGATGGGGGCATGGGATTCCATGTCGACTCCGAGACCGGCCGTCTGCGCCAGGTCATCCTCCACCGGCCCGATCTGGAGCTGAAGCGCCTCACGCCGAGCAACAAGGACGCGCTCCTCTTCGACGACGTGCTCTGGGTGCGCCGCGCCCGCCAGGAGCACGACGGGTTCGCCGACGTGCTGCGCGACCGCGGGGTGGAGGTGCATCTCTTCGGTGATCTGCTCCGCGAGTCCCTGGACATCCCGGAGGCCCGGAAGCTGGTCCTGGACCGGGTCTTCGACGAGAAGGAGTACGGTCCCCTCGCCACCGACCACCTGCGGGACGCCTTCGACCAACTGCCCACCGCCGACCTGGCGGAGGCGTTGGTCGGCGGGATGACCAAGCGGGAGTTCCTGGCCGGTCACAGCGAGCCGACGTCGGTCCGCTTCCATGCCCTGGACCTGGACGACTTCCTGCTCCAGCCGCTTCCCAACCACCTGTTCACCCGTGACACCTCGGCCTGGATCTACGACGGCGTCTCGATCAACGCGATGCGCTGGCCCGCCCGGCAGCGGGAGACCGTGCACTTCGAGGCGATCTACAAGCACCACCCGCACTTCACCACGGGCGAGGCGGGCGCCTTCCACCACTGGTCGGAAGGTCAGGACGACTACCCGTCCACCATCGAGGGCGGCGACGTCCTGGTGATCGGCAACGGCGCGGTGCTGATCGGCATGAGCGAGCGGACCACCCCGCAGGCGGTGGAGATGCTGGCCCGGGGCATGTTCGCGGCCGGGTCGGCCCGTACGATCGTCGCGCTGGACATGCCGAAGCGGCGGGCGTTCATGCACCTGGACACCGTGATGACCATGGTCGACGCGGACACCTTCACGCAGTACGCGGGCCTCGGCATGCTCCGCTCGTACACCATCGAGCCGGCCGACGGCACGGGTGGGCTGAAGGTCAGCGACCACGCGCCGGAACGGATGCACGACGCCATCGCGGCGGCCCTCGGCCTCAAGGACATCCGGGTCCTCACGGCCACGCAGGACGTGCACTCGGCCGAGCGCGAGCAGTGGGACGACGGCTGCAACGTGCTTGCCGTGGAGCCCGGCGTCGTGGTGGCCTACGAGCGGAACGTGACGACCAACACGCATCTGCGCAAGCAGGGCATCGAGGTCATCGAGATCCCGGGCAGCGAACTGGGCCGCGGCAGAGGCGGCCCGCGCTGCATGAGCTGTCCGGTGGAGAGGGACGCCGTGTAGCCGGCACGGCCGACGGCGGGTCCACGGAACAGGGGTCTGTATAGAGATACCGTTGATCGTATATACTTCCATGGTCACGCCGCAATTCCGCGACCCAGGAGCACTCCACCATGGCGATACAACTCGAAGGCCGCCACTTCCTCCGTGAGCTGGACTTCACGGCGGAGGAGTTCCGCGGTCTCGTCGCCCTGGCCGCGGAACTGAAGGCCGCCAAGCGGACCGGCACCGAGGTCCAGCGGCTGCGGGGCAGGAACATCGCGCTGATCTTCGAGAAGGCGTCCACCCGCACCCGCTGCGCCTTCGAGGTGGCCGCCGCCGACCAGGGCGCCTTCACGACGTACATCGACCCGGCGGGCTCCCATATCGGCCGCAAGGAGTCCGCCAGGGACACCGCCCGGGTCCTCGGCCGGATGTACGACGCCATCGAGTTCCGCGGGGACGCGCAGCGCACGGTCGAGGAGCTGGCCGCGCACGCCGGGGTGCCGGTCTACAACGGGCTCACCGACGACTGGCACCCCACCCAGATGCTGGCCGACGTGCTCACCATGACCGAGTACAGCGACAAGCCGCTGGAGCGGATCTCCCTCGCCTACCTCGGTGACGCCCGCTTCAACATGGGCAACTCCTACCTGGTCACCGGCGCCCTCCTCGGTATGGACGTGCGGATCGTGGCGCCCGAGGCGTACTGGCCCGCGCCGCAGGTCGTGGCCGCCGCCCGGGAGGCCGCCGCCGCGAGCGGCGCGCGGATCACCCTGACCGAAGACATCGCCGAGGGGGTGCGCGGCGCCGACTTCGTCGCCACGGACGTCTGGGTGTCGATGGGGGAGCCCCGGGAGGTCTGGGACGAGCGGATCAAGGCCCTCTCGCCGTACGCGGTGACCATGGACGTCCTGCGGGCCACCGGCAACCCGGACGTCCGGTTCCTGCACTGCCTGCCCGCCTTCCACGACCTGGAGACCTTGATCGCCAGGGAGATCCACGAGCGGCACGGGCTCACGGAGCTGGAGGTCTCGGACGAGGTCTTCGAGTCGGCGCACTCGGTCGTCTTCGACGAGGCCGAGAACCGGATGCACACCATCAAGGCGGTCCTGGTCGCGACCCTGGCCCGCTGAACGAGGTATCGCGCTCTCGTGACGGAAGTCATGAACGAGTGATAGCTTCGGGAGGCAGGCCGCCGCAGACCGCCCCGCCGCCCGCCGAAGGAGCACTCGATGAGCCCCTTTACCGGTTCCGCCCCGCCCACCGAGAAGTGGCGCCATCTGCGGATCACCCGGGACGACGGGGTCGCGACGGTGACCCTGGCCCGCCCCGAGAAGCTCAACGCCCTCACCTTCGGCGCCTACGCGGACCTGCGCGACCTGCTCGCCGAACTCTCCCGGGAGCGGTCCGTGCAGGCCCTGGTCCTCGGCGGCGAGGGGCGCGGCTTCTGCTCCGGCGGCGACGTGGACGAGATCATCGGCGCCACCCTCGCCATGGACACCGCGGAACTGCTGGACTTCAACCGGATGACCGGGCAGGTCGTGCGGGCGATCCGGGAGTGCCCGTTCCCCGTCGTCGCCGCCGTGCACGGGGTGGCCGCGGGCGCCGGAGCGGTGCTGGCGCTCGCCGCGGACTTCCGGATCGCGGACCCCTCGGCCCGCTTCTCCTTCCTCTTCACCAAGGTGGGGCTCTCCGGCGGGGACATGGGGGCCGCGTATCTGCTGCCGCGGGTCGTCGGGCTCGGGCACGCGACCCGGCTCCTGATGCTCGGGGAGCCGGTGCGCGCGCCGGAGGCCGAGCGGATCGGCCTGCTGAGCGAGCTGGTCGACGAGGGCCGGGCCGACGAACGCGCCGCCGAACTCGCCCGCCACCTCGCCGACGGGCCCGCCCTCGCCTACGCGCAGACCAAGGCCCTGCTCACCGCCGAGCTGGACATGCCGCTCGCGGGCGCGGTCGAGATGGACGCGGCGACGCAGGCCCTGCTGATGCACGGGCGCGACTACGCCGAGTTCCACGCGGCGTTCACCGCGAAGCGCCCGCCCGAGTGGCAGGGCCGCTGATGCCCCCGCCGACCCCCGGCCCGGACCGCGCGGCCCCCGGCCCCGGCCCGGATCTCGCTCCCGCCCCGGACCGCGCGGCCCCCGGCCCGGACCGCCCGCCCCGCGCCGCCGCCCGCCCCGCGCCCGGTGGCCCGGGGGCCCGCCCGCCCCTCAAGGTCGCCGTCGTCGGCGGCGGCCCCGGCGGGCTCTACGCCGCCGCACTCCTCGCCCGGCTCGACCCCCGCCGCGAGATCACCGTCTACGAGCGCAACGCCCCCGACGACACCTTCGGTTTCGGCGTCGTCCTCTCCGACGAGACCCTCGGCGGGATCGAGGAGGCCGACCCCGTCGTCCACCGCGCCCTCAGGAACGAATTCGTCCGCTGGGACGACATCGACATCGTGCACCGCGGCCACCTCCAGACCTCCGGCGGACACGGCTTCGCCGCCCTCGGCCGGCGCCGGCTGCTGGAGATCCTGCACCACCGCTGCCGCTCCCTCGGCGTGGACCTGCGCTTTCGCACCCCCGCCCCGCCCGCCGCCGAACTCGCCGCCACCCATGACCTCGTCATCGCCGCCGACGGCGTCCACAGCGCCACCCGCGCGGCGCACGCCGAGGTCTTCCGGCCCCGGATCACCACCCACCGCTGCCGCTACATCTGGCTCGCCGCCGACATGGCGTTCTCCGCCTTCCGCTTCGAGATCGCCGAGACCGAGCACGGGGTGATGCAGCTCCACGGCTACCCCTACGCGGCCGACGCCTCCACCGTGATCGTCGAGATGCGCGAGGAGGTCTGGCGCGCCGCGGGCTTCGACACCCTCGACGAGAGCGAGTCCGCCGCCCGCTGCGCCAATATCTTCGACCGGGCCCTCGACGGCCACCCCCTGCGCGGCAACTCCTCCGCCTGGACCGCCTTCCGCACCGTGGTCAACGGACGCTGGTCGCACGGGAACACCGTCCTGCTCGGCGACGCCGCGCACACCGCCCACTTCTCCATCGGCTCCGGCACCAAGCTCGCCGTCGAGGACGCCCTCGCCCTCGCCGCCTGCGTCGACGAGCAGCCCGACCTGCCCGCAGCCCTCGCCGCCTACGAGGCCGAGCGCCGGCCGGTCGTCGAGTCCACCCAGCGTGCGGCGGCGGCCAGCCTGCGCTGGTTCGAGGAGATCGCCCGGCGGCTCGACCAGCCCCCGCGCCAGTTCGCGTTCAACCTGCTCACCCGCAGCCGCCGCGTCACCCACGGCAATCTGCGGCTGCGGGACGCCGCGTTCACCGAGAAGGTGGAGCGGGAGTTCGGCTGCCCGCCCGGCACCCCGCCGATGTTCACCCCGTTCCGGCTCGGCGGACTGACGCTGCGCAACCGGGTCGTGGTCTCCCCGATGGACATGTACAGCGCCACCGACGGACTGCCGGGCGAGTTCCATCTGGTGCACCTGGGCGCCCGGGCCCTGGGCGGCGCAGGGCTGGTGATGACGGAGATGGTCTGCGTCAGCCCCGAGGGCCGGATCACCCCGGGCTGCACCGGGCTGTGGAACGAGGAGCAGGCGGCCGGCTGGCGCCGGGTCACCGACTTCGTCCACACGCAGGCGCCCGGCACCGCGATCGGCGTCCAGCTCGGCCACTCCGGCCGCAAGGGCTCCACCCGGCTGATGTGGGAGGGCATCGACCAGCCCCTCCCCACCGGCAACTGGCCGCTCCTGGCCGCGTCCCCGCTGCCCTACCGGCCGGGCGTCAACCAGGTCCCGCACGCCCTGGACCGGGCCGGACTCGCCGCCGTCCGCGCGGAGTTCACCGCCGCCGCCCGCCGTGCCGCCCGCAGCGGTTTCGACCTGCTCGAACTCCACTGCGCCCACGGCTATCTGCTCTCCGGCTTCCTCTCCCCGCTCACCAACCGGCGCACCGACGCCTACGGCGGCAGCACGGAACGGCGGCTCCGCTTCCCCCTCGAAGTCCTGGACGCGGTACGGGAGGTGTGGCCCGGCGACCGGCCGCTCACCGTCCGGATCTCCGCCACCGACTGGGCGGACGGCGGCACCACCGCCGACGACGCCGTGGCCTACGCCGCCGCCTTCGCCGCGCACGGCGCGGACGCCGTCGACGTCTCCACCGGCCAGGTCGTCCCGGACGAACGCCCCGAGTACGGCCGCTCCTACCAGACCCCGTTCGCGGACCGGATCCGCAACGAGACCGGCGTCCCCGTCGTCGCCGTCGGCGCGATCTCCTCCTGGGACGACGTCAACTCCCTCCTCCTGGCAGGCCGCGCCGACCTGTGCGCCCTCGCCCGCCCGCACCTCTACGACCCGCACTGGACCCTGCACGCAGCCGCCGAACAGGGCTACACCGGCGAGGGCGCGCCCTGGCCCCTGCCGTACCGCGCGGGCAGCCGCATCCCGCCCACCGGCCGGACCGACGCGCCCAAGCCACGGCTCAGCCTGCGGTAGCCGCCCCCTCGTCGCGGACGAAGGCCGCGCCCGCGTCCCGCAGCCGGGCGTGCAGAGCTGCGAAGACGGCGGCCGAGCGGGCGCCGGGCCAGCCGGCGGGGAGGAGGCGCGGGGCGAGGCCCGGGTCCGCGTAGGGGAGACGGCGCCAGAGGTCGAGGGTGGTGAGGTAGTCCCGGTACGCCTCGCGGGGCGGGGTGTCCGGGCGGGACTCCCAGGCGCGCAGCACCGGTTCCGCCAGCCCCAGGAACTCCTCGTGCAGCTTGGCCACCGCCGCCAGGTCCCACCAGCGCGCGACCGCCTCCGCCGTCGCCGCGAAGCCCAGATGGGCGCCGCGGAACAGTTCCACATACGGGGCGAGCCCGAGGCGGACCAGGGTGTGCCGGGTCTCCTCCGCGAGCCGTGCGGGCGCGATCCACACGCCCGGCGCGGCCGCCCCGAAGCCCAGGCGCACCAGCCGGGAGCGCAGCAGATGCCGCTTGGCCCGCTCGGACTCGGGCACGGAGAACACCGCCAGCACCCAGCCCTCGGCCGGGTCGGCGGGCGCGCCCGCGAAGATGCGCCGGTCGCCGTCGTCGAGGAGTTGGCGGGCGTCGGCGGAGAGGGCGTATCCGGCCGCGCCGTCCGCCGTCCGCTCCGGCACCAGCAGCCCGCGCCGCTTCAGCCGGGAGACCGAGGAGCGCACCGAGGGGGCGTCCACGCCCAGGGCGCCCAGCAGCCGGATCAGCCCGGCCACGGCGAACGGCCCCGGCCGTTCGCGCCCATAGGCGCCGTACAGGGTGACGATCAGGGATCGGGGGGTGTGCAGCTCGGCCACCCGGTCACTCTAGATCCCGCAGCCGGTACCGCTGGAGCTTGCCCGTCGGGGTGCGCGGCAGCGCGTCCAGGAAGACGAACTCCCGGGGGCACTTGAAGGGTGCGAGGCGCTCCTTCACCGACTCGGTCAGGGCCCGGGCCGTCTCCTCGCCGCGCGGCACGCCCTCGCGCAGGACGACGTAGGCGGCGACGATCCGGCCGCGCAGCTCGTCCGGGCGGCCGACGACCGCCGCCTCCGCCACGTCCGGATGGTGCAGCAGCGCGTCCTCGACCTCCGGGCCCGCGATGTTGTACCCGGCCGAGACGATCATGTCGTCGGCGCGGGCGACATAGCGGAACCAGCCGTCGCGCTCGCGGACGTAGGTGTCGCCGGTGATGTTCCAGCCGTCGCGGACGTACTCCCGCTGCCGGGGGTCGGCCAGGTACCGGCAGCCGACCGGGCCGCGCACGGCGAGCAGGCCCGGTTCCCCGTCGGGCACCGGCAGGCCCGCTCCGTCGACCACGCGCGCCTGCCAGCCGGGGACGGGGACGCCCGTGGTGCCGGGCCGGGCGTCCGCGTCGGCGGCGGAGACGAAGATGTGCAGGAGCTCCGTCGCGCCGATCCCGTTGATGAGGGCGAGCCCGGTCCGCTCCCGCCAGGCGTGCCAGGTGGCGGCGGGCAGGTTCTCGCCCGCCGAGACGCAGCGGCGCAGCGAGGTCACGTCGTGGCCGTCCAGCTCGTCCAGCATCACCCGGTACGCGGTCGGGGCCGTGAACAGGACGGTGACCCGGTGCTCGGCGATCGCCGCCAGCAGCCGGGCGGGCCCGGCCTGTTCCAGCAGCAGCGCGCAGGCCCCGGCCCGCATCGGGAACAGCACCAGACCGCCGAGGCCGAAGGTGAACCCGAGGGGCGGGCTCCCGGCGAACACGTCGTCCGGCCGGGGCCGCAGCACCCGCGCGGAGAAGGTGTCCGCGACGGCGAGCACATCCCGGTGGAAGTGCACGCACCCCTTGGGCCGGCCGGTCGTCCCGGAGGTGAAGGCGATCAGGGCCACGTCGTCGGCGGCCGTGGCGACGGCCGGGTACGGCTCGGCGGGCGCGGCCGCGGCCCGGCGCAGCAGATCGTCCGCGGCCTCGCCGCCCCAGGTGGTGATCCGCAGCCCGGGGACCTCGGCCTTGACCAGCTCGTCCACCGAGCGGATGTCGCAGAGGGCGTGCGCCGGCTCGGCGATCTCGCACACGGTGGCCAGTTCCCCCGCCCGCTGCTGGGCGAGGACCGTGACGGCGACCGCCCCCGCCTTCAGCACCGCGAGCCAGCAGGCGGCGAGCTGCGGGGTGGTCGGGCCGCGCAGCAGCACCCGGTTGCCCGGCACCACCCCGAGGTCCCGGGTCAGGACGTGCGCGATCCGGTCGACCCGCTCGCGCAGCTCCCCGTACGTCCAGGTCCCGCCGTCCCCGGTGCGGAAGACGGGCCGGTCCGGGCCGTGGCGGGCGATCGTGGTGTCGAGGAGCTCGGCCGCGCAGTTCAGACGGGCCGGGTACTGGAGCTCCGGCAGCTCGAAGAGCAGCTCGGGCCACTCGCCGGGCGGCGGGAGGTGGTCGCGCGGAAACGTGTCGAGGTGGGCCGAGGGTGTCAGCTCCATGGTTCGCCCCCTGGCTGTGGTGGGGTCGCGAAACGGCGTTCCGGGATGGTCCTGCTGCGTGCTGCGGTGCGGCGCTGCGGTGCCAGGTGCTGCGCTGCGTGCCGCGTCGTCCGTGGTGCGCGAGAGTGCGTCGCGACGAGCGTATCGTGATGGTGACGACAGTCAACACTCCGCGATATCGTGACCCGGGTGACGGCCTCCGGAATCCGGGAGCCGCCGCACCGCCGCCACCCGGCCCCGACCGTGGAAGCGAGGGCGCGAATGCCCGCATTCTCACTCGATCCGGTACAGCGCGCCTGGTGCGAGGAGCTGCGCGCCCTCGCCCGCGACCGGCTGGCGCCGCTCGCCGAGCAGGGCGAGCCCGGTCGGGTGAACCGGCCCCTGGTCGCCGCCCTCGGTGAACTCGGCCTGCTGAAGCGCCTCTTCGACGCCGGAGCCTTCGAGCTGTGCCTGCTGCGCGAATCCCTCGCCTACGCCTGCACCGAGGCCGAGACCGCCCTCGCCCTCCAGGGGCTCGGCACCTCCCCCGTGGTCCGGGCGGGCACCGACGCCCAGCGGGCGCGCTGGCTGCCCGAGGTGACCGCAGGGCGGGCCGTGGCAGCGTTCGCGCTGAGCGAGCCGGGCGCCGGGTCCGACGCCGGGGCGCTCGCCCTGCGCGCCGACCGGGACGCCGGCGGCTGGCGGCTGAGCGGTGAGAAGTGCTGGATCTCCAACGCTCCCGAGGCCGACTTCTACTCCGTCTTCGCCCGTACGGGTGAGGACACCGGCCCGCGCGGTATCACCGCCTTCCTGGTCCCCGCCGACCGGCCGGGCCTGACCGGCAGCGCCCTGGAGATGCTGTCCCCGCACCCCATCGGCGCCCTCGCCTTCGACGGCGTCCGGGTCGGCCGGGAGGACGTCCTCGGGGAGCCCGGGCGCGGCTTCGGCGTCGCGATGGACACCCTGAACCTCTTCCGCCCGAGCGTCGGCGCGTTCGCCGTCGGGATGGCCCAGGCCGCTCTGGACGCCACTCTCGCGCACACCGCCCGCCGCACCGCCTTCGGCGGCCCGCTCAAGAACCTCCAGTCGGTGGCCCACACCGCCGCGGAGATGGCCACCCGCACCGAGGCGGCCCGGCTGCTGGTCTACGCGGCGGCCTGCGCGTACGACGAGGGGGACCCCGAGGTACCCCGGCGCTCCGCGATGGCGAAGCTGCTCGCCACCGAGACCGCCCAGTACGTGGTGGACGCGGCCGTCCAGGCGCACGGTGCCGCGGCCCTGCGCCGCGGGCACCTGCTGGAACACCTCTACCGCGAGGTCAGGGCACCGCGGATCTACGAGGGCGCCACCGAGGTCCAGCGCACCGTCGTCGCCAAGGAGCTGTACGCGGCGCGGGAGGCGGACCCCGCGCGGGCGTCCGGGCCAGCGGCACCGGCCGGTGCCGGGGAGGCCGTCCGATGAGTCTGCACCGGCACAACCCGGCCGAACTGTCGCCCCCGACCGGCTTCTCGCACGCCGTCACCGCCTCGGGCACGCGCATCGTGTTCCTGGCCGGCCAGACGGCCCTGGACGGGGAGGGCAGGGTCGTCGGTGCGACCCTTCCGGAGCAGTTCGAGACCGCGCTCACCAATCTGCTCACCGCCCTCGCCGCCGCCGGTGGTACCGCCCACGACCTCGCCCGGGTCACCGTCTACGCCACCGACGTCGAGGACTACCGCGCCCACGCGGTGGAACTCGGCCGGATCTGGCGGCGGCTGGCGGGCCGGGACTACCCGGCGATGGCCGTGATCGGGGTGGTGCGGCTGTGGGACCAGGAGTGCCTGGTGGAGGTCGACGGCGTCGCCGTCCTGCCGTGAAAGCGCCGGCCGGGGCGCGGTCGGGGGCCCGGTTGGTTACCCGGTCAGGAGAGCGAAACCGCTGGTCGGAGGCGCGATCAGGGACGCGTCATGATCGACTGGTGACCCCCGGGGGCCGGGCTTAACGTCGAGAAGTGGACGGGACCGTTCACGCCTCTGGCACGCGGACCGGACCCCGCGCAGGGGCCATCCGGCACCGAGGCACGATGCGTCATGACGACTCCGCAGCAGCCCGTTTCCGCGACGCACGCTTCCGCTCCCGGCAAGGGCGGCGGGCACGGAATGGCCCTTCTGGTCATCGCCTCCTGCCAGCTCATGGTGGTTCTCGACATCACCATCGTGAACATCGCCCTTCCGCACATCCAGACCTCGCTGGACTTCTCCACCACCGGTCTGTCCTGGGTGGTCAGTGCCTACACGCTCACCTTCGGCGGGCTGCTGCTGCTCGGCGGCCGGGCCGGTGACCTCCTCGGCCGGCGGCGGGTGTTCATCTTCGGCGTGCTGCTCTTCGTCATCGCCTCCCTGCTCGGCGGGCTCGCCCAGAACGTCGGCCAACTCCTCGCCGCGCGCGCCCTCCAGGGCGTCGGCGGGGCGATCGCCTCGCCGACCTCGCTGGCCCTGATCACCACCACCTTCAAGGAGGGCCCGGAGCGGAACCGGGCATTCGGCGTCTTCGCCGCGGTGTCGGCGGGCGGCGGCGCGATCGGACTGCTGGCGGGCGGGATGCTCGTCGAATGGCTCGACTGGCGCTGGGTGTTCTTCGTCAACGTGCCGATCGGCCTGCTGATCATCCTGGCCACGCCCCGCTACATCAAGGAGTCCGAACGCCACCCGGGCCACTTCGACATCCTGGGCGCCCTCACCTCCACCCTTGGCATGGCCTCCCTGGTGTACGGCTTCATCCGGGCCGGGCAGGACGGCTGGCGGGACCCGCTGACCCTGATCTCATTCGGCGTCGCCGTGATCATGCTGGCCGCCTTCATCACCGTCGAACGCCGCTCCCGGCAGCCCATCACCCCGCTGCACATGTTCGCCGACCGCAACCGCGCGGGCACCTACGGCATCATGCTCTGCCTGGCGGCGGCGTTGTTCGGGATGTTCTTCTTCCTGACCCTGTTCGTCCAGGACGTGCTGGACTTCACTCCGCTGCGGGCGGGCCTCGCCTTCCTGCCGGTGAGTGTGGTCATCGCGATCGGCGCGGCCACGGCTTCGCAACTCCTGCCGAAGTACGGGCCGAAACCCTTCATGGTCACCGGCGCCCTGCTGGCGGCCGTCGGCCTCGGCTGGCTGACGCTGACCGACGTCGACTCCACCTATGCGGGCAGCATCCTCGGACCGATGCTGGTCTTCGGCCTCGGCATGGGCCTCCAGTTCGTCTCCCTGACGCTGATGGCCCTCTCCCGGGTGCCCGTCCACGAGTCGGGCGCCGCGTCCGGGCTGCTCAACGCCACCCAGCAGGTCGGCGGGTCACTGGGCCTGTCGATCCTGGTCACCGCCTTCGGCACGGCGAGCGCCGACAGGGGCGAGGACCTGGTCCCGGCCTTCCTCGCGCAGGCCACCCCCGCCCAGCGGCTCGCCTTCGAGCAGACCGGGCAGCTCCCGCCGCCCTGGGCCGACCAGATCCTCAGCTCGGGCGTCTCGGCCGCCTTCGTGGTGGCGGCCTGCTTCGCCGTGGTCGCCGCGCTGATCGCGCTGCTGGTCATCCAGGTGCGGCCGGACGACCTGGAACGCCTCAAGGGCGACGCCCCCTCCGTGGCACCCTGAGCGGCCGCCGTCCCGGGTGTCCCGGCGCACGCCACGGGCCCCCGGGGTGCCCGGGAGCCCGTGGCGTCGTGCGACGGGGTCAGCTCATCGAGGACGGGCCGACGGACGCGGACGGCCGGTCGCGGCCACCCACCGCCATCATCGCGAGACCGCAGAGCAGTGCCACGGCGCCGACGATCACGTTGTTGACGATGGTGCGGGTCGTGTCGACGGCTCCGGACACGATCCACGGCGAGAGGATCGTGAACGCGCCGATCGCGCACGCGGCCCAGGCCATCGCGTGGGTGCGCTCGTAGGCGGAGGCGAAGCCGCCCATGCAGACGCAGTACGCGATGCCGAGGATCAGGTTGGTCACGGCCAGAGTGGTCAGGCCGCTGAACCCGGCGATCCAGGGGGACGCCGCCAGGTAGACGCCGGTGAGCAGCGCCAGTGCTTCGACGGACTGTGCCCTCGGGTTCGATGTCGCCCGCTCGAAGCGGGACCGCATCTCGGCCACGTCCGGGTGTTGTTCGATGTCGGTACGGGTGGTCATGGTGGGCCGCCTCCTGCCAGCAGCCTTATGTGTCCTTTATCTCCATGGAACGCCTCTCCCGTCGCCGGGTCAATGGGTGAAAGGTGACGATTCATGTGCTTTCGGGTGCCGGGCGGGTGTTTCCCGGACCGCCTCCGCCAGCCACATCCGGGCCGCGCCCGCCCGCTCGGGATCCGTCAGTTCCGGGACCGGGCGGCCGTGCCGGGCGGCCCTCCCACTGCGGGGTGACCGTCGCCGTCCAGCCGTGCCCGGCGAGCCAGCCGCGCGGGTCCTCCAGTGCGGGCAGCCACGCGGCGCCACCCTGCGCAACCGCTCGTGCACGTCCCGCAGTTGCGGCAGTTCGGTATGGGCGCGGTTGACGTGCGGTTCCGGGGAGCGGTCGCCGCGGGCTCTGAACGCGGGCCGCGGCGGCCGACGCCGCTCACCGGCCGGGAGACGTCTCCGCGTCTCCCGGCCGGTCCGTGCGTCCCGTGCTTCGTGTCCCGTGTCCTGTGTCCGTGTCCTGTGTCCGTGTCCTGCGCGGACGGCTCACGACAGCACGTCCTCGCGGGCGAAGCCCCGGAACGCCGGGGCAGTGAGCGCCACCGCGTACGACCAGCCCCTCGGCCATCCCGTCGTGCTCGGCGGTCGGCGGTCGGCGGTCGGCGGCCCGCCGGAAGAGCGTCGTCGCCCGTCGGCAGCAGGACCCGGAACGTCGCGCCCTTCCCCGGTCCGGGGTCCACCTCGGCCTCGCCCCCGTGCGCCTTCGCGACCGCCGCGACGATCGCGGGGCCGAGACCGGAGCCCTCCTCACGGCGTCCGCCGGGGAGTTCGGTGGCGCGGGTACGGGAGGGGTCGGCACGGTAGAAGCGGTCCACGACCTGCCGCGCCTGCGCGACGCCCAGCCCGGGACCACGGTCCGCCACCTCGACGAACGCCCGGGCGCCGGTCACCGTCTTCCAGGGGTGGACCGCCCTCGGCGGCGCCCGGGTGGGCCGTGTCCGGCCGACTGTGTCCCGGCCGACGTGTCCAGGGCGCCAACTCCATGTCGTCCAGACGCAGATCCCCGGCCGCAGGAGTGGCGAGGAAGGAGCATGGCCCCGCGGACTCCGTGGAGGGGGAAGGGGCGCGTCCCGCCGTCTCAGGTGCGCAGATGCGAGGCGCCGTTGAGGTCGAGGACCGTGCCCGAGGCCCAGGTCCCCTCCGGGGAAGCCAGGAACCGGACGGCGGCGGCCACCTCCTCGGGGGTGCCGACCCGGCCGAACGGGCTCTGCCCGCGCAGGGCGTCCCCATCCGGCCCGTCCAGCCGGGCGTGCTGGCGGTCGGTGGCGACGAAACCCGGCGCCACCGCCGTGACGCTGATGCCGTACGGGGCGAGGGCGACCGCCATCGACTGCCCGAACGCGTGCAGGGCGGCCTTGCCGGCGCCATAGGCCGGGTACTCCGGTTCGCCCCGGAACGCGCCGCGCGAGCCGACGTTGACGATGTGTCCGGCCGCCCCGCGGTCGATCAGATGGCGGGCGACGGCCCAGGTCAGATCGGCGGCGCCGAGCAGATTCACGTCGATCATGTGCCGCCAGGCCGCCCGCCAGTCCGCCAGGGAGGTGGTGTCCACCGGGTGGCGGTTGGCCTCGGCCGGGGCGACGGCCGCGTTGTTCACCAGGACGTCGATCCGGCCCAGCCCCGCCAGCGCCTCCGCCGCCACCCGCTCGGGACCGCCGGCCTCCCCGAGGTCGCCGCCGACGAGGACATGGCCCGCCCCGGACAGCAGCCGGAGGGTCTCCTCGGCGTCCTCGCGGCGGGCCGCGTAGTGCACGGCCACCCGCTCGCCCGCCCCGGCGAAGGCCACCGCCACCGCCCGGCCGATACCGCGCGAGGCCCCGGTCACCAGCACCCTCCTCGGTTCGGGCAACTCCCCTCCGGAGCAAGCGGTCTCGGCGTGGTCTGCGGGGCGGTGGGGCACGGTGGCGTCCTTCCTCCAGGGCCGGGCCGCACGGGGAAGCGGACGCGGCCGGGACCGATTGTCACAGGGTGCGCCTAGAGTCTCTTCCACTCGTCACGGTGCGTTGCCACCGGCGGGTCTCATCAGCCTGCCGCCGGTCCGGCGGCGCGGTACGGAACAACGGGGAGAACAGCGCATGGGGTGGGTATCGGCGGGTGACTACGAAGTCGCCCTGGAGGCGGGCAAGGTGGTCTGCCGCAACGGGAAGGGCCGGCGGCTGAAGTCCGTCCCGGCCAAACTGAAGGACGACCCGGCGGTCGTCGGGCTCCGGCAGCTCACCGAGTGGCTGGAGCGGCACGAACGCCGGTGCCTGACCGATGTCGAGCAGTGGATGGTGCGTTCGCTGCCCGTCCCCACGGCGGTCCTCGCCCGGGTCTGGCCCGACCCGGCGTGGCAGGCCGCCCTGCGGGACGTCGTGGTCACCGGCACCGGCGGCGGGGTCGCCGGATTCCTGCGCGATGTCGACCCCGACCGCGGTCTCGGCCTCGTCGACCTGGACGGCGACACCGTCCGCATCACCCCGGACGTCGTCAGCCTGCCCCACCCCGTCCTCCTCGACGACCTCGACGAGCTGCGCGAGTTCGCGGTCGAGCTGGGGGTGAGCCAGCAGGTGGAGCAGCTGTTCCGCGAGGTGTGGCGCCGGCCGCCGGGCCTCGCCCCCGACACCAGGTCCGTGGACACCTACGCCGGCGGCGTGTTCAAGGAACTGCGGTTCCTGCACGGCCGCGTCACCCAGCTCGGATACCGCTCGCGCGGCGGATACGCGGTCTGCCCGGTCGTCGAGGACGGCGCCGGCGTGGAGGCCCGCATCTGGATCGGCGAGCACGACGGATACGACGAGTACGGCACCGAGACGGGTCCCCTGGGCTGGACGGACCCCGCCGGGCGCACGCTGACGGCCGCGGAGGTCGGCCCGGTCGCGTGGTCCGAGGGCATGCGCATGGCGGCGGCGCTCTACGCCGGCCGCGACGTGGCGGACGAGGAGCGAGCGGCATGAGCACCACGACGAACACCGGCACGAACCCCCTCGCGGACACCGGCACGCACTCCGTCGCGAACAGCGACGTGAACAGCGTCGCGAACACCGAGCTCGCGGCGGGCGCCGCGACCCTCCCCGCCCAGTCGGCCCGGGGCGCGGCCACCGCCACCCCCGCCGCCGACGCCCGCGCCGCGGCCCTCCTGGACGCGGGCGCGATCCTCCCGGCCGGCACCACCGGCCGGGACGACGCCGACACGCTGACCGCCCGCACCTACACGCACACCGCCCTCGGCGACCGGCTCGTGGTCCGGCTGGTCCCGGGCACCCTCGGCGAAGCCGAGGACCTGGCCCTGGAGTTCCTCGGGCTGGCCCGGACCGCCGAGGCCCCCACCGTGGGCCAGGTGCGCCGCGAGACGCTGGGCTTCCCCGCCTGGGCCCTGGTCAACGACCCGGCCAACGGCCACCACGCCCTGGCCCTCGTCAAGGACATCGAGCGCCTCGGCCGCCAGGCCAGGACCCGCGCCGGAGCGGCCAAGGAGGGCTTCGACGCCCTCGGCACCCGCCTCGGCCGCGCTGTCCCCCACTTCCTCCCCACCTACTACGAGCAGGTGGCACGTCTCTTCCTCCAGGCCGAGAACACCACGTACGCCGCCTCCTTCTTCGGCAAGGCCCGTGAGGCCGAGCGGGTCCACGGCCTGGCCGTGGACGAGGACCGCCAACGGTCCGTCTTCCTGGAGTTCGCCTTCGCCGGCGCGCTGACCGTCAAGGCGCTGCGGCAGTACGTGCGCGACCTGGTGGCCCGGCTCGCCCCGGCGGACGCCTGGGCCCAGTTCCGCCGGCTGCTGGTCGAGCGCTGTGCCGCGGGCATGCCGCCGTACGCGGCCCTGCCACAGGACGTGCGCGCGCTGGTCAAGGCCGCCGGGCTGGACCGGGACGCCGCCGAAAGCGAGCTGGTGGCCGACCTGATCGGCTCCCCGGGAGTCGTCCGCGCCCCCGCCTCGTTCTGGACGGCCTACCGCCCCGCCCTCGTCGCCCTCGCCCGCCGTGAACCGGCCGTCCGCGCCCGGCTCCTCGGCTTCTTCCCGGAGACCTTCACCGAGAGCGGCGCCACGGACGCGGACGGCGAGCGCGGCTGGCTCGCGCTGCTGGCCGAATCCGGCGCCGAGGAACTGCTGACCGCCCTCCCGGAGACCGGCTCGGCCGACGACGCCGCGGTCTCCCCGGCGGACTGGCTCGCCCGCTGGGAGGCACACCGCCGGCGCAACCGGGCCACCGCGGACCGCAGCCCGGAGACCCTCGCCCTGGCCGCCCGGATGACCGCCCGGCTGTGCGCCGACGGGCGCCCCGTCGAACTGTTCCAGGGCCGCTGGCAGCGCACCGCCGACCTGGACCTCCTCGACCTCTGCCTGGCCTCCGGCGTCCCCGTCGCCGAGCCCGGCGACGGGGGCGGCCCGGACACCGCGCGGCCCCCCGTCGTCCCCCTGGGCAGCTGGCTCGCCGACACCGCGTCCGGCGCCCGGGAGCTCACCGCCCTCGCCGAACGGCCCGTCTTCCGCGCCCTGCTGAGCCGGACCGTCGGCGAGCTCGGCGGCGGCCACCACCGGCGGCTGAGCGACGCCGGCATGGCGAAGCTCGCCGCCCACCCGGTGCTCTCCGCCGTCCTGCGGGAGTGGCTGACCGCCCGCGCCGAGGAGTACACGGCCGCCCGGGGGCTCCCCGGGCTGCATGCCGCCCTGAACAAAATGTCGGCGTACTGGACCGTGGCCGGCGAGGTCGCCCCCAAGGCCGTGCGGCTCCTCAGAGGCCATGACGTCGTGCCCCTGCTCGGGGCCACCCTGCGCACCGGCCTCCTCGACGAACTGGGTTGGCCCGCGCTCGACGAGACCTACGCCGAACTGGCCGCGGAGGCCGCGGCCGCCACGCGCCGGAGGAACCACCGCTCGGACAGCGTCGGCGTCACCGGCGCCTGGCCCGCCCTGATCCTGAACACCCTCGAACGCGCCGTCGTCGTCGGCCCGGAGGGCGTCCTGCTGCGGCACACCCTGCGGCTGCCCACCACCGCCGACCAGTGGCGGACGCCCGCCTTCCGATACGTCGACGGCGAGTTGCTGGTCATCTGGTGGGAGGACGGCAAGCAGCGCGGCTACTGGTCGCACCGTCCCGCCGAGGTGTTCACCGTCGGCGGCGAGCAGATCCCCCGGTGGGGCGGCTCCGGCCCCTCGGACGAGGTCTGTCTGCCGCTGCCCGGCGGCGGCCGCGCCACCGGCGGCAAGGCCCTGCACGCCGGCGACACCTCCCTCCCGCCGCAGCGCGCCGTCCTCTCCGACGGCACCGGCCACTGGCGCGACGGACACCAGGGCCGGCAGCGGGTGTGGCTGGAGTACGACCCGGCCACCGGCACACACGGCCGCGCCTCCCTGCCCGCCTTCCTCCGTTCCGGCGTCCAGGACGGCACCCGTCTGCTCACCAGGCACTGCCAGGTGCTGCCCCTCCAGCCCGGCCTGGAGTCCACCCCGTTCGGCACGGACGGCACGGTGCTGGGCCGCTGGGTCCGCCGCACCGTCACCGAGCCCGGCACCGCAGCCCCCGCCGACGGGCACCGGATCGTCGCCGGCACCCCCGACGGGCACACGGTGACCCTGCCGGACCCGCTGCCCGGCGGCGGCTCCCCGGTGCCGCTCGGGGCCCTCGCCCTGCCCGGCGGATCACGGCCCGTCATGGCCCGGCACCACCGGTCCGTCGAGGCCCACCCGGCGGACACGGACGGCACCGGAGGCAGCCTGTGGTCCGTCACCCCCGACTCCTCCGGCGGCAACGACGCGGCCGGCACCCCCTATGTGCCGCCCGTCGCCTACTGGCACGCTCTGCGCCCGAGGGACGAGCGCGGTTCGGCCGCCCTGCGGAACCTGACCGACGCCCGGGCGGGGGAGCTCGTCAAGGAGGTCGCCGCCGCGGTCGCCCGGCACCTGGAGGCGTTCCGGGCCGTCAAGGAGTACACCGGGCCCTCCTCGCGCGAACTGAGCGAGCAGGCCGTCGCCGAGGTCCTGCCCGAGGTGTCCGACGCCCGGCTCCTGGCCGGTGTCACCGCGCTCGTCCGGAACGCGGTGGACCGGGCCGCCGCCGTCGCCCGCTACGTGGAACCGCCCGAGCCCGCGCAGCCCGCCACCCCCCGCAACACCGCGCACACCCAGGGCATGTTCTTCGACCACGCCCCCGAGCACGCCGACGACACGACCCTGCGGGACGCCACCGCCTGGGGCTCGGAGCGCGTCTACGGCGGCTGGTGGGGAGGCGGGCACCGGTGGGCCACCGTCCGCCAGATCCTCGCCGTCAACCATGTCCTCGGCGGCGAGGCGGCGTTCGGCCCGGCCGCGCCGTCCAAGGCCCCGTACACCCCCGCGGACGGCTGGCGGCGGGACGAGCGCACCGTGCCCGGCGGCGGCATGTCCTGGACCTTTCTCCTCGACAAGCTCCCCGAAGTCGCCTACCGCGCCGCCTCGGCGGCCACCTCACCCGAGCACCGCGCCGGACTCCTGGAACTGCTGGACACCCTTGCGGCCGGCCCGCTGGCCGACCCGGCGGGCACCGTCCGGCAGGTGGAGCTCGTCGAGCCGTTCGGCGGCACGCCCGGGCAAGGTCGGCACGAGGCAGTGCCCCGCCTCGGCCAGGTGTTCCGCAAGGGGCCCCGCACCGTCGTGGTCATCGCCGACCGCGGCCGCAACTCCCGCGACGACGCGGCCCGCTGGCTCGCCCTGGACCACGACCCGACCGGCGCCTTCGGCCCCGTCGCCGGCTTCACCCTGGACCACGAGCACGTCCACCGGCAGGGCATCGCCCGCGACCGTCTCACCCGGCTCACCACCCTGGTCCGGGAGCAGGGCCCGGCCCCCTGGCGTCCGGAGTCCGCCGAGGCCTTCCACACGGCCACCGGAATCGGGCCGCTCCAGTCCGCCGCCCTGCTGTCGGCCGCCGTCGAGGAGCCGGGCGCCGAGGCGCTGGCCCTGCTCGGCGCGAAGACCCGGGCCTTCGAGGCGGCCCGGGCCGCCCTGGACGCCCTGCCCCGCGGCGCGCGGCACGCCCTGACCCGGGCCCTGCTCCCCGCGGACCCTGCCGAACTGTGGACCACGGGCCCGGACGTCCAGGGCGCCGCCGAGGTCTGGGAGAAGCACCTGGGCTCCCTCGTCCGCGTCCCCGAGGAACTGGACCCGGACCTCTCGGGCACCACCCACGGCGCACTCGACCTGGTCCTCAACGCGGGCTCCCGGTCCTGGCTCTCCCACGGCACCGAGGTCGCGGACGGCACCGGCCGCCCGGGTCTGCTCCGGGTGGCCGCGCGCGGCCAGATCGCCTCGGCCCTCACGGCGCTGCACACCCTCGCCTACACGCTGCCGTACGGGCACCCCCTGCGGGCGCACCTGCCCATCGGCCTCGCGGCCCTGCGCGACCGCCTCGCCGACCCGGCCCTGGTGCTCGAACTCGGCCTGGACTGGACCGAGTCGGGGCAGGCGGCCGGCCCCGCGATCCGCGCCGCGCACGGGCTCCCCGAGACCGGCGGGGCGGACGCCGACGGACTCGTCCGGGCCGGCACGGCGCTGCTCCTCGCACCCGCCCACGGCAGCATGGAGAAGCTGCTGATCCGCCCGGCCGGTCTGACGGGGCCCGAGGACCCGGCCTTCGGCCTCGTCGAGGGCACCTTCGGCGGCTATGCCACCGGCGATCTTTTCGCCCTGCGGGCCCTGCTGGACGAGCGGACCGACGCGCTGGTCTCGGCGGGCCTCCCCGACGCCTCCCGCCCGGCCGACGGCGTCCCGCACGCGGACGGCGCGCCGCACTCCGACACCACCCCGCCCTACCCGGCCCAGGACCCGACCCGCGCGGTGCCGGACCTGGTGGCGGAGGCGGCCGAGACCCTCGGCCTGGGCGCGGACGCCGCCGCCCTGTACCTGATGCTGCTCGCCCTGCCCGACCCGACGGACCGCAACTGCGTCCGCTGGACGGGGTGGAAGCCGGCCCGCGTCAAGAAGGCCCGTGCGGAACTCGCCGCCACCGCCCTCGTCGTGGAGGCCAAGCGGGCCCGCGCCGGCCGCACCCTCTTCCTCCCCTGCGGCTGGACGGAACGCAGCGCCCCCGCGCTGCCGTTGGAGACCTGGAAGGAAGGTCTGTACGCGGCGTCCGGAGGCGTCCGGATCCTGCCCCACCTCCCCGTACCCGAGCTGTTCGCAGCCGCCTGGGCACGGGTCCGCGGCGGCGACGCCCCCGCCTACGAAGAACTGGACACCCGCGCACCCCGGAAGGGCCGCCGCCGATGAGCGACACCACCACCAGCACCACCATGGACAGCACCACCGCGGACGGCACCACCGCGGACGGCACCACCGCGGACGGCGTCCCGGCCCAGGCGGCAGCGCCCGGCCGGGAGCACCGCCAGGTCACCCCGCCCGAGGACCGGTACGCCACCGAACTGGCCTTCCTCGCCGCCCATGACGCCGGGCCGCGCCCGCCCGGCTGGCTGCTCACCCCGCGCGCCGTCGTCACCTTCGTGATGGGCAGCGCGGGCGAGGCGCTGGGCCTGCCGAAGGGCGCCCGCCCCGGCGCCGGAGTACCCCGCCGCCTGGTGATCGAGCAGAAGTTCGTCGGCGAGCGCGCCCTGGTCGAACGGTGCGTGGTCACCCTCGCGGGCGAGCGCGGACTGCTGCTCGTGGGCGAACCCGGCACCGCCAAGTCGATGCTCTCCGAGCTGCTGTCGGCGGCCGTCTGCGGCACCAGCGCGCTCACCGTGCAGGGCACCGCGGGCACCACAGAGGACCAGCTCAAGTACGGCTGGAACTACGCGCTGCTCCTCGCCCAGGGCCCCACCGAACAGGCGCTGGTGCCCTCCCCGGTGCTCACCGCCATGACCCGGGGCGCGGTCGCCCGCGTCGAGGAGGTCACCCGCTGCCTGCCGGAGGTCCAGGACGCGCTCGTCTCCCTCCTCTCCGAGCGGCGGATCGCGGTCCCCGAACTCGCGGGCGGCGAGAGTGCCCAGGTGCACGCGGCCCCCGGCTTCACCCTCATCGCCACCGCCAACCTGCGGGACAAGGGCGTCTCGGAGATGTCCGCCGCGCTGAAGCGGCGGTTCAACTTCGAGACGGTGGGCCCGATCGGGGACGTGGACGCCGAGACCGCCCTCGTCAGGCGCCAGTCGCGGGCCGCCGTCGAACGCGCGGGCGCGGCGTACCAGGTGGACGACGCGGTCCTCGAAGCCCTCGTCACCGCCTTCCGCGACCTGCGCGAGGGCCGCTCCGTGGAGGGCTGGGAGGTCGAACGCCCGTCCACGGTGATGAGCACGGCGGAGGCGGTCTCCGTCGCGGGCTCCCTGGGCCTGGCCGCCGCCTACTTCCCCGGCGACCGGGACGTCCTCTCCCTGCTTCCCGGCCACCTCCTCGGCGTCGTCCGCAAGGACGACCCCGCCGACGCGGCCCGCCTGCTGGGGTACTGGGACGGCCCGGTGCGCCGCCGCGCCGAGCAGGGGTCGGCCACCTGGCGCGCGCTGTGGGACCTGCGCGGGGTACTGGAGAACTGACGCATGAGCCAGCCGCCCACCCCCACCACCCGGCCCCCCGCCGTGCCGCCGCCCGGCGACGGCACGTCCCCCGCCGGGCCGCCGCCCGGTAGCCCGGGCGCACCGTCCGGCCCCGACGCGCGGCCGGGCGCCGAGCCATCCGCCGCTGAGCCGGTGCCCACCCGCCCGACGGCGGGCCCCGCGACGGCCGGGCCCGTCACCCCCGAAACCGCCGCCGCGGCACTCGCCGCGGCCGGGCCCGGGCTGCCGTTCCTGATCGGTGTGCGCCACCACGCGCCCTCCCTCGCGGCCGCCCTCCCCGCCCTGCTGGACGCGGCCGGTCCAGATGTCCTCCTCGTCGAACTGCCCGCCGATTTCCAGCCCTGGCTGGACTGGCTCGCCCACGAGGAGACCCTTGCCCCGGTCGCGCTGGCCGCCGTGCCCGCCGACGGCCAGGGCGCGGCGGGCGAACGGGGACCCGCCTTCTACCCGTTCGCGGACTTCTCGCCCGAGCTGGTCGCCCTGCGCTGGGCGGCACGGCACGGGATCCCGGCGGTGGCCTGCGATCTGCCGCTGGCCGACCGGGCCTGGGCGCGGGGCGGCCCGGACGCCCCCGCACCGGACGCCCCCGCACCGGACGCGCCCGCGCCCCCGTCCGCCCCCGCACCGGACGCCGACTCGGCACCCGCATCGGGGGAGGGGCTGTCCGCCGCCCTCCGGTCCCGGCTCACCGGCCGCGACGGCGACGACCTGTGGGACCGGCTGGTGGAGGCCCCCGCCCCCGGCTCGTCACCCGAGGCACTCCGCCGCGCCGCCCTCCTCACCGGCTGGGCGCTGCGGCACGAGGCCGAGGCGCGGGGCGGGGTGGACCCCACGGACCTCGTCCGCGAGGCGTGCATGCGCGCCCATGTCGCCGAGGCCCTGGCGAACGGGCGGCGGCCCGCCGTGGTGGTGGGTGCCTTCCACGCCCCGGCGCTGCTGCCCTCCGCCGCGCCCGCCGGGACACCCGCCCCGCCCGCACCCGACGCGCCCCGGCACGCGGACACCGACGCCCCGGCCTGCACCGTCTCCCTGATCCCGTACACCTACCCCCTGCTCGACTCCCGGTCCGGTTACCCGGCCGGCATCCGGGACCCGGAGTGGCAGCACACCGTCCTGGACTCCGCCGGGGATCCGGCCGCGCTGCACGAGGCGCTGGTCCGCACCGCCGTCCGCGTCTGCGCCGCCCTGCGCGAACAGGGCCACCCCTACGGCCCGGCGGACGGCAGTGAGGTCGTGCGGGTCGCCGGGGACCTCGCCCGGCTGCGTGACCTGCCCGCCCCCGGCCGCGGCGAACTCCTGGAGGCCGTGCAGACGGTCCTCGGCCGCGGCGAGACCTACGGCACGGGCCGCGCCGTCGCCCAGGCGCTCGAACGCGTCCTCGTCGGCACCCGTACCGGCCGCCCCGCCCCCGCCGCCCCGCGCAGCGGCCTCGGACCCGCCGTGGAGGCCGAGACCGGGGCTCTCTCCCTCCCCGGCCCGGCGGACGCGCACGAGAAGAGCCCGCGCGACCTCCGGCTCGACCCGGCGCGCTCCGCCCTGGACCGCCGCCGCGAACTCCTGCTGCGCAGGCTGGCGGTGTGCGGCATCCCCTATGCGCAGGAGCAGGAGGTGACCGGCGCCGCGGGCTCGGAAGGGCTCACCACGCGCTGGCAGGTGCGCTGGACCCCGGCGACGGCAGCGATGCTGACAGCGGCCGGGGCCCGCGGTGTCACCCCGGCGCAGGCGGCCGAGGGAGTGCTGCGGCAGCGGCACGCGGCCGAACGCGCGGCGGGCGGCCCGACCGCCGCCCAGGTCGTCCGGGGCCTGACGGAGGCCGCCGAGTGCGGGCTCCCCGCCCTCACCGTCGAACGGCTGACGGAACTGGCGGCCGTACTCCCCGCGAGCGGCACCCTGCCCGAACTCCTCGCCGGGCTCGACCTCCTGGACCGTATCGACGCGGGCCACCTGCCCGGCGCGGCGACTCCCCGGGACCCGTCGAGCCCCGGCACCCCCGACGACCCTCGGCCGACCGCCCCCACCCTGGCCGCCCGCACCGCGCACGCGGCGGAACTCCTGACCTCCGCGGCGGTGCGCCAGGTCGACGGCCTGACCGGCTCCGAGGAGCCCGAGGACGCCCGCGCGCTCCTCGAACTGGCCCAGCGCGCCGACCGGGTGGGCGGAATCCGGCTCACCGACGCCCTCGCCCGCCTGACCGCCGACGGCACCCCGCTGATCGCGGCGGTCGCCGGAGCCGTCCGGGTCCTCACGGGCCACGAGGCGGCCGAGGTCTTCGGCGTGCGCGTCGCCTCCTGGGTGGACGGAGCCGTGGACAGCGCCTCCCGGGCCGCCCTCACCGCCCGCCTCACCGGCGTCCTGACGGCGGCGGGCCCGCTCCTCACCGTCGGCGTCGCCGCCCTGGATCCCCTGCTGCACCGGGTCGTCGAGCTGGACGACACCGCGTTCCTGGCCCGGCTGCCCGCCCTGCGCGGCGGCTTCGACACCCTGAGCCCGGCCGCCCGGGACCGGCTGCTGGACACCATCGAGGAGCGCCTGGGCGTACGGGTGGGCAGCCTCGACGCGGACGACCCGGCCGAACTGGCCCGCCGCACCGCCGCCGATCTCGCGGCCCGCGACCTTCTGACCGGCCTCGGCCTGCCCGTCCCGTCCCCGGGTGACGCCGACCGGCCCCCGACCACGGCCCAGTCCACCGCGCCGTGCCCGCCGGGGGACACCACCGCCGCCCCGGCGCACCCCGCCACGACCGAGTCAGCCACCGCCACCGCCACTCCGGCGCACACCGCGACTCCGGCGCACCCCGCCACGACCGAGGACGCTCGCACCGGGACCGGCTCCGAGCCCGCCCCCCAACTCGCCGCCCCCCTTGGGGCCGCTCCCGAGCCCGCCGCCCCCAGCGGCACCAGCCCCGCAGCCCCCACCGCCACCGGCCCCGCCGCCCCTTCGGCGGCCGGTACCGAACCCGCCCCCGCGCGGAACCCCGCCCCCGCGCAGGCCCTCGCCTCCGCGCGGAACCCCGGCCCCGCGCGGACCCTCGCCCCCGCCGACCGGTGGCGGCTCGTCCTCGGCCGGCGTCCCGACCAACTGCCCCCCGGGGCGGCCCGGCTCGCCACCGCCCTGGACGAGCTCTACGGCGCGGGCCGCGGCGAGGGCTCCCGCGGCGGCCTGCCCACGCCCGGTCGGAGCCGGGGCCGGGGCGGGCGCGAGCCGTCGTTCCCCGGCGCCCGCGAGTGGTCCGAGGAACTGGCCGCGCTCTTCGGCCCCGGTATCCGCGAGGAGGTCCTCGCCGTCGCTGCCGCGACCGGCCGGCAGGACGTCCTCGCCGAAATCGACCCGGCGGCCGCCACCCCCTCCGTGGAACTCCTGCGGACGGTCCTGCGGTACGCGGGCGGTCTGCCCGAGGCGCGTCTCGCGGCGCTGCGGCCGCTGGTCCGCCGCCTGGTCGACGAACTGACCCGCCAGCTCGCCACCCGGCTCCGCCCCGCCCTCACCGGCACCGCGCTGGCCCGGCCCACCCGCCGCCCCGGCGGCCGCCTCGACCTGCCGCGCACCCTGCGCGCCAACCTGGCCAACGCCCGCCGGGCGGAGGACGGCACGGTCCTGGTCGTCCCCGAGAAGCCGGTGTTCCGCAGCCGCGCCCGCCGATCGGCCGACTGGCGGCTGATCCTGGTCACCGACGTCTCCGGGTCCATGGAGGCGTCCACGATCTGGTCCGCGCTGACCGCCTCCGTGCTGGCCGGAGTGCCCGCCTTGAGCACCCACTTCCTCGCCTTCTCCACGGAGGTCGTCGACCTCACCGGGCATGTGCACGACCCTCTTTCCCTCCTGCTGGAGGTCAGCGTGGGCGGCGGCACGCACATCGCCGCCGGCCTGCGGCACGCCCGGGGCCTGATCACGGTGCCCAGCCGCACCCTGGTCGTCGTGATCAGTGACTTCGAGGAGGGCGCCCCGCTCGGCGGACTCCTGGCCGAGGTCCGGGCCCTGGTGGCCACCGGCAGCCATGTCCTCGGCTGCGCGAGTCTCGACGACGCCGGCCGGCCCCGCTACTCGACGGGCGTCGCCGGGCAGCTCGTGGCCGCCGGCATGCCCGTGGCGGCCCTCAGCCCACTCGAACTGGCCCGCTGGATAGGGGAGAAGACCGCATGACCGCCGCCCAGTTGCCGTCCGCCGCCCAGTTGCCGTCCGTCGCCCCGTTGCCGTCCGTCGCACCGGAGGTCACGGCCACTCTGGTGGAGGACCTCTCGCCCCGGCTGCGCAAGCGGCTGGACGCGGCGGTCACCAAGCTCGTCGCCCGCCCGGCGCACCGCGACGGGGACACCGTGACGATCGCGGTCGACGACGAGACCGAGCTGCGCCTCCACGCCCCGGGCGGTGTGGTGGCGACGGTGGAGGCGATCAGCTGCGGCTGCCTCCTCGCCCCCGCCTGCGTCCACCGCGCCGCCGCCGCCTGCGCCGCCCCCGCGGCGGACCAGGCCCCGCCCCCGGCGGCCCCCGAAGCCGCCCCGACCGCCCCGGACCCGGACCCGGACGGCAGACCCTCCACCCCCGCGACGGCCTCTGGCGGCACCGCCGCGACGGAACCCGCAGCGGACCCCGCCCCCGCGCCGGACGCCGACTCCCCGCCCGAGGTGGCGGGCCCGGACCAGCGCGCGGCGGCCGGCGCCCTGTGGTCGGCGGGCACCGCGGTGCTGGAGGCCGGGGTCGACGGGGCAGGCGCCGTCGCCCAGGCCGCCCTCCTGCGCGCCGCCCACACCGCCCGGCTCCGCCGGCTGCCGCGCCCCGCGGGCGCCGCGCTGTCCGTGGTGACCCTGCTGCGCGCGGCCCGCGCCGGGGACCCGTCCTACCGCACCGCCGACCTGGTCACCGCCCTGGCCGAACTCCTGGGCACCGCCCACCGGGTGGGCACGGCCACCGGAGCGGAGCTGGCCGCCGTCCGCGGCCGGGCCCGCCGTCCGTACACCCCGGACGGCTCCCTGCGCCTCTACGGCCTGTTCACCGAACCCGTGGTCACCGCCTCCGGACACGGCGGCGCCCGCACCTGGGTCGCCGGACCGGACGGCCGGCTCTGCACGGTCGGCGACGTGGCACCCGGCGGCGCCGGGCGCGCCCTGGGCGTGGCCGACCGGGCCGTGCGCCTCGGGGACACCGCCCTCACCCACCGGGAGCTGGGCCGCGCCGGCCTGGCGGTCTCGGGCGCGACCGTCTCCCCGGACGGCCGACTCGGCGCCGGAAAGGGCGTCAAGGCCGTCACCGCCCGGGGCGCGGCCTGGACCGAGCCGCCGCTCGCCGCCCTCTGGGACACCCCGCCCGCCGACCAGGCCGCCCGCGCCCTGCGGTCCGTCTCCCGCTACGCGGATCCGGCCGGCGGCGGCAGCGATCTGCTCTTCCTGGACGTCGAACTCCTCGGCGCCGTCAGGGAGTCGGGCGGTACCTGCCTGCTCGCGCAGTGCGCGGGCGGGGTCCGCGTCCGGCTCGCGGTCGCCGACGACGATCCCGCGCTGGCCCACCGGGACAACCTGATGCTGCTGGCCACGGCCCCGGGGGCCAGGCTGCGGATCATCGGCCGACTGGTGCCGGCCCTCCATCCCCGGCTCACCCTGCTGGCCTGTACCCACCCCACCGGCGAGGGCACGATCGACCTCGGTTTCGACCGCTTGCGCCGCGCCGACCTCCCCGACCCGTCCGCCCCCGTCCACCCCGCCCCGCCCCCACCCGGCGGCCACGGCGGGGAGTCGCCCCTCCACCTCCTGGAGCGCCGCGTCGAACAGACGGTCCCGGCGGGCCGCGCCGCCCTCGGCATGCT
This sequence comes from Streptomyces sp. CNT372, assembly GCF_000377145.1. Taxonomy (NCBI): domain Bacteria; kingdom Bacillati; phylum Actinomycetota; class Actinomycetes; order Kitasatosporales; family Streptomycetaceae; genus Streptomyces; species Streptomyces sp. CNT372. The sequence continues at coordinate 302,049 of NZ_KB897781.1, read as the reverse complement.
CGGCGACGTCACGGCCGACGCCCACCGCCTCCGCCGCGCGGGCCTCCCCACCGCCGCCGGCCTGCTGACCGCCCTGTGCGCCTCGGCGGCCAGGCGCGAACGCGACCTCTTCGGCCGCCTCCTCCCCGCCGACACCGACGACTTCGCCACCCACTGGCTCTCCGCCGCCCGCTACACGGCCGCCGTCGCCGAGTCCCTCTGCGCGGCGGCGTGGGAACCGCACGAGCCCGCCGGACGGAGAACCGCTTGAGGCCGACGGCGGCGAGGATCAGTACCAGTGCGGTCGGCGCCCCGCCGGCCGGGCTCGCCGCCGGCGCCCGGCCCGGCGACGGTCACGGCCACGCCGGCCCGCCGCCCCGAGAAGGGGCCCGCCAGTGCGTCGAGGCGGTCTTCGGGCCGGTGGCTGCGACGGCCCTCCGCGGCGCGGCCTGCGTCGGGGACAGGCCCCGGCCCACCGCGGTCAGGCCCGGGGAGCGGCGGGCAGCCACTGGCCGAGCCGGCCCCGCGGTGCGTCCTGGACCTTCACCCTCTCGTCATCCCGGTCGGCCAGGAGATCGAGCAGCCCGAACACGCCGTGCGCGCCTCACCCTCGGTCACCATGGCCCGGCCTCGCCGGAGACGCGATCAGGGCGATCAGTTCCCTCCGGGCCCTCCCTCGCCGGCCGGGCGCGGCCCGGCCTGGGGGCATGGGGGGTGATCAGCGCCCGAGGGCCTGCTTGAGCTGCTGCTTGTTCATGGTGGAGCGGCCCTCGATGTTCTTCTTCCTGGCCTCTTCGTAGAGCTGGTCCTTCGTGGGTCCCTGGGCCCCCCGGTGGGAGCGTTCGCCGCCGCGCTGGGAGGCGGACTTCGGGTCCCGGGTCGAGGTCCTCGAGGCGGTCTCGGACTCTCCGCTGCGGGCCCGTTCCTTGTTGACGGTGCGGGCCGCGATCTCCTTCGCCCGCTCGGTGGACTCTCCGCGCTTCTTCGCGCTGTCCTTGACGTGCTCGTACTGCCGTTCACGCTTCGGGCTGGAACCTGCGGGCATCGTCCCGTCTCCTTCACCGTTCGTGTCGGCCGCTCCTCCGACGGGAGCGGCCGCTCAGGTGCCAGTGGAACCCGCGGGCCGTCCGGCCGCACGGTGGACAGTTCCGGGCGGAGTCTCCGGCTCGGCGAGCGCGGCTCACGACGGCACCGGGCCCCGGACAGTCCGGCCCCTCACGGTCCTCGGGTACCGGTGCCCGTTCCCCGTCTCCTCACACCCCGGCCGGGAGCCGTCCGCCCGTGCCGCCGAGGAACGACGGCTCCGGCACCCGGGCCGTCCCGGCGCGGTACGGCGCTGCCGAGGACGCGGCGCACAGCGGCTGCTACACCGATCCGGTGTCCCGCGTGCGGTCGAGACGGGCAACGACCGGGCCGGCGGTGATCCCGTGCAGGACCACTGACGCCAGCACGGTGAAGGTCACCACTGCCCACAGTTCCCGTTCCGGAACGAAGAAGTCGTGTTGGCCCAGGGCGTAGGAGAGGTAGTACAACGAGCCGATCCCCCGCACGCCGTAGGCCGCGACCACCCAGCGCTCCTTGCTCTCCAGCGGACTCCTCAGCAAGGCGGCCCACCCCGACAGGGGCCGGATCACCAGCAGCACCACGCCGGCGACCGCCGCGCCGCGCCAGGTGAGAGCCGACAGGCCGCCCAGCGCGATGAAGGCCCCCAGCAGGAACAGCACGGCCGCGGTCAGCAAGCGCTCGACCTGCTCCGCGAAGTCGTGCAGAACGTTGTGGTAGCCGTGGGCCCGCTCAGAGGACCGGACGGCGCACCCGGTGATGAACACGGCCAGAAAGCCGTAGCCCCCGGCGAGCTCCGTCACTCCGTAGGCCAGGAACGTGGCGCCCAGCACGACGAAGCCCTCCCGATGCCGCGAGAGCCTCAGCACCCTGGACCGTGTCCGGAAGAACAGCCAGCCGAGCAGCCGCCCCGTCACGAGTCCGCCCAGAGCGCCGATGCCGCACTTGTACACGACGTCCTGGGCGGCCCATGAACCGATCCACTCGGCCGACCAGCCGCTGCCCGCGGCGGCGGCCAGCGCCACGGCCGCGTACGTCAGCGGAAACGCGAGTCCGTCGTTCAGGCCCGCCTCACTGGTGAGAGCGAACCGCACCTCGTCCTCGTCGTGTTCCTCGTCCGTGGGTTCGCCGACCCGCACCTCGGCGGCGAGCACGGGGTCGGTCGGTGCCAGGACCGCCCCCAGCAGCAACGCGGCGGCCGGGGGCCAGTCGAGCAGCCACCAGGCCACCAGACCGGTGACCAGGAACGTCAACGGCATGGTGGCCCCCAGCAACCGCCAGGTCGAACCCCACCGGCGCCATCCGACGGGCCGGTTGAGAGCCAGCCCCGCGCCCATCAGCGAGATGATCACCACGACCTCGGTGACATGCTCGGCTGCAACGCGGTCATGCACCGGGTCGATCACAGGCAGCGGCAGGGGCAGCAGGTAGACGCCGATGCCGCACAGCAGGAAGACGAGCGGCAGCGACAGCGGCCGCCCGGACAGGACCCGTGGCAGCACCGCCGCCAGCAGCGCTCCGACTCCGATGCAGGCGAAGACCGCGTCCGCGCTCGTCACTGCCGATGTCCACCCTTCGCCGTCGTGGTCCGTCGCACATGCCCACCGGGCACCCCGGCCTGCTACCCCCGATCCTGCAGACGCACCTGAGGATCTGCTTGCCGAAGGCGTCGGCGACCGGGCGCGGACCGGGACGAGGTGGGCTGGACGGAGACCCTGCGGTTGGTCCGCGGCGGGGCCGTCTCGGCGTGCTGCTTCGGGATGACCGGGAAAGACGTCGCGGACGAAGGTGAACGCGGCGGAGCTGGTGCGGCTCCGATCATGACCCGGACCCGATCAGGCCGCGTTTGCTCAGGTCACGCGGGAAGGTGGTCCAGAAAGTCTCGTGCGCGCTGTCGCAACCCATGAGCCGAGGGCTTCGCGGCCGCCCTCCACGGTCGCGCCGGCGGCGATGACGACCGGGGCCGGTCGGGCTGTTCGCTCGCCCTCCGCCGTCCGGTTGGTGGTGAACCCGCCCCGGCAGACCCTTTCGCCCGCGCCGGCCACGACTCCGGCCCCGCGCACTCCGGCACCGAGCCGTTCACCCCCGCCGGTCTCTCCGTCGGGACCTGGTGGCCCGTTCCTCGCTGCTGTCGTGATGCGCACACCGGTCCGCGTCGTCGGCTCCGGGTGTTCACGGTGTCGGCGGGTAGGGGTTCGCCCTGAGGAGCCGTGCGAGGTGTGCGGTGTTCGCGGCGAGCGTGGCGGTCGTGGCCGCCGTCTTCTCGGGGGTCTGGTCCAGGTCCCGGTAGTCGGTGCCGTGCATGGCCTCTCCGACCCAGTAGGTGACCGCGTTGGGCGCGAGGGAGAAGCCGACGTCGTTCAGCCCCTGGAACAGGTCGGCACTGACTTTGTGTGCTCCGTCCTCGTTGCCGACGACGCAGACGGCGGCGGCCTTGCCGTAGGTGAGCATCCGGCCCTCGTCGTCACTCTCGCCCTGCTCGGCGTTGAGCCGCTCCAGGACCAGCTGGGCGATGCTGGACGGATGACCGAGCCAGATGGGTGTCGACAGGACCAGGATGTCGGCGTCCAGGATCGCGGAACGGATCCCCGGCCAGGCGTCGCCGCCGCCCATGTCGGCGTCGACTCCCGGCGTGACCTGGTGATCGGCCACCCGGACGACCGTCCCGCTCACACCGTGCTCGGCCAGCCGGTCCAGGGTCTGGCGGGCCAGCAGGTCGGAGCTGGACGGTGCGGGGGAGGGGGAGAGGGTGCAGACGAGCGCGATCGCCTTCAAGGCGGTGTTGTCGGTGGTGGTCATGATCTGCGACTACCCGGACGACTCCGGTGAATCCCGCTTCCTCCCGAGGATCACACGCGCGTCACCCGAGCGCGCCTTCGGGTCCCAAGGGCGGGCCGAGGTCCGCGAGACACCGGCGGCGTCCATCATCCGCCTCTCCGGGGGCTTCGGCCTCGACTCCCTGCCCGTCCTGCACCCCGCCGTCCGCCAGGCCGGCCGCAGAGGCAAACAGATCACCGTCGACATGTCCCGCCCGGTTTCCGCGCTCCGCAACTTGATCGTCATCTGTTCCTTCCCTGGTCTTGGGTGAGTGTGATTGGTGCCCCCGGCTCCGGGGGCACCAATCACACTTACGTGTTCAAGAGCTGTCCCGTAGATCATCTCTGAGTTGCATCGGCAGCCGTTGGCCATCGTGCGAGCCGCTCGTCAGTCCAGCGAGGGTGAGGTTGCGCATCCGAGCGATGCCGCGCATGGCGTGGTGGACTCCGTCGCCTTCGAGGCGGCAGTCGGGAAGGATCTGCCATGTCTTCATGCGCGCGAAAACGTGTTCGATGCGGGCGCGGACACGCGCCACCGGGGGCCCCGTCAACGGCAGTTCTGGACGGTCTCATCACACCTTGAGCAGCACTCCTCACAAGCCCCGGCGACCTGAGTCAGTCGAAGAGGGCAACGAGTCCATTCACCCAGATCGCGAGGAACACGAGGGCCGCCACCAGGCAGCCGACGCCCGCCAGCACACCGCCGACCGTCCACGGCTCGGAGGGCGCCTCGTACCCCCCTTCCAGGTCGTCCCGGTAGGAAGCGGGGTCGTCCCAGTCGACGGGGTGCCCCAACTCCTCGGCGCAGGCGGTCCGCACCGCGACCAGTTGCCCCTCCGCGAAAGCGCTGGCGGCCTTCGCTTCGGGGCCCTGCCAGGCGAGGGCCTTCATCCGCCGCCCGGGAGACCCGTGCCGCGCCTCGAAGGCAGCCGTCTCGTCGGCGTTCCGGTCCTCTTCGAGGTACATCCAGCGTCCGGCCTCGGCGGAGTCGCCGTAGAGCCGGTACACCTCGGCCAGGCGACGACGGAGCGTCAGGTCGTGCGGGAAGGACGAAACGAGACCGCGCAGGCGCTGGCGCGCGACGGGAACCCGGCCTGCGGCCAGGTCCGCATCGACTCGGGCAAGGGTCTCTCTCAGGGGCATGAACGCATGATCGGGTACCGCACTGACCTGCGTCGACCTGGTTTCGTCGCTCAGTACTCGCTCGTTCTTGACGGCATCGGCTGTACCTCACTGAGGGGAGACCACCAGTTACGGGGACAGCCCTCGGGCGAACCTCTCGGGCGCGCCCTCAGCCGTAACTCCTCGCGAAACTCCTGCCGTTCGGCGCTCAAGCCGCCCCTCGTGGATACCGCATCCCCTGAGACGCGATAACCCGGCGAATGTCATCGGCCGTCCGGGGATACTGGCCGCCATGGATGAGGTATCGGTCGTCGTCGCCCATTCCGAGCGCGCGACCCTGCGCGTCGGCGACGTGTTCCTGAAGGTGGACGCAGATCAGGCCCGCGTCGACATCGAGGTCGAGGCGATGGCCCTGGCGCCGGTTCCCACCCCGAAGGTCCTGTGGCGCAAGCCGCCCGTGCTCGCGCTCGCCGCACTGCCGGGGAGGACGCTCGGGCGCCTCGGAGGGCCGTCGACCGGGTCGCCGACGGCGTGGGCCGCTGCGGGCGCCGCCATCCGGAAGCTGCACGACGCGCCGCTGCCGCCCCGGCCGGGCGGGGCCGGCCGGAGCATCATCGCGCTGGAGGCGGAACTCGACCACGAGTGCGAGTCGCTCGTGACGAGCGGCGTGCTGCCCGCCGACCTGGTCACCCGCAACCGCCGGGTCGCCGAGGCCGCACTCAGGCCGTGGACTCCGGCGTTCACGCACGGCGACCTGCAGATCGCGCACGTCTTCGTCGACGGTGACGAGGTCACGGGCATCATCGACTGGTCGGAGGCGGGTCAGGGTGATGCCCTGTACGACCTCGCCACCTTCACGCTCGGACACGAGGAGCACCTCGACGACGTCATCGCCGGCTACGGCACCGACATCGACCTCGACGTGATCCACGCATGGTGGTCGTTGCGAAGCCTGCTCGCGGTTCGCTGGCTGATCGAGCACGGCTTCGACCCCTTCTCACCGGGTTGTGAGGTCGACGTCCTGAGATCACGGATCTGAGGCAGCGCGGTCCTGCCCCACGGCGATGACCCGCGCCCGCGAGGTGTCCCGTCCACAGGTCTTGACTGTTGCTCCAGGGCGAGCGCGGCCCTTCTCCTCGGTGTCCGCTCAGGTGCGGGTGCCGGGGAACGCAATCGGCCCTGGAGCGGCGGACCTTGTACTGGTCCAGACCGCCGCACTCTGCGCGGACACCGATTGCCGACCGACCGACCGCGACCGCGGCCACGGGCCCTCCTCACGGGAAGGCCAACCCTGCCGCCTGTACGTGAACGGTCATGAGGAACAAGGTCACCGACCGCGACCGCGCCCCGCACTCTTCATCCCCGGAAGTCACCCGGCAGACCGCTCAAGCAATTCGAGGGCGTGCTCTTTCAGCCGGTTGTCAGCGTCAGCCGCATTGCCAGAATCGAACGGAGGCTGCGGATCGTACTCGACCGCCAGCTGGACTGCTCGAGCCGTTGCCGTTCCCGCGATGAGCGCAGCGAGGTAGAGGGCCATGTCGATGCCGGCAGACACCCCGGCGGCTGTGATGATTCTCCCCGACCGGACGTAGCGCTGCGCCTCGTAGGTGACGTTGAACGTTTGCTCCAGGTACTCGGCAGACGCCCAGTAGGTGGTGGCCCGGCGGCCGTCGAGTAGGCCCGCGGCGGCAAGGACCAGACTTCCCGTGCAGACGGAGGTGGTCCACCGCGTACCTCGGTGGATCTCACGGATCCAGTCCAGCAGTACCCGGTTGCCCATGGCCGCGAGGGTCCCTCGATTGCCCGCACCAGGTACGAGGAGCACGTCCAGGCGGTCGACTTCGGTAATGGAGCGCTCGGCCAGAACTGCCACGTCGCCCGTATCCGTTCGAACCGGGCCGCGTTGCTCGGCGATCATGGTCACGGTGGCGTCCGGCAGCCGCGACAGGACCTCCGCGGGGCCGGTGGGGTCGAGCAGGCTGAAGCCGTCATAGAGCAGGATGCCTACGCGTGGTCCCCTCCCTTCCGAGGAGCGAGCCGGTGCAGCTGCTGCGGGTGACGTGGCGGCACCGGCCGTCGCCAGCACAGCGGCGACGGCAGCAGAGCCGCGCAAGACGGTCCTTCGGTTCGTTTCGCGTGTCATGAGTCCGGATTCTCACCACCGCGTGCAGCGACCGCCTGCGGCATGTCCGGCATCCGGCGAATCCTGTCCCCGGTGCAGCCGTAGAGATCCCGGAACGCCTGGCGCAGCGTCTGTTCAGAGGCGAACCCGCACCGGCGGGCGATGGCCGCCAAGGGCAGGCTGCTGGACCGGACGAGCAGCACCGCTGCTTCGGTGCGTGCGGCACGCACGGCCCGGGCAGGCGTTGTCCCCAGATGCGTGTTGAACAGCCGGGTCAGGTGCCGAGCGCTGACACCTGCCCTGACGGCAAGTGCGCGAGGAGTGAGATCCGCGGTGAGATTGCTGGTGATGTAACCCGTCACGTCCCGCACCAGCCTGGCCTCAGGAGGCGGCGAGGAGAGGAAAACCGAGATCTGCGCCTGATCGGCCGGCCGGTGCACGTGCGTGACGAGTTCGCGGGCGACCGCTCGGGCCAGTGTCGGTCCGTGATCCTCCTCGATCAGTGACAGAGTCATGTCCAGCGCACTGGTCACTCCCGCGGCGGTGTAGACATTGCCGTCGCGGACATACAACGGCCGAACGTCCACAGCGACAGCGGGATGTCGCTCCGCCAGCCGCTCACCCCAGCCCCAATGGGTCGTCACCCGGCGACCGTCCAGAAGACCGGCAGCAGCGAGCACGAAGGCACCCGTGCAGACGGAGGCGACGCGCCTGCTCCTCCGGGCAAGGCGGCGGATCTCGACGAGTAGCCGCTCGTCGGCCGCCGCCTCCTCGCAGCCGGCGCCTCCGGCCACGACGAGGGTGTCCAGACGTCCGGTGACAGCTTCGACCGCGTGGTCGGCACGAAGCGATATGCCGGCGGACGTGGCGATGCCCCGCCGGGCGACAGTCCCCAGCTCGATCGAGTAGTGCGGGTTCGCCCCGTAACTGTTGGCGATCTCCAAAGCGCCTGACACAGAGGCGATATCGATGATCTGGGAGCCGCCATAGGCGACGATGAGCACACGCCGATTCCTGTCCGCCATGCACTCATTGTCGATGAATCAGACAGCCAACCCGGGGACCGTGCAACGACGCGGCCGACACCGCCGAACCCGAGCGCTTCGCGTTCGACTCGGTCCACACCGGTCTCCTCGACCGCGTCCAGGTCAACCTGGCCGTGCTCGCCGACCACACCCACGGCCCGGGCACACACCTGCGGCTCGGCACGCCCCTGCGCTTCGCCTGGTGCCGCACCGGCGGACGCGCTCACCGCGTCCGCCGACGGCGGCAGTCAGGCAGGGTTCAGGCGTGGCCGCCCGAACGGGACGTGCCGCTGCCGTCAAGCGCGGCCCGGGCCGTCGGGCAGCACACGGGCGAACCGCGCCGGTGCCCTCCCTGACCCGCCACGTCCCAGGCCGGGCGGGATCGGCGGCATCCAGGTGTCAAGGTCAGATGTCCCGGAAGATCTCGATCTGCGCCCCCACCGAGTTCAGCCGCTCCGCCAGGTCCTCGTAACCCCGGTTGATCACATAGACGTTGCGGAGGACCGAGGTCCCCTCGGCGGCCATCATCGCGAGGAGGACGACCACGGCGGGGCGCAGGGCCGGCGGGCACATCATCTCGGCGGCGCGCCAGCGGGTAGGGCCCTCGACCAGGACGCGGTGCGGGTCGAGGAGCTGGAGGCGGCCGCCCAGGCGGTTGAGGTCGGTCAGGTAGATGGCGCGGTTGTCGTAGACCCAGTCGTGGATCAGCGTCTTGCCCTGCGCGACGGCCGCGATGGCCGCGAAGAAGGGCACGTTGTCGATGTTGAGGCCGGGGAACGGCATCGGGTGGATCTTGTCGATGGGCGCCTCCAGCTTGGAGGGGCGCACGGTGAGGTCCACCAGGCGGGTGCGGCCGTTGTCCGCCGCGTACTCGCCGGAGCGGTCGTGGTCGAGACCCATCTCCTCCAGGACCGCGAGCTCGATCTCCAGGAACTCGATGGGCACCCGCCGGATCGTCAGTTCCGACTCGGTGACGACCGCGGCGGCGATCAGACTCATCGCCTCGACCGGGTCCTCGGACGGGGAGTAGTCGACGTCCGCGTCGATGGTCGGCATGCCGTGCACGGTCAGGGTGGTCGTGCCGACGCCCTCGACCTTGACCCCGAGCGCCTCCAGGAAGAAGCACAGGTCCTGGACCATGTAGTTGGACGAGGCGTTGCGGATGACCGTGACGCCGTCGTGGCGCGCGGCGGCCAGCAGCGCGTTCTCGGTCACCGTGTCGCCGCGCTCGGTCAGCACGATCGGGCGGTCCGGCGCGACCGAACGGTCCACCTGCGCGTGGTAGATGCCCTCGGTCGCCGTGATGTCCAGCCCGAAGCGCCGCAGCGCGATCATGTGCGGCTCGATGGTGCGGGTGCCGAGGTCGCAGCCGCCCGCGTAGGGGAGGCGGAAGGTGTCCATCCGGTGCAGCAGCGGGCCGAGGAACATGATGATGGACCGGGTGCGCCGGGCGGCGTCCGCGTCCATCGACGCCATGTCCAGCTCGGCCGGCGGGACGATCTCCAGGTCCAGGCCCTCGTTGATCCAGCGTGTGCGGACGCCGATCGAGTTGAGGACCTCCAGCAGACGGTAGACCTCCTCGATCCGGGCGACCCGGCGCAGCACGGTGCGCCCCTTGTTGAGCAGCGCGCCGCACAGCAGCGCGACACAGGCGTTCTTGCTCGTCTTGACGTCGATGGCGCCGGAGAGCCGGCGTCCGCCGACGACGCGCAGATGCATGGGGCCGGCGTAGCCGATCGAGACGATCTCGCTGTCGAGCGCCTCGCCGATGCGGGCGATCATCTCAAGGCTGATGTTCTGGTTGCCGCGCTCGATCCGGTTGACGGCGCTCTGACTGGTGTTGAGCGCCTCGGCAAGCTGGCTCTGTGTCCAGCCCCGGTGTTGACGGGCGTCACGGATGAGCTTGCCGATGCGTACGAGGTAGTCGTCTGCCATGGCTGGAGGCTATCTCAGATATGAGATGAGAACGCCAGTGGGGTGGTCCGTTCGGGTGGTGCACCCGGCCCCGAACGGCGCCGAACGGCGCCCGGTCCGGCGCCCCTTCCGGCACCTCTCGCGGCAGAGGAGCCGTGCCGGCCGTGCGCGGCTCCACCCCGAGGGCGATGGTCCTCGGGAGGTGCGGCCCTGGCAGTGCGAGGAGGCGGGGCGGGGGAGCCTCGCCTCGGGGTCGGGCCAGTAGACACTGTCAACGTCCTCCGGCAGCCATCGGACTGCGCGTCGCCCAGGGGGTCTTCGGGGCGCGCCGATGGGGCGAGCGGCGCACGGTCGCCGGGTCGGTGGGCCTGCTCGCGCTCGGCACCCTGCTGCTGTCGCGCCTGGATGCGTCGGCGCCGTGGTGGGTGACCGGTACGGGCTTCGCCTGCCTCGGCGCGGGTTTCACCACGGTGATGGTCACCGCCACGGCGGTGGTCGTCCGGCGGATCCCCGCGGAGCACGCGGGTGTCGCGGGCGGGCTCCAGCAGACGGCGATGAACACCGGCCCGTCGGCGGGTATCGCCGCCGCGGTCGCCCTGCTCGCGGCCGGCCGGCACGACGGTCCCACCGCCGCCCCGGCCCTCGGCGCAGGACGGCCGGGACGGCACACGGCACAGCCTGGAGCCGCACGGGCGTGGAGTTTCAGAGCGCTGTCAACGCGCCAGCCGTGGGGGCTTCTGCAGCTCGAACCGGATGAGGTCCCCGGTGTGTGTGTTCGGCTGGGACACCGTCTTCATTCCGATGAGGGCGTTCCGCGTATTCCGCAGCTGTTCAAGATTTCGCGGCACGGACCTGTCGATGGTCCCCAAGAAGCTCTTGCGGAGGAAGTCCGACTGGGCCCTCCCGGCCTTCTCGATGTTGTCGGCGGCGGAGTTCAGCGATTCCTTGAGAATCGTCCAGCTGTTGGTCGAGTTCTGCAGCGCGGTGGCCACTCCCCCCGCTTGGGTACCAAGGTCTGACAGTCCGGCGCTGCATGCCGTCAGCAGCTTCACCCCGCTTTCGAGACGTTCCTGTTTGGCGAGGATTTCCTTCTTCTCGTCGTAGAGGTTCGCCAGCGCGACCCCGCTGCCGATGCCTCCTGCGATGCCACCGACGAGCAGGACACCGCCGCCGATGGCCACGCCGAGGCTCAGTCCGCCGGTGAGGACGGAAGTGCAGCATCCGACGATGATGCATGCTGCACCTGCCAGAATGGCAACCCCGCTCACCCCTGCCCCGATGGTCGCGGCGGTGATCCTTGAGTTCACGTTCTCCAGCTCTTTTTGCAGGTTTCCCAGAATCCCATTTTCGCCGCCCACAAGACTGTTGATCTTCATGGCGCACGCAGTGAATTCCCGCTTGTCGTCGCTGAAGGCGCTGACCATCCTGTCCGTACTGGACGCCACCCTTCTTGTCTCGTCCGTGAACTCTCCCGCCTGTTCGCGGAGGAATCGCAGCATCTGCACCATGGCATCCGGATCTTTCTCATCTCTGAGAGTTTCCGAAAGAGCGCCCAGCGTGACAAAGTAGTTCTCGACCTTGGTAAGGAGCGTGATGGACTCGGGCTGTACTGTCCAGAGGTACTTTCCTGCATTTTCTGCGGATTTGTTCAGTGCGCCCTGAACCGTGCCCTGAAAACGCCGGATCTCTTCGTTGTCGATGCGGCTGAAGTCCGGCTTCGGCTGCTGCATGATGCTGAGAGCATGCGTCTGCACGAGTGCGGTCAGGGACCCTTGCGCGGCCACCTCCCCTCCGAGTTCCTCCTGCTTTTCCAGGGCGGCGGCAAGCGCGTCACTCATAGTCTTCTCCCAGTTGTCCGGTAGTGGGTTTCAGTTTCCGGTGACCGTGGCACGCAGTCTCTCCGCCTGGTCCTGGATGGTTTTCCACTTGATGACGCTCCAGCTGATCTCAGTGGCCAGCCAGGCGCCTCCGTCGTTCTTCTTCGCCTGCTCCTCCAGCGTCGCCGCGAACGAGGTGACCACCCGGCCCCAGGCAGCTGCGAGTTCCTGGGCCGGCCGCATCACGTCGCGCACGCTGCGGCCGTAGGCACCGCATTCCGAATCGATCTTCTTCGCCGTCGCCAGGCCCGACTTCAAGCCGGCGATCTCCCGGTAGAGTGCTTCGACCTTCGCGCGGTCCCTGCGGAGCTTCTGGAGGGCGGCGCCAACGGCACCGGACGTGATGTCCTCGATCCCCCCGTGCACATCCTCCGAGGATTCCGGAGCAGGGTCGCCGGCGGACGGCTTGTCCTTCTTCTCGCTCTTGCCGTCATCCTCGCCCTTCTTCTTCGCGGCGTCCTTGAAGATGTCGAGGATGGTGTCGAGGATCTTCCGTGCGCCGCTTCCCATCTTGTGCGAGGCGGAGACAACCGCATCCAGGTCCTTCCGCACCTCTTCCTGCATCTCCTCCAGTTCCTTGGTCTTGGCGGCAATCCGGCCGTCGTCCCCGGAAGTCTTCTTGATCTCGGCATGCGTCCGGCCGGCCAGGACTCCCAGCCGGTCCTCCGTCTCCTTGGAGAACCTCTCGTACTTGTCCGCGAGATCACGGGCATGCTGCTCATGCTCTTCGAAAATCGGCAACAGCTCGCCGAGGAAAGAAGCAACGCTCTCCGGGGACTCCACAGACCCCTCGTGGAGGCTCTGGAGCAGGTCGGCCGCCCCTGTCATCAGGACAAGCTGATGGATCACCGAGGGAAGCTGGACACTCCGGTACGTCCGCGCGTTCCCTCTGACCTCCTCCTGCGCCGTATTCATGGCGTGCTCATCGCTCGGGTCCGCTGTGCCGACGGGCACCTGCGCTTCGAGAACCAGGGCCCATACCTGCGCGACCTGGGCAGCGGTCACCAACCGTTCCAGGGGCTCGTCGAGTCCGACCGGGTCAAGGGTGATCCTGGCCGGAACGTCGGGGGCGACTTGCGATGACGTCATCGTGGCTCCGTTGGTACTCGAGGACGGGAAGGGCAGTGCCGGCAGGCCCGGTCGGGATGGCTTCTCGGCCCGGCGTTCGGGTGCGCCGCCCAACGGGCGGACCGGGACGACCGGCCCGGCTCTTCTCCGTGGCCGCCGCCGAGCCGACCGTGTCAAGCGGTGTCGTCACCTCGGCCGCAGGGGCGACCTCCGGAGAAGGGGTCGGGAAGGGGAACGGGAGCGAGGGAGAGTGCGCCGAGGTCACGTACAAGGTCCTTGATCACTGTGGCGTTCTATCGGCCGCGCGCCATCCCGCGAAGCCCCTTGCCTCGTGCTCACCCGTCCTGAGGAAGAGGTTCACCGCAGAAACGCTCCGCCGCGCTGCCCCTTGCAGGGTGGAGCGGCTTCTCCTGTGCCGGGAGCGGAACGCCGCCGGCAATGCAGAGAGGCCGGATCGCACTCCAGGGCGCCCGGTGCCGGCCCCGACGGACCTCGGTTGTCGTCCCGAGGCCGGAGCCGGCCTCGGGACGACCACCACTCGGACTTCAACCGGGCGAACCCAACGGTCGCCGAGGCTGAGTGAGAAGGGCCCGCCTCGATGCGGCAGGACAGGTGTCCGGGCATGACCCCATCGCGGTCATGTACTAGAGTTATCTCGACATCGAGATATCTGCCGAAGGCGTACCGCAAGCCGCCAGTCGGTAAGGGTTACCTAACTAAGCCTTACCTTAGCGGATCGGCGAGGAGTCGTGGCGGCAGCATGGACGTAGTACGCGCATATTGATGAAGGAGACTGTCGTGTCGGCGAACAGCTTCGACGCCCGCAGCACGCTGCGCGTGGGCGACGAGTCGTACGAGATCTTCAGGCTGGACAAGGTCGAGGGCTCCGCGCGCCTCCCCTACAGCCTCAAGGTCCTCCTGGAGAACCTGCTCCGCACCGAGGACGGCGCGAACATCACCGCCGACCACATCCGCGCGCTCGGCGGCTGGGACTCCCAGGCCCAGCCCAGCCAGGAGATCCAGTTCACGCCGGCCCGCGTGATCATGCAGGACTTCACCGGCGTTCCCTGCGTCGTCGACCTCGCCACCATGCGTGAGGCCGTGAAGGAGCTCGGCGGAGACCCGGCGAAGATCAACCCGCTCGCCCCGGCCGAGCTGGTCATCGACCACTCCGTCATCGCCGACAAGTTCGGCACCGCCGACGCCTTCGGCCAGAACGTCGAGCTGGAGTACGGCCGCAACCGCGAGCGCTACCAGTTCCTGCGCTGGGGCCAGACCGCCTTCGACGAGTTCAAGGTCGTCCCGCCCGGCACCGGCATCGTCCACCAGGTGAACATCGAGCACCTGGCCCGCACGGTCATGGTCCGGGGTGGCCAGGCGTACCCGGACACCCTCGTCGGCACCGACTCGCACACCACCATGGTCAACGGCCTCGGTGTGCTCGGCTGGGGCGTCGGCGGCATCGAGGCCGAGGCCGCGATGCTCGGCCAGCCGGTCTCCATGCTCATCCCGCGCGTCGTCGGCTTCAAGCTCACCGGCGAGCTGACCCCCGGCACCACCGCCACCGACCTCGTCCTCACGATCACCGAGATGCTGCGCAAGCACGGCGTCGTCGGCAAGTTCGTCGAGTTCTACGGCGAGGGCGTCGCCGCCACGAGCCTCGCCAACCGCGCCACGATCGGCAACATGTCGCCCGAGTTCGGCTCCACCGCCGCGATCTTCCCGATCGACGGCGAGACGCTGAACTACCTGAAGCTGACCGGCCGCAGCGAGCAGCAGGTCGCCCTCGTCGAGGCGTACGCCAAGGAGCAGGGCCTGTGGCTGGACCCGGCCGCCGAGCCGGACTTCTCCGAGAAGCTGGAGCTGGACCTCTCCACGGTCGTCCCCTCCATCGCCGGCCCGAAGCGCCCGCAGGACCGTATCGTCCTCGCCAACGCCGCCGAGCAGTTCAAGAGCGACGTGCGCAACTACGTGGACTCGGTCGACGAGGCGGGCAAGGAGTCCTTCCCGGCCTCCGACGCCCCGGCCGTCACCAACGGCGTCCCGTCCAACCCGGTCACCGTGACCGCCCCCGACGGTTCGACCTACGAGATCGACCACGGCGCCGTCACCGTCGCCGCGATCACCTCGTGCACCAACACCTCGAACCCGTACGTCATGGTCGCCGCCGCGCTGGTGGCCAAGAAGGCGGTCGAGAAGGGCCTGACCCGCAAGCCGTGGGTCAAGACCACCCTCGCCCCGGGCTCCAAGGTCGTCACCGACTACTTCGACAAGGCGGGCCTGACCCCGTACCTCGACAAGGTCGGCTTCAACCTGGTCGGCTACGGCTGCACCACCTGCATCGGCAACTCCGGTCCGCTGCCGGAGGAGGTCTCCAAGGCGGTCAACGACCACGACCTCGCCGTCACCTCGGTCCTCTCCGGCAACCGGAACTTCGAGGGCCGCATCAACCCCGACGTCAAGATGAACTACCTGGCCTCCCCGCCGCTGGTCGTCGCGTACGCCATCGCGGGCTCCATGAAGGTGGACATCACCAAGGACGCCCTCGGCACCGACCAGGACGGCAAGCCCGTCTTCCTGTCGGACATCTGGCCCTCCGAGGCCGAGGTCAACGACGTCGTGGCGAACGCCATCGGCGAGGACATGTTCAACAAGTCCTACCAGGACGTCTTCGCGGGCGACGCCCAGTGGCAGGCGCTGCCGATCCCGACCGGCAACACCTTCGAGTGGGACACCGAGTCCACCTACGTCCGCAAGCCCCCGTACTTCGAGGGCATGACGATGGAGACCACCCCGGTCACCGACATCTCCGGTGCCCGCGTGCTCGCCAAGCTCGGCGACTCGGTCACCACCGACCACATCTCCCCGGCCGGCGCCATCAAGGCGGACACCCCGGCGGGCAAGTACCTCACGGAGCACGGCGTCGAGCGCCGCGACTTCAACTCCTACGGCTCGCGCCGGGGCAACCACGAGGTCATGATCCGTGGCACCTTCGCCAACATCCGCCTGCGCAACCAGATCGCGCCGGGCACCGAGGGCGGCTACACCCGCGACTTCACCCAGGACGGCGGCCCGGTCTCCTTCATCTACGACGCCTCGCAGAACTACCAGGCCGCCGGCACCCCGCTGGTCATCCTGGCCGGCAAGGAGTACGGCTCCGGCTCGTCCCGCGACTGGGCGGCCAAGGGCACCGCGCTCCTCGGCGTCAAGGCGGTCGTCGCCGAGTCCTACGAGCGCATCCACCGCTCGAACCTCATCGGCATGGGTGTCCTCCCGCTCCAGTTCCCGGAGGGCGCCTCGGCCGACTCCCTGGGCCTGACCGGCGAGGAGACCTTCTCCGTCACCGGCGTGACCGAGCTGAACGACGGCACCACCCCGCGCACCGTCAAGGTCACCACCGACACGGGCGTCGAGTTCGACGCGGTCGTCCGCATCGACACCCCGGGTGAGGCGGACTACTACCGCAACGGCGGCATCATGCAGTACGTGCTGCGGAACCTGATCCGCGGCTGACGCACCACCGGCACCACGCGCAGGGGGCCGCATCCCGTCACCGGGGTGCGGCCCCCTTCCGCGTGGTGCCCGTCCGGTCGATCGGGTGACGCTGTGCGGCGGGCAACATCACCGCCCGGGGAAACGGCAAGTCATGCGGGCATGAGACTCATGCCCCGACGCACCGACAGCACGTCCTCCCGCTCCCGCACGCTCCGGGCGGCCGGCGCCCTGTGCACCGCCGCCGCGGTCGCCGCCCTGCTGACCGGCTGCGGCCAGGACGCGGACGGCTCGGCGAGCGGCACGGCCACCACCGAGGCCGCGCGCGCCGTGCCGAAGCAGACCACCACCGCCTCCCCGACAGGGGAGCTGACCGCTGCCCAGCAGGAGCGCAAGCAGGTGCTGGACGCCACCGAGACCACCTGGGACGAGGCGGCCGGGACGGCCACCGGGGAGGTGTCCGGCAGCACGCTGATCGCCCTCGACCTGGAGGGCCTCGACGACGATGACGACGCGAGCCCCAGCCCGACGGGCACGGCCAGCCCCACCGGTACCGCCAGCCCCACCGGTACCGCCAGTCCGACCGGCACCGCGAGTCCGACGGGCACCGGCAGCCCCACCGGCTCGCCCAGCCCCTCGCCGGGCACCCCGGTCTGGCACGCCGAGGTCGCCGAGGAGGACGGCACGGTCCACATCGTCCGCATCGACGGCGCCACCGGCGAGGTCATCGAGACGCGCGAGGAGGCCGACCAGGACGCGAACGACAAGCAGGCGGTCACCCGCCTCCTCGACGGCGCCACCCAGACCGCCGAGCAGGCGGCCAAGGTCGCCACGGACGAGCGGCAGGGCACGGTCACCTCGGTGGGGCTGGGCGAGGGGCAGGACGACACGGTCGTCTGGGCGGTCGAGGTCATCGGCTCCGACTGGTACAAGACGGACTTCGAGATCAACGCCTCGGACGGATCGGTCGTCCGCGTGGAGACCGACGAGAGCTGACGACCGGTCGGCCGGACGCACGAAAGCACAAGAACGACGAACGCGCGAACGCCAACGCGCCGACGCACTGAACGCACTGAACGCACGAACCCGTTCACGCAACGAGGGGCCGCATCCGGGATGCGGCCCCTCGCCGTGCGAACCGGCGGCTCAGCCCAGGAGTTCCACCTCCGCCAGCGTGCCCTCGCCGGAGGCGACCAGGCGGTAGTGGGCGTAGCCGGAGCCCGGGCGGTCGACGGTGAAGACGCGGGTCTGGCGGTCCCAGGCGAACCGTTCACCGGCCCGCTTGTCCAGGTCCGTCCAGCGTTCTCCGTCCGCCGAGCCCTGGAGGGTCCAGCCGGCCGGCGCCCTGTCCCGGGCGGCGGAGGTCAGGGTGTACTGGACGACCCGGCTGCCCTCCCTGGCCGGCAGGTCGAGAGTGGTGAACCCGGCCGAAGTCGCCGAGGTGTTGTCCGTGAGCGGGCCCGTGGCGGTGCCCACGTCCTGCCGGGGCGCCGGAACCTTGTCGTCCCGGGTGAGGGACACCGGGGCCGCGTTCCTGCCGGTGCCCCAGGCGGACGGCTCCGGGCCCATCGCGAATTCCAGGGTGCCGCCCTTCGCGATCTCCCTGTGCGGCAGCGCGGTCGAGGTCCAGGTCTTCCCGTTGACCTTCAGGCCCTGGACGTAGATGTTCTTCGCGCTGTTCTCCGGTGCCTTCACGACCAGCTTGCGGCCGTTCTCCAGCTGCACGGTCGCCTTGGTGAACAGGGGCGAGCCGATGGCGTACTCGCCGCTGCCCATCACCAGCGGGTAGAAGCCGAGGGCGGAGAAGAGATACCAGGCCGACTGCTCGCCGTTGTCCTCGTCGCCGTGGATGCCCTGGCCGATCTCGCTGCCGACGTAGAGGCGGGAGAGGACCTCGCGGACCTTCTCCTGCGTCTTCCACGGCTGGGAGGCCGCGTTGTACATGTAGGTGGCGTGGTGGGCGACCTGGTTGGAGTGGCCGTACATGCCCATCCGCACATCCCGGGCCTCGGTCATCTCGTGGATCACCGAGCCGTAGCTGCCCGTGAACTCGGGGGAGGCCGTCTCGGGCGTGGAGAAGTAGGTGTCCAGCTTCTCGCCCAGGCCCGCCCGGCCGCCGTACAGGTTGGCCAGACCCCGGCTGTCCTGCGGGGCGGTGAAGGCGTAGCCCCAGCCGTTGGTCTCCGTGTAGTCGTAGCCCCAGATCCGCGGGTCGTACTGGCCGGACGGCACCCGCCAGTCGCCCTTGAGGCTGCGGCCCTGGAAGAAGCCCGCCTCCTTGTCGAAGAGGGTGACGTATGTGCGGGCCCGGTTGGTGAAGTACTCCGCCTCCTCCCGGTAGCGGTCCTTGCCGGTCTTCTTGTGGAGGGAGCGGGCCATCTCGGCGATGCCGTAGTCGTTGAGGTATCCCTCCAGCGACCAGCTCAGGCCCTCGTGGGTGGAGGTGGAGGCGTAGCCGAGGAACGGTGAGGTCTCCATGCCCTTGCGGCCGACCCCGGAGGACGGCGGGACCACGGTCGCGTTCTTCAGCGCCGCCTCGTACGCGGCCTCCGCGTCGAAGTCCACGCCCTTGACGTGCGCGTCGGCGAAGGCGACGTCCGAACTGGTGCCGGTCATCAGGTCGGCGTAGCCGGGGGAGGACCAGCGGGAGATCCAGCCGCCGTCCTTGTACTGCTGGACGAAGCCGTCGACCAGTTCGCCCGCCTTCTTGGGGGTGAGGAGGGAGTACGCGGGCCAGGTCGTCCGGTAGGTGTCCCAGAAGCCGTTGTTGACGTACACCTTGCCGTCGACCAGTTCGGCGCCGGTGTGGGTCGGGGTGTCCGGGCCGGTCATCGGGGAGAAGGGGCTCGCGTACTGGTACTTCGGGCGGGCCTTGGTGCCCGTGTTCTCGAAACCGGAGTTCGGGTACAGGTAGAGCCGGTACAGGCTGGAGTAGAGGGTGACCAGCTGGTCGTGGGTGGCGCCCTCGACCTTCACCTTGCCCAGCACCCGGTCCCAGGCCGAGCGTGCCTGTGCGCGGACGCGCTCGAAGCGGGCGGAGGCGGGGAGTTCGTCGGCCAGGTTCTTTTTCGCCTGGTCCACGCTGATCAGCGAGGTCGCTATCCGCAGGGTCACCGTCCGGTCCCGGCCGGCGTCGAACCGCATCCGTCCGCTGACGCCCTCGGAGGCGGAGTCGGTCACCGGGGCGTCGAAGACGCCGTGCACGAACAGCCGGGTGGCGCCCGTGGACAGACCGCTCTTGACGTCCGAGAAGCCCGTGAAGGAACGGGTCTTCGGGTCGAGGGTGAGCCCGCCCTCCCGGGTGACGTTGTCGAAGATCACGCTCGCGTCGTCACCGGGGAAGGTGAAGCGCATCATCGCCGCGTGGTCGGTCGGCGCCATCTCGGCCTTCAGGCCGTTCTCGAAGGTGACCGCGTAGTGGTGCGGGCGGGCCGTCTCGTTCTCGTGCCGGAAGGGGAGGGCACGCGCGGTGCGGGAGGTGTCCGGGGTGCCCGCCTCGGCGGACGGCATCACCTGGAAGGTCTGCCGGTCGCCCATCCAGGGGCTCGGTTCGTGGCTGGTGCTGAAGGACTGGAGAGTGGGCAGGTTGTCCGCGTTGTTGCCCCGGGCGTACTCGTACAGCCAGCTCCTGGAGGCCGCGTTGGTCACCGGCGTCCAGAAGTTGAAACCGTGCGGGACGGCGGTGGCGGGGAAGGTGTTGCCTCGGGAGTAGGCGCCGCTGGAGTTGGTGCCCCGGACGGTGGACGCGTAGTCCGCGGGGTGCGCCTGCTTCTTCGGCGGCTGCTCGGGGCGCAGGGTGATGTCGTCCACCCAGCCCTGGAACTTCGCCGGGCCCTTGGGGGAGTCGTAGGCGACGAGGATCCGGTCGACGGTCTTGCCCGCGGCGACGGTGCCGATGCCGGAGGAGACCGCGTTCCACTGGTTGACGTACAGCCGCTTGGCGGCGCCCTGGCCCCGCGGGCTGAGCCCCCCGCCGTGGGAGTCGACCGCGCCGAGGTCGCTGAGGTAGGTGCCGTCGGTGAAGGCGAGGTCCACGGCGACGTGGGTGGCCGGGTAGTCGAGGTCCGTCTCCGCCATCTGCGGGTAGACCTTGTACGAGAGCGCGGTGTCGCGGCGGACCGCCACGTTCACGTCGAAGACCTTGTTGTACGAGTAGGCCCGCCCGTCCGCCCGGTGGGTGCCCGCGTACCGCAGGGCCCGCTTGCCGGTGAAGCCGGCCCCGGCCTTGGCGGTGGGGGAGCCGCTCGGGCCGCGGTCCACCTGGGTGCGCATGTCGTCCGGGGCGGGGGCGCCGGTGTCGCCGTCGGAGAACTGCACGTCGGCGAGCTGGGTGGCCGGACCGCCGTTGTTCTTCGTGATCTCCAGCCGGTAGTGCGCGTACGCGGTGACCTCGGCCGGGTCGCCGATCTCGTACGTCTTCGTCTGGAACCGCCCGGAGAAGGACTCGCCCGCCCGGGTGTCGAGGACGGTCCACTCCTCACCGTCGGCGGAGCCCTTGAGGGTCCAGTCCCCGGGGTCGCGCTCGGCGTGGTCGTTGGCGGAGGTGAGGGCGTAGGCGGCGAGCCTCACCGGCTCTGCGGTGTCGAACTCCAGCCAGGCGGTGGACTCGAAGGTGAGCCACTTGCTGCCGGGCTGGAGGTCGACGAGGTTCTCCTTGGTCTCGCCCGAGCCCGCGTTCTCGCCGCTAGCGCGGACCTCGGTCACCCGGTCGGTGACGTTCCCGGGAATTCCCCCGGCGAATCCGCCGTCCACCCCGGATGCCCGCTTCTCTCCGTCCCTGCCGACTTCGACGGTATTACGCCAGTCGGGCTCTGCTTCGTCGGATTCGAAGGAGGAGCCGAATTCGCGGTCCGCGGTGGGGGATTGTCCCTGCTGTCCGGGGATCGCGACGGCCGCCGAAGGGGCCGTCAACACGAGGATCGAGGCGCTCACCGCCAGGGTGACCGCGCGGATTTGTCGGTGCCGGGGTCGGTGTCTGGGCTGCATCCCGGGTCATTCCTCCTGGGGAAGGTCCGTTGGACAACGTTGTCAGACGGAAAGTGCAGGCTCCAGTAGGTAGGTAAGTGTCGTACGGTGTCAAGGGTGTTGACGGTGCGACCATGGCGGAATCCGCCGTTCCGTGGAGAATGCAGAGGCCGTAAAACGTGCAGACGGGGTCCATGTGTCCGGCGAGGTCTCAACTCGGGAAAGACTGCCGTCCAACCTTGCTTTCGATCTTGCTCCCTCACCGGGAAGTGGACTATACCTGTCGGCGTCCGCATAGCCGTTCCACAAGGTGGCGGGCAGGGGGGACGGCGGCTGCCGTGGTCGTGCGGACCGTCGGCCGTGAATTCGCCCGTTCCCGCCGCCCGCCGTGCACGACCCGAGCTTCACTGCGTTTCCTCTCGGGAAAGCAGCAGCAACTGACCGCGGTGGCGGGGCCCCTTGCCTGAGGCGTACGAGGCGGGCGAACCGGTACACCGCCAGAGTCCTGGAGAAGGCGAGGACTTGAGCATGGGATCCACCTCCACCTCGACCCACACGCACGGCGGCGAGGGCTTCGGCCGGCGTGATCTGATCAAGCGGTCGGCCGCTCTCGGTCTGATCGCCGTGCCCACCATGAGCTTCCTGTCCGCCTGCGCGAGCAGCGGAAGCGGCGACGACCAGGAGAAGCAGAAGGGCGAGGTGACCAAGGACAACCCCTTCGGCGTCGCCAAGGGCGGCACCCTCGACGTCGTCATCTTCAAGGGCGGCTTCGGCGACCAGTACGCCATCGAGTGGGAGAAGCTCTACAAGGCCAAGTGGGGTCCGGAGATCAGCCACCTGGGCACCCAGGAGATCACCGGCAAGCTCCAGCCGCGCTTCAACGCGGGCAACCCGCCGGACGTCGTGGACAACTCCGGCGCCCAGCAGATCAAGCTCGACGTGCTGCACAAGAACGGGCAGCTCGCCGACCTGACCGAACTGCTGGAGGCTCCCGCGCCGGACGACCCGTCCAAGAAGGTCAAGGACATCCTCGTCCCCGGCACCGCCGACAAGGGCTTCATCGGCGGCAAGATGCACTCCCTGAACTACGTCTACACGGTCTGGGGACTCTGGTACTCCGGCAAGCTCTTCCAGGACAAGGGCTGGGAGGTGCCGAAGACCTGGGACGACTTCCTGGCGATCATGCAGGACGCCAAGAAGCAGAAGATCGGCGGCCTCGCCCACCAGGGCAAGCACCCGTACTACGTCAACGTCATGATCATGGACCTGATCGCCAAGACCGGTGGTCTGGACGCCATGAAGGCGATCGACAACCTCGACCCGAAGGCCTTCGTCGGCAGCGACGCGGCCAAGCAGTCGATCGAGGCGATCTACGAGATCGTCGACAAGGGCCTGCTCATGCCCGGCACCAACTCCCTCGACCACATCGAGTCCCAGACCGCCTGGAACGAGGGCAAGGCCGTCTTCATCCCCTCCGGCTCATGGCTGGAGAACGAGCAGCTCAAGCAGACGCCCGAGGGCTTCGACATGAAGTTCCTGCCGATGCCGCTGCTGCCCGGCAGCAAGCTGCCCTTCGAGGCGATCCGCGCCGGCGCCGGCGAGCCCTTCATCGTCCCGGAGAAGGCGAAGAACAAGGCCGGCGGTCTTGAATTCCTGCGCATGATGTGCTCGAAGGAATGGTCGACGAAGTTCGCCCAGGAGGCGAACTCGCTCACCATCGTGCAGGACGGCGTCGACACCACGGTGGAACTCCGCCCCGGCACCAAGTCCGCCATCGAGGCGGTTGAGGCGTGTCCCGTCGACCAGCGTTTCGACTACTTCTACATCAACTGGTACAGCGAGATGGACGAGTCCATCCGCACCGCCTCCGCCGAGCTGATGGCCAAGCGCATTCAGCCCAACGAATGGCTCAAGCGCGCACAGGCGGCGGTCGACAAGGCGGCCAAGGACCCGGCGAGCAAGAACAACAAGCGTCCGTAGCAGAAGCCGGGAAACCAGGGGCAGGGTGCCATGCAACAGGGAAAGTACCGGTTCGTCACCGGATTTCTGATCGTGCCGGTCGCGCTGTACGCGGTCTTCATGATCTGGCCGTACATGCAGACCTTCGGATACTCCTTCACGAACTGGCAGGGCCAGTCGCAGGAGATGAGTTTCGTCGGCTTCGACAACTACACCGCGCTCTTCGCCGACTCGGTGTTCCTGAAGGCCCTGTGGCACAACATCCTGCTCCTGATCTTCCTGCCGATCGCCACCATCCTGCTCGCCCTCTTCTTCGCCTACATGGTGAACGTGGGCGGGCGGGGCGGCTCGGGAGGCATCCGGGGCGTCGCGGGATCGGGGCTCTACAAGATCCTCTTCTTCGTCCCGCACGTCCTGTCCATCGCGATCCTCGCCGTCCTGTGGCGGGCGATCTACCGCGGTGACGTCGCCGGTCTGATCAACGGCGTCTTCGTCAAGCTCGGGCTCTCCGACCCGTCCAGCCCGATCGAATGGCTCAACGAACCCGACCTGGTGCTGTGGTGCGTCGCGTTCGTGCTCCTGTGGTGGGGCGTCGGCTTCTACCTCGTCCTCTTCTCGGCCGCCATGCAGTCGGTCCCCAAGGAGATCTACGAGGCCGCCCTCCTCGACGGCGCGAGCCGCACCCAGTCCTTCTTCAAGGTCACCCTCCCCCTGCTGTGGGACACCGTGCAGACCGCCTGGGTCTATCTCGCGATCCTCGCCATGGACTGCTTCGCGCTCATCTCCGTGATGACGCCCGGCAACAGCTTCGGCGGCGGACCGGACCACAACAGCGAGGTCATGGCGACCTATCTGATGCGTAACTTCCTCTCCTTCGGGAAGAGCGGCTACGCCTGCGCGATGGGCGTGGTGATCCTCGGCCTCACGCTGATCCTGTCCCTCGTCACGCTGCGGATCAGCCGCCGCGAGCGCATCGAATACTGAGCGGGGAACCACGCCATGTCCAACACCCGGATCATCCCCGGCGCCGTCAAGGACGACGCGGTGCCCGGCCAGCGGGACCCCGAGAGCGCGGGCAGGCCGGCCCGCCGTCCGGCCGGCCGCGACAACGAGGGCAGGGTCCTCAACGTCTTCTCCCACGGCTTCCTGATCCTGTGGGCCGTGATGATCGTGCTGCCGCTGTTCTGGCTGCTGCTCGGCTCCTTCAAGACCGACCGCGAGATCGGCTCCAGCGCCTGGTCCTGGCCGTCCAACTGGAACTTCGACGCCTTCGGGCGGGCCTGGGAGAAGGGGATCGGCGACTACTTCGCCAACACCCTGATCGTGCTGGCCTTCTCCATCCCGCTGACCATGCTGCTGGGCGCGATGGCCGCCTACGTCCTGGCGCGTTACGAGTTCCCCGGCAACCGCTTCTTCTACTACTTCTTCGTCGCCGGCGCGATGTTCCCGGTGTACCTCGGCCTCGTGCCGCTGTACTTCCTGGTCGACATGCTCGGCATGCTCAACACCTACCAGGGCCTGATCCTGGTCTACGTCGCCTACTCGCTGCCGTTCACCGTCTTCTTCATGCACGCC
The DNA here is from genome assembly GCF_000377145.1 of Streptomyces sp. CNT372. Classification (NCBI taxonomy): domain Bacteria; kingdom Bacillati; phylum Actinomycetota; class Actinomycetes; order Kitasatosporales; family Streptomycetaceae; genus Streptomyces; species Streptomyces sp. CNT372. The sequence continues at coordinate 277,073 of NZ_KB897781.1, read as the reverse complement.
TTCTTCCGGACGCTGCCGACGGCCATACACGAGGCGGCGGTCATCGACGGCGCCTCGCACACCCGGATCTTCTTCCAGGTGATGGTCCCCATGGCGAAGCCGGGCCTGCTGAGCGTCGGCATCTTCAACGTGCTGGGCCAGTGGAACCAGTACATCCTCCCGATGACCCTGATGCAGCAGCAGAGCGGCTTCGACAAGGACCGATCGGTCCTCACCCAGGGACTGGTCCTCCTCAACCAGCAGCAGGGGTACGAGGGCGATCTGCCGGTGATCTTCGCCGGTATGACGATCGCGATGCTGCCGGTGATCGTGGTCTACCTCTCCTTCCAGCGCCAGGTGCAGTCCGGTCTGACGGCCGGCACCCTGAAGTGACACCGGGGCTCCGGAGCCCCAGCCGCCGCGTGACACCGGAGCCCCTGCCGCCGGGGGCCCGGGGCCCCGGAGCCCCAGCCGCCAGTGCCGCCCGTGCCGTCCGGTCCGATACCGGACGGCACGGGCGCGCCGCGTTTCCGGCCGTTCCCGTCGCCGGGACCCGTACTCGTCGGCCGCCGCAGAGCTGTGCTCATCGGAGGATGCGCCCGCTCAAGGTCTTGACGGAATAACCCCCTGGGAGTTGAACTCAGAGTTCAATAGTTGGAGATAGCCGGGAAGCCATGGCGCGATCCCGGCCGGGGGCGGCCGTCGCGCCGCCCGCCGGGGGCAGGAGTGGATGAGTCGATGGAGACTCCGGGATCGCAGACGTCTCTGCACCGGGCCAACCTGGAGCGTGTCGTGCGCGCGGTGCGCATGGCGGGTTCGCTGACACAGGCGGAGATCGCCAGAACCACCGGCCTCTCCGCGGCCACGGTCTCCAACATCGTGCGGGAGCTGAAGGACGGCGGCACGGTCGAGGTGACGCCCACCTCGGCGGGCGGCCGCCGGGCCCGCAGCGTCTCGCTCAGCGGTGACGCGGGCATCGTGATCGGCGTCGACTTCGGCCACACCCATCTGCGCGTCGCCATCGGCAACCTCGCCCACCAGGTGCTGGCGGAGGAGGCGGAGCCGCTGGACGTGGACGCCTCGTCCGCGCAGGGCTTCGGCCGGGCCGAGGCCCTGGTCAACCGGCTCGCTCAGACCACCGGCATCGGCCGGGACAAGGTCATCGGCGTCGGCCTCGGCGTCCCGGGACCCATCGACGTGGAGTCCGGCACCCTGGGCTCGACCGCCATCCTCCCGGGCTGGACCGGCATCAACCCCAGCGAGGAGCTCTCCGCCCGCCTCGGCGTGCCCGTCTACGTGGACAACGACGCCAACCTCGGCGCCCTCGGCGAGATGGTCTGGGGGGCGGGCCGGGGCGCCAAGGACCTGGCCTACATCAAGGTCGCCAGCGGTGTCGGCGCCGGCCTGGTGATAGACGGCCAGATCTACCGCGGCCCCGGCGGCACGGCCGGCGAGATCGGGCACATCACCCTCGACGAGTCCGGCCCGGTCTGCCGCTGCGGCAACCGCGGCTGCCTGGAGACCTTCGCTGCGGCCCGCTATGTGCTGCCGCTGCTCCAGCCCAGCTACGGCGGGGACCTCACCATGGAACGGGTCGTCCAGCTGGCCCGCGAGGGCGATCCCGGCTGCCGGCGCGTGGTCGCGGACGTCGGCCGCCACATCGGCAGCGGCGTGGCCAACCTGTGCAACCTGCTCAACCCGAGCCGGGTGGTGCTCGGCGGCGATCTGGCCGAGGCCGGCGAGCTGGTGCTCGGGCCCATAAGGGAGTCCGTGTCCCGGTACGCCATCCCCAGCGCCGCCCGGCAGCTCGCCGTGGCCCCCGGGGCCCTGGGCGGGCGTGCCGAGGTGCTGGGCGCACTGGCCCTGGTGCTCAGCGAGATGGGCGATTCGACGCTTCTGCACGGTGGGGACGGTGCCGTGAACACCGCCGTGCCCGCCTTCACTTAGATAACGAATGGCACCGTTGTCATCTCGTTAAGGATTTACTCCTTGACGCTGATGGCGGGGCCGAGTTGACTTCCAGCCACCTCGGCCGCAGCGACGCGGCCTCGTCAGGGAGGTTTACATCGTGAACGCACATCTGCGTCGTGCCGCCGTAGCTGTCGCCGCCTCGGCCATGGCCGTCTCGCTCGCGGCCTGTGGCAGCGCCAAGGAGTCCGGCGACAGCGCCTCGGAGTCCTCCGCGAAGAAGGGCGACGACCTCACGATCGGTCTGCTCCTGCCGGAGAACCAGACCGCGCGCTACGAGAAGTTCGACAAGCCGCTCATCGAGAAGAAGATCAGCGAGCTGACCGACGGCAAGGCCGAGGTCGTCTACGCCAACGCGAAGCAGGACGCCACGCTGCAGGCGCAGCAGGTCGACACCATGATCACCAACAAGGTCGACGCACTGATCCTGGACGCGGTGGACGCGAAGGCGGTCGCCGGCAGCGTCAAGAAGGCGAAGGACGCCGGCATTCCGGTCGTGGCCTTCGACCGCCTCGCCGAGGGCCCGATCGACGCCTACACCTCCTTCGACAACGAGGAGGTCGGCAAGGTCCAGGGCAAGGCGCTGGTCGAGGCGCTCGGCGACAAGGCCGGGGACGGCCAGATCGTGATGATGAACGGAGCGATCACCGACCCGAACGCCGCTCTGTTCAAGAGGGGCGCGCACGCCGAGCTGGACGGCAAGGTGACCGTCGGCAAGGAGTACGACACCAAGGAGTGGAAGCCCGAGAACGCCAACGCCAACATGGAGGCGGCGATCTCGGCCATCGGCAAGGACAAGCTGGTCGGGGTCTACTCCGCCAACGACGGCATGGCGGGCGGCATCATCACCGCCCTCAAGGCCGCCGGCGTCTCCCCGCTGCCGCCGGTCACCGGCCAGGACGCGGAGCTCGCCGGTGTGCAGCGCATCGTCGCGGGCGAGCAGTTCATGAGCGTCTACAAGCCGTACGCGCCGGAGGCCGCCGCCGCGGCCGAGATGGCCGTCGCGCTGGCCAAGGGCGAGTCGCTCGACTCCATCGCCAAGGAGAAGGTCGACAGCCCGACCACCAAGGGCGTCCCGTCGGTGCTCGTCCCGGTCGTCTCGCTGACCAAGGAGAACATCCAGGACACCGTGATCAAGGACGGCGTCTACACCGCCCAGGAGATCTGCACGCCGAAGTTCAAGGCGGCGTGCGACGAGCTGGGCCTGAAGTAGCCCGGCCGCCGGCTCCGGCCGGCACGCTCGGGACGCGCGCGCCGCGTTCCGGGGCCGCTCGCGGAACTCCTCGGACCCCGGCCGGGAGGCTCCGCACAGCCCGGGACCACACCGTCCCGCAGAAACCTTCCGGTGCCCCGCTCCGCCCTCAGCCCCCGCTGCGGGGCGGGGCACCGGAAGGAACGTTTCGCGCGGCACAGCCGCCGTCCACCCCCTACTCTGCTCAGCCACCGCGCCGCCTGCCCGGCGCGGCATCCCCGCCGGTCAGGCGGCGAAGGAGATGGTTCACGTGTCCGCTACGCCCGTGTTGGCGTTGCGCGGGGTCTCCAAGCGGTTCGGTGCCGTCCAGGCGCTCACCGACGTAGAGCTTGAGGTCCACGCCGGTGAGGTGGTCGCCCTGGTCGGCGACAACGGCGCCGGAAAGTCCACGCTGGTCAAGACGATCGCCGGCGTGCATCCCATCGACGAGGGCGCGATCGAGTGGGAGGGCCGCAAGGTCTCCATCACCCGCCCGCACGACGCCCAGCACCTGGGGATCGCGACCGTCTACCAGGACCTCGCGCTCTGCGACAACATCGACGTCGTCGGCAACCTCTACCTCGGCCGCGAGCTCCGCAAGCGCGGGGTGCTCGACGAGGTCGAGATGGAGCGCCGCGCCCTCGAACTGCTGAAGACGCTGTCGATCCGCATCCCCAGCGTCCGCATCCCGATCGCGTCGCTCTCCGGCGGTCAGCGCCAGACCGTCGCCATCGCCCGGTCGATGCTCGGCGAGCCCAAGCTCGTCATCCTCGACGAGCCCACCGCCGCCCTCGGCGTCGAGCAGACCGCACAGGTGCTCGACCTGGTGGAGCGGCTGCGCGAGCGCGGCCACGCCGTCATCCTCATCAGCCACAACATGGCCGACGTCAAGGCCGTCGCCGACAAGGTCGCGGTGCTGCGCCTCGGCCGGAACAACGGCGTGTTCGAGGTCAAGTCGACCTCGCAGGAAGAGATCATCTCCGCCATCACCGGCGCCACGGACAACGCCGTGACCCGCCGTGCGGCGCGCAACGCGGAGGTCCAGAAGTGACCAGTCCCGACAAGACCACGGGTGAGGCCACGACCGCCGACACCCCGGTCGGCAACCCGGAGGCCGCCCACGACGCGCTCACCGCCGTCGACCCCCGCCTCCTCGTGCGCGAGCAGGGCCTCAAGGGCTACGTCTCCGAGTTCAAGCGCAAGATGCACGCCGGGGACCTGGGTTCGATCCCGGTCGTCGTCGGCCTCGTCGTCATCGCGGTGATCTTCCAGATCCTGAACTCGAACTTCCTCTCCGCGAAGAACCTCACCGACATCGCCGTCACCATGGTCGGTACGGGCATGATCGCCGTCGGCATCATCTTCGTGCTGCTGCTCGGCGAGATCGACCTCTCCGTCGGCTCGGTCAGCGGTGTCTCGGGCGCGATCGTGGCGGTGCTCAGCGTCACCCACGGGATGAACGAGTGGCTCGCGCTGCTGGTGGCCCTGGTCTCCGGCGCCGCCATCGGAGCCCTGCACGGCTTCTTCTTCGCCCGGCTCGGGGCGCCCGCCTTCGCCGTCACCCTGGCGGGCCTGCTGTTCTGGCTGGGCTTCATGCTCCAGCTGCTCGGTGAGACCGGCACCATCAACCTCGACGGCGACGGCGTGGTGGGACAGCTCACCACGTACTACTTCAGCGACATCGCCGCCGCCTACGGCCTCGCCGCGATCGCCGTGGCCGTCTTCTTCCTCACCTCCTTCCTGGACAACCGTCGCCGGGAGGCCGTCAACATCGCCTCCCGGCCGCTCTCCGACATCGTCCTGCGCACCGCCGTCCTCGCGGTGATCGCCTTCGCGGCGGCCTTCATGTTCAACCAGTACCGGGGGCTGCCGCTCGCCCTGGTGCTGTTCCTGGCCGTCCTGCTGATCACGGACTTCGTGCTCCGCCGCACCGCCTACGGCCGGAAGGTCTTCGCCCTGGGCGGCAGCGTCGAGGCGTCGCGCCGTGCCGGTATCAACGTCACCGCCGTACGGATCTCCGTCTTCGCGATCGCCGGCTTCTTCGCCGCCGTCGGCGGCATCTTCTGGGCGTCCAAGATCGCCGCCGCCAACCAGAGCGCCGGCGCGGGCGACCTGCTGATGAACGTCATCGCCGCCGCCGTGATCGGCGGCACCAGCCTCTTCGGCGGCCGGGGCCGCACCTGGAACGCCCTGCTCGGCGCCATGGTGATCGTCTCCATCCAGTACGGCCTCGCCCTGGAGGGCATCGCCACACCGGTGGTGTACATGATCACCGGCGGGGTGCTGCTCGCCACCGTCGTGATCGACTCCGTCACGCGCAAGACGCAGAGGACCGCGGGCCGCGCCTGACCGCTCCCGGCGCCACCCCGTGCCCGGCACCGCCCGACGGTGCCGGGCACGGGCTTTCGCGTGTCGCGCGCCGGGGCCGCTCCCCGCCCCGGTCACCGCCGTCTCCGTGCCACGGCCGTGACACAGAACGCACGTCCGGATGACCAAGATCGCGGCCGGAACACTAGACTCGGGCAATCGGCACGCTCGATCAGCTCGATCAGCTCGAATGCAAGGAGGCAGAGTGACGCAGCCGCGCGAAGCGCGTCCTACCCGGGCGGTGGCGGGCGACGAGCCGGGACTCCTGTCCCGCATCACGGGTCCGCGCGACCTGGACCGGCTCGCCCCCGAGGAGCTGGAGCACCTGGCCGCGGAGATCCGCACCTTCCTGGTCGACGCCGTCTCCAAGACCGGCGGCCACCTCGGGCCGAACCTCGGCGTCGTGGAGCTGACCATCGCGCTCCACCGTGTCTTCGACTCCCCCCGGGACAAAGTCCTGTGGGACACCGGCCACCAGAGCTACGTCCACAAGCTGCTCACCGGACGCCAGGACTTCTCGAAGCTCAAGATGAAGGGCGGCCTCTCCGGCTACCCCTCGCAGGCAGAGTCCGCCCACGACGTCATCGAGAACTCGCACGCCTCCACCGTCCTCGGCTGGGCCGACGGACTCGCCAAGGCCAACGAGATCCTCCGCAAGGACGACCACGTCGTCGCCGTCATCGGTGACGGCGCGCTCACCGGCGGCATGGCCTGGGAGGCGCTGAACAACATCGCCGCCGCCAAGGACCGCCCCCTGGTGATCGTCGTCAACGACAACGAGCGCTCCTACGCGCCCACCATCGGCGGCCTCGCCAACCACCTGGCCACCCTGCGCACCACCGACGGCTACGAGCGCTTCCTCGCCCGCGGCAAGGACATTCTGGAGCGGACCCCCGTCGTCGGGAGGCCGCTCTACGAGACCCTGCACGGCGCCAAGAAGGGCCTCAAGGACTTCATCGCCCCCCAGGGCATGTTCGAGGACCTCGGCCTGAAGTACGTCGGCCCGATCGACGGCCACGACATCGAGGCCCTGGAGTCCGCCCTCGCCCGCGCCAAGCGCTTCGGCGGCCCGGTCATCGTGCACTGCCTCACCGAGAAGGGCCGCGGCTACCAGCCCGCCCTCGCGGACGAGGCGGACCGCTTCCACGCCGTCGGCAAGATCCACCCCGACACCGGTCTGCCGATCTCGTCCTCCGGGCTCGACTGGACCTCCGTCTTCGGCGAGGAGATGGTCAAGCTCGGCCGGGAGCGCGAGGACCTCGTCGCCATCACGGCGGCGATGCTCCAGCCCGTCGGCCTGGACCGGTTCGCCAAGGAGTTCCCCGAGCGGGTCTTCGACGTGGGCATCGCCGAGCAGCACGGCGCGGTCTCCGCGGCCGGCCTCGCCACCGGCGGACTCCACCCGGTCTTCGCGGTCTACGCGACCTTCCTCAACCGCGCCTTCGACCAGGTCCTGATGGACGTGGCCCTGCACCGCTGCGGTGTCACCTTCGTCCTGGACCGTGCCGGTATCACGGGCACCGACGGCGCCTCGCACAACGGTATGTGGGACATGTCGATCCTTCAGGTCGTCCCCGGCCTGCGGATCGCCGCCCCGCGCGACGCCGACCAGGTCCGCGCCCAGCTGCGCGAGGCCGTCCTGGTGGACGACGCGCCGACCGTGGTGCGCTTCTCCAAGGGCGCGGTCGGCCCGGCGGTCCAGGCCGTGGGCACCGTGGGCGGGATGGACGTACTGCGGCACCCCGGCAGCGACCGGCCGGACGTCCTCCTGGTCTCGGTGGGCGCGCTGGCGCCCATGTGCCTGGAGATCGCGGACCTGCTCGACGCCCAGGGGATCTCGGCCACCGTGGTCGACCCGCGCTGGGTCAAGCCGGTCGACGAGGCCCTCGCCCCGCTCGCCGCGCGGCACCGCGTCGTCGTCACCGTCGAGGACAACAGCCGTGCCGGCGGCGTCGGTTCCGCGATCGCGCAGTCCCTGCGCGACGCGGCCGTGGATGTGCCGCTGCGCGACTTCGGCATCCCGCCGCGCTTCCTGGACCACGCCTCCCGCAAGGAGGTCATGGCGGAGATCGGGCTCACCGCGCCGGACATCGCCCGTCAGGTGACCGGTCTGGTCTCCACGCTCGACGGGCGCGTCGACAGCGCCGCCGTCGAGCCCGTGCGCGACTGACCCCGGGGCGCGCGCAGCCTCCTCGCACCACCCCGCCGGGGCGGGTGCGCCCGGACATGACCCGTCCGGACGCACCCGCCCCGGCTCGTTTCCCACCCCTCGCCCCCAGGGGCCCGTCGGCGGGATGGACGGACGGGGTCGACGAGATGCGGCCCCCGGCAGCGGGACCACCGTGCAAGGGTGGTCCCACCGGCCCATTCGGCCGAACGAAGACGCTTGGGTGCTCCGCGGACCGGCGACCGTCCCGATCATGGCGGGGACGACAAGCGCGGAGGTGCAGCGGTGAGTACGAGTACCGACCCAGGGGGCGGCAGGAGAGGGGCCTTCCGGACCAAATCGGTCGAGCAGTCGATCCGGGACACGGAAGAGCCGGAGCACAGGCTCAAGAAGTCCCTCTCGGCGCTGGACCTCACGGTCTTCGGTGTGGGCGTGATCATCGGGACGGGCATCTTCGTCCTCACCGGTGCCGTCGCCAAGGAGACCGCCGGCCCGGCGACCGCCATCGCGTTCGTCGTCGCCGGTGTCGTCTGCGCCCTCGCGGCGCTGTGCTACGCCGAGTTCGCCTCGACCGTGCCGGTCGCCGGTTCCGCGTACACCTTCTCGTACGCCTCCCTCGGCGAGCTGCCCGCCTGGATCATCGGCTGGGACCTGGTACTGGAGTTCGCCCTCGGCACGGCGGTGGTCGCGGTCGGCTGGTCGGGGTACGTACGGTCACTGCTGGACAACGCGGACTGGCACCTGCCCGCGGCGCTGGAGGGCCCGGACGCGCCGGGCGGCACCTTCGACCTGCTGGCCTTCCTGCTGATCCTGCTGCTGACCGTCATCCTCGTCGCCGGCATGAAGCTCTCCGCCCGCATCACGGCCCTCGTCGTCGCGATCAAGGTGACCGTGGTCCTCATCGTCATCGTCGCGGGCCTGTTCTTCATCAAGGCCGACAACTACTCGCCGTTCATCCCCGAGGCCGAGGGACAGGCCTCCGGATCCGGCTGGGACGCGCCCCTGGTGCAGCTGATGTTCGGCTACGAGCCGACCAACTTCGGCATCATGGGCATCTTCACGGCCGCCTCCATCGTCTTCTTCGCCTTCATCGGCTTCGACGTGGTGGCCACCGCGGCCGAGGAGACCAAGCTGCCGCAGCGCGACATGCCCCGCGGCATCCTCGGCTCCCTGTTCGTCTGCACGGTGCTCTACGTGGCCGTCTCCCTGGTGGTGACGGGCATGCAGCACTACAGCGAACTGTCGGTCACCGCACCACTCGCGGACGCCTTCAAGGCGGTGGGCCATCCGTTCTACGCGGGTGTGATCAGCTTCGGGGCCGCGGTCGGTCTGACGACGGTGTGCATGATCCTGCTGCTCGGCCAGACCCGGGTGTTCTTCGCGATGAGCCGTGACGGGCTGCTGCCCCGGTTCTTCTCCGTGACCCACCCGAAGTTCGGAACCCCGTACCGGCCGACCATCCTGCTCGGTGTGGTCATCGCCGTCGTCGCCGGCTTCACCAGCATCAACGAGCTGGCCGCCCTGGTGAACATCGGCACCCTGTTCGCCTTCGTCGTCGTCGCGCTCGGCGTGATCATCCTGCGGCGCACGCGGCCCGACCTGCCCCGGGCCTTCCGCACCCCGTGGGTCCCGGTGCTGCCGGTCGTGTCGATCGCCGCCTCGGTGTGGCTGATGCTCAACCTGCCCAGCGAGACCTGGTTCCGCTTCGCCGTGTGGATGGCGCTCGGTGTCGTCGTCTACCTCCTGTACGGGCGCCGGCACAGCCGGCTGGGCAAGGCGTCGGCGGGCCCGCAGGGGCCGTCCGGCCCCGCCGGACCGCCGACGGCGGACGCCCCCCGGTAGGAGGTGTCAGTCCCGCGGGCCGCGGGGTGGACGGGCCGCCCACTCGCCGGTCAGCACGGCGATCGCGTCGAGCGCCGCGCGTCCCTCGTCCTCCCGGGTGCGTGCCGCACGGCTGAGTTCCAGGTGCAGGAAGGGCGTCCCGGCGGCCGCCGCGGCTCTGCCCTGGACGTTGCTCCGCCCCTCCAGCGGGCAGTCGCGGACCCAGGCCCGGCACACCGTGAAGTCCCGCTCGCGCAGGGCGTCGGCGAGGACCCGGCCGTCGGCGCGGCCCTCGTCGCCCCTGCCCGTCGAGGCGACCATGTCGTGGTCCGGGACGGAGGAGGGCGCGAAGCCGTGCAGTTGCAGGGCGGGCAGGCCCCGGCGGAAGAGTTCCGCGCAGACCGCGTGGAAGACGGTGTCCCGCCGGTGGGCCACGTCCGCCGCGTCGCCCCGGCCCGCCTCGCGATGGGCGCCCGCGACGACCAGGACGCCGCCCGGCGCACCGCGCAGCACGTCGACCCCGAGCTTCTCGGTCCCGCTGTCGGCGCGCGGATGGGGCACGTGGACCGCCCAGCGCGCGGGGGAGTCCAGGGGGACGTAGACCCGGCCCCAGCCCCGGGGGGAACGGGCCGACTCGCTGCGGTCGGCGACCTCCGCGTACCGGCGGCCGTCCGCGCGGTCGACGACCGTGCGGATCTCCATGTCGACATCGGCGAGCCGCTCGGCCGCCTGTTCACGGCGGCCGTCGAGCAGCAGGCCCACCCCGGCGGCGACCGCCGTGCGGTCCTCGCGGCCGGGCCGCCGGTAGCCGGTGTCCTCGTCCATGCCGGCGGTCCACCGGGTCACGCGGTCGGAGAGGTCGACGCCGTCCGTCGGCCCGGACCCGGGGCCCTGGCCCGTTTCCGAGCTGCCGCCGCTACCGCCCCCGGGGCGCCCGGACGGCTCCTCACGGGCCGCGAAGCCGGCCCACAAGCCGACGCAGACAAGTGTGACAAGTACCACGCCTGTCACAATCGTTACTGTTTTTGTCCGCTTCATGGTCATCGTCGTACGAAGATATCTTGGTGAAGAGAACAGCCCCGCGCCGGTCGGTGACGACCGGTCTTACCGCGCTCGCGCTCCTCGCCGGCCTCTCCGCCTGCGGCCCCTCCGGCGACGACGACACGTCCTCCGCGGCAGGGACCTCCGCCCGCAACTTCACCGTGGCGGCGTCCGGGGACATCCTCATCCACCCCCAGCTCGTCGAGCAGGCCCGCAAGGACGCCAAGCGCACCGGCAAGGGCACCGCGGGCCTCGACTTCGGACCGCTGATGGCCGGAGTCACCCCCGTCGTCAGCAAGGCGGACCTGGGCATCTGCCACTTCGAGCCGGTCGTGGGCAAGCCGGAGGGGCCCTTCGAGAGCTTCCCCGCCTTCCTCGTCCCGCCGCAGATCACCACCGCCGTCAAGGACGCCGGGTACGACACCTGCTCCACCGCCTCGAACCACACCCTGGACCACGGCTACCCCGGAGTCGTCCGGACCCTGGACGCCCTCGACAAGGCCGGCCTCAAGCACACCGGATCGGCCCGCAGCGCGGCCGAGGCCGCCAAGCCCCTGGTCATGGACGTCAAGGGCGTCAAGGTCGCCCAGCTCGCCTACACCCTCGGCTTCAACGGCAACGAACTGCCGGCGGACAAGCCCTGGGCCGCCAACCTGACCGACCTCGACCGGATCACGGCGGCCGAGAAGGCCGCCCGCGAGGCCGGTGCGGAGGTGGTGATCCTCAGCATCCACTGGGGCCGCGAGAACTGGTCCAACCCCAACCGCTCCCAGCTCCGCCTCGGCCGGCAGATCGCCGAGAAGACCGGGATCGACCTGGTCGTCGGCCACCACGCCCATGTCGTCCAGCCGATGGAGAAGGTCGACGGGACCTGGATCGCCTACGGCCTCGGCAACCACGTCGCCCGGCACGACGTGCCCACCGGGCTGACCGAGGAAGGCGCCATCGGCTGGTTCGAGTTCACCGAACGGGACGGCGGCTGGGACGTGCGGGCCAAGTTCGCGCCGACCTTCGTCGACATCCCGCCGGACCCGGACGAGTCCGGCAACCTGCCCGAGGGGGTCGTCGAGGACCACCGCCTCCTCGACCTCGCCACCGCCCTGCGCGACCCCGACAAGCTGAGCGACCAGCAGCGCTCCCGCTACCGCCTCGCCTTCGAGCGCATCGCCGGGACCATGCTCAACCGGGGCGCCGCCGACCACGGACTGGAGCCGCTCCAGCCGCTTCCCTAGGGTCCGGCCGGCGCACGGCCCCGGACGCCCCCGCGGCGCGGGGACCTGTCGCCTTGATCACATTCGCCGGTCCCCCACAACCCTTCGGCCCGTCGGACGGTCCCATCCTGGGGCCGGGGCCGACACACGCCCCCGCCCCCTCGTCCAGCCATCCACCGCGCGCACCGGCGCGCACCACGCAGCCCATCCCGGAGAGGAGCCCTCGTGGCCGCTTCGCCCACGAAGCGGCGGCACAAAGTCCGCCGAAGGGCAGACATGTCCCTGCTCGGCGGCATACGTCCGCCCATAGCCGTGCTGTCGGTCCTGCTGCTCGCCCTGGCGGGCGTCACCGCCCTTTCCCTCGGACGCGTGGACAACCGCAGCGTCCCCGAGGCCGTGCTCACCTCCCAGCAGCACTTCGCCGAGGACGGCGCGATCGCCATGCGCGCCTCCATCGACGAGAGCGTCACCGACCTGACGCGCACCACCGAGCTGTTCAACGCCGGTGAGCCGGTGCCCGCCGACGCCGTCCTCGACAAGCTCGGCAGCGTGTACCAGAAGTGGCTCGGCACGGCCGTCGTCGAGATCTCCTCCGGAAAGCTGCTCGCCGCCCGCGGCGAGAACGTGCCCCTGACCGCGATCGACCGCGAGGCACTCCGCGGCGAGCAGGGCCTCGCACCCCGCATGGTCAGACTGCCCAACGGCGAGACGCGCATGCTCTCCTTCGGGCTGCTCAACTGGAAGGGCGAGCCCCAGAAGCTCCTGGTCGCCTCCAGCGGACTGAAGTTCCCCGGCATCAGCCTCGGCAAGTTCCGGGCCATCGCCGTGATCGACCCGGAGGGCCACGTCCTCAGCCAGGACGGCATCCCCGAGCCCGAACAGGTCGTCTCCGACTACCAGCGCAAGGTCATCGCCCACTCCCGCAAGCAGCTCAAGCAGTTCGCCGCCACCGCCGCCGAACGCGCCAAGGAACACCCGCTGAAGGCCAAGGAGCCCGGCTCCGGCGGCTTCAAGGGCGTCAGCGGCAGCCTCGTCGGCGGGCTCCAGTCCGGTGACCGCTCCATCGCGGGCTACGCCACCCTCGCCGCCCCCGAGGCCGGCGAGACCACCGTCGCCACCGGGCTCGGCCTCACCGTCGTCGCCATGGTCGAGGTCGCCGAGTCGTCCTCCGCCGTCGACAGCCCCTTCTTCGGCGTCGCCGCCGCCGGGGCGCTGCTGCTGATCGGCGGCGTCACCGTCGCCCTGCTCATCAGCACCGTCCAGCGGCCGCTGCTCCGGCTGTTCCTGGAGAGCCGGCGGCTCACCCGCGGCGATCTGACCCGGCCCGTGACCGTGCCCCGCCGGGGCGAGGCGGCCCGGATCGGCGACGCCCTGGAACGCCTGCGGCTGCGCCTGCTCGGCGAACCCGTGCCCGAGGCCGCGCGCCGCCGCCGCATCGGGGCGCGCAGCCTGCTCGTCGTGGCCGGTGTGCTGCTGCTCGTCTGGTGCGCCCCGCTCCTGCTGCTGCTCAACCGCGCCGGCGACTCCGTCGTGGTGCCCCAGCAAGTCGTCAACGACCAGCGCGAGCGGACCGACACCCTCACCGACCGGGTGCGCCGCGCCCTCAACGAGGGCCACGCCGACCTGGTGTCCGTCGCCACCCTCATCGGCGACCGCACCCGGCCCGAGGACATGACCGAGGTCCTGGAACGCACCGGGAACCAGCACCTGCGCTACGAGTCGCTGTACGTCCTCGACGCCGACGGCGAGGTCCTCGCCGAGACGGGCGCCGACCCGCGCAGCCCCGGCGGCCAGGGGCCGTCCGACCAGCTCGTCCGCATCCTCGACGAGGACAGCGACGAGCCGGTGGTCGTGGCCACCGCCGAGATCCCCGGACGCCAGGGCGCGGCCGTGATCGGTGAGTTCCGCATCGACTTCCTCAACTCGCTCCTCAAGCGGCCGGGCCTCGGCACGGTCCGCGTGGTGGACGCCGAGCGCCGGGTGATCGCGGGCAACACCGGGTACCGGGCGTTCCAGGAGCTGCCCAACGACCGCCTCGACGCCCTGGTCCAGGGCACCAACCAGAAGGTCGGCATGAGCCCCCGGCCCAGCGGTGTCCTCTACCGCGACGGCGGGGACATCCAGATCGCCGCGGCAGCCCCCTTCGTCGGCGGCGGCACCGCCAAGTCCCTGGGCTGGTCGGTCGTCAGCTGGCAGTCCGCCTCCGGCCTCGCGATCGACGAGTACGACCTGCAGAACCGGACCGTCCTCGCGGGTCTCCTCGGCGCCACCGCCGCGGCCGCCTGCCTCGGCTGGCTCTACATCGTCGTCGTCCGCCCGCTGCGGGTCCTGGCCGACCAGGCCGAGGCGCTCGCCGACGGCGACCGCCGCACCGTCCTCTACCCGCGCCACCACGACGAGGTCGGCGCCGTCGTCCGCAGCCTGGAGCTGATCCGGCAGCAGCTGCCCGCCGGCCAGCGCAAGGCCGAGAAGGCCGGCAAGTCCGGCGACACGGCGTCCCACCCCGCCGGAAGGAACTGACCCGTGCTCTTCCTCTACACCGTCCTGATGGTGTGCTGCGCCGTGCTGCTGGTCGCCGGCGTGATCGAGCAGCGGCGCCACTTCACCAACCTGGAGCACATCCCGAGCCGGGTCCTGGTCAACGGCATCCGCGGCAAGTCCTCCATCACCCGCCTGTGCGCGGGCGCGCTGCGCGGCGGCGACCTGGTGACGGTCGCCAAGACCACGGGCACGGCGGCCCGGTTCATCCACCCGGACGCCACCGAGGAGCCCGTCTACCGCAAGTTCGGCATCGCCAACGTGGTCGAGCAGATCGGCATCGTGCGCAGGGCGGCGGCGTACAACCCGCAGGCCCTGGTGATCGAGTGCATGGCGGTCATGCCCGCGCTCCAGGAGATCAACCAGTCCAAGCTGATCCGCTCCACGATCGGCGTGCTGTGCAACGTCCGTGAGGACCACCTCGCCGAGATGGGCCCCACGCTGGACGACGTGGCCCGCTCGCTGTGCCGGTCCATGCCGGAGGGCGGTATCTGCGTCACGGCCGAGAAGGACCGTTTCGACATCCTCCAGGAGGAGGCCGACGCCCGGGACTGCAAGCTGATCTACGCGGACCCGGAGACCGTCACCGACGAGGAGCTGCGCGGCTTCAGCTGGTTCACCTTCAAGGAGAACGTCGCCATCGCCCTCACCGTGGCCGAACTCCTCGGCGTGGAGCGGGAGACCGCCCTCCAGGGCATGTACGACGCACCGCCGGACCCCGGTGTCCTCTCGGTCGAGCGCTACCGCACCGAGGACGGCAAGCGACTCCGCTTCGCCAACGTCTTCGCCGCGAACGACCCCGAGTCGACGCTGATGAACATCAACCAGCTCCTCGACCTCGGCGCGATCGAGCGCCCGCTGAACGTGGTCATCAACTGCCGCCCCGACCGGGTCGAGCGCAACGGCCAGATGGGCGAGATCATCCCGGACCTCGACCCCGAGAAGGTCTTCGTCATCGGACACCCGGCCAAGTCGGCGATCGACGCCATCCCGGCGGAGTACCGCTCGCGCGCGGTCGACCTGGGCGGCGACCGGCGCGACCCGGAGGAGTTCATGGCCGAGCTGCTGAAGCAGATCGGCCCCGACTCCTCCCTCGTGGCCATCGGCAACATCCACGGCCAGGGCGAAGTGCTGCTGGAGCACCTCGCGGAGCTGCCGGCGGACGACACCGAGCCGGCGGAGCGGGACGGGCAGGACGCGCGGGACGCGCACCAGGACCGGCCGGAGGCGCCGCCGGCGGGGGCCGCGCGGGAGCGGCAGGACCCGTCCGAGACCATGCAGCTCTACGCGCCCCGGATCGACCCGTACGCGGCGTACTCGCCGGCGTACGAGGAGCGGTACGCGCCCCACCCGCACGGGCACCAGGACCCGTACGCGCCGCACGCGCACCAGGACCCGACCGCGCACCAGGACCCGACCGCGCACCAGGACCCGACCGCGCACCAGGACCCGCACGGGCACCAGGCCCCGTACGCGCCGCACGCCCGGCAGGAGCCGCACGGGCACGCGCGTCAGGACGCGTATGCGCCCTACGCGCACCAGGAGCCGCAGGCGCACCAGGCACCCCACGCGCCCCACGGGCCCGGGCCGTACGCCCAGCACCCGCCGGCCCAGAGCCGGCCGGCCGAGCACCAGCCGGCCCCGCACGACACCGCTCCCCAGGACCCCGGTGCGCACCGGTCCGCCGACGGGGAGCAGGGGCGGTCCGCCGCCCGGCCGCCGCAGTCCCGCGGCATGTTCGAGCCCCGCGTGCCACCCGGCCGCTCCTCCGAAGACACCTCCCACCAGTGGCCGCACGGCGCAGGAGACCAGCGTTGATTCCCACCGTCCTCACCCCCGAGATCGCCGCCGTCGGCATTGCTCTGGGACTGCTCTTCTCCCTGGTCTGCTACCTGACCACCAACCTCTCGCCGGGCGGCATGATCACGCCGGGCTGGCTCGCGCTGACCCTGGTCGAGGACCTCCAGCGCGCCGCGATGGTGGTCGGCGTCACCGTGCTCACCTACGTCGTCACCCTGCTGATGCAGCGTTACGTGATCCTCTACGGCAAGCGCCTCTTCGCCGCCGTGGTGCTCGCGGGCGTCTCCCTCCAGGCGACGCTGATGATCGTGCTGTCGCTGGAGTTCCCGCTGATGTACAGCAACCAGACGCTCGGCTTCATCGTCCCGGGCCTGATCGCCTACCAGCTGGTGCGCCAGCCCAAGGGCCCCACGCTGCTGGCGACCGGCTCGGTGACCCTCATGGCCTATGTCGTGCTCACCGCCGGAATCCTGCTCGGCGTCATGCCCGTGCTCTGACCCCGCCGCCGTCCCGGCCGCCGCCCCCGACCACCGCCGCCCACCCGACCGAACGACCACCGGAACGGAGCCCGCCGCATCATGGCGAAGAAGAAGACCCGCCCCGTCGTCCACGCCGCCGTGGTGCTGGGGCTGCTCGCCTCCAGCGCCTACCTCACCGTGGAACTGCGCAAGGACGAGCAGGCCAAGGCACCGGCGGTGCAGGCCGTGACCGACACGCCCCAGCTGGAGTCCAGCAAGGGCCAGCAGGGCGGGAAGCAGACCTGGGAGCGGCTGAACAAGCCGGACCGCTCGGTGCTGCGGGGCGAGCAGGGCCAGGTGCTCGCCACCTTCACCGACAAGGCCCGCACCGCCACCCTCAAGGGCCCGAGCCGTACCTTCACCGAGCCCGCGAACACCAAGTCCCGTGTGGTGACCGAGGACTGGGTCCGCCTGATGCCGGAGCCCTGGCGCGAGGGCGCCGAGAAGGAGAAGTGGTTCAAGGACTGGTTCAAGGAGTTCTACGGCAGCGAGGAGGACGACGTCTTCGCCTCCGCCTTCCAGTACATCGAGGGCGCGCCGGTCAAGAAGGACGACGAGGGCCTCGCCTACGCGGGCGACGCCAACTTCGGCCCGCTCAACCCGAACGGCAGCGAGGGCAACGACCTGCGCGAGGAGCTGTCGGACTTCTACGACTACCTCGGCATCCCCTACACCTTCCGCGACGGCACCACCATCCAGCCCGAGACCAGGCGCGCCCGCTCGGTCGACTGCTCCGGCTACATGCGGCTGGTGTGGGGTTACCGGGCCCGCTACCCGCTCGCCGCCTCCGACAAGGTGGGCGACGGACTGCCGCGCACGGCCAACGGCATGGCGCGCTCGGACATCGGCGCGGACGTGCTGCCCCTCAAGGGAGTCGGCCCGGGCGACCGCCCGACCGCCCTCGGCGTCCTCCAGCCCGGCGACCTGGTCTTCTTCAAGCTGGACGCGCGGACCAAGCAGCGCCTGGACCATGTGGGCATCTACCTGGGCCACGACACCGACGGGCACAAGATCTTCCTGTCCAGCCGGGAGGAAGTGAACGGCCCGACCATCGGCGACAAGGGCGGCACCTCCCGCCTCGACGGCAACGGCTACTACGCCACCACCCTGCGCAGCGCCAAGCGCCTCTGAGCCGCCGGTCCGCCGCCCCCGAGGCGGCCTCAGCCGGCTGTGGGGCGGCGGCGGACGCTGCGGGGGCCCGCGCAGCGCGCCCCGGCGGCCGTGACCCGCGCCCGCAGACCCCGGTCCGCGGTGACGACCACGCAGGGGCGCCCGGCGCGGCCCGCGTCGGCGGCGAGGGCCGCGATCAGGTCGTCCCCGCTGCCGGGCGCGGACACCACCTGCACGCCGGGTACGGGCTCCACGCCCCGGGCGGCGCCCTCGACGACCAGGACCACCTCCGCCGGGCCGGGGACGGCCGACTGGCCGCCCTCGGCCGCGAGGGAGTCCCGCAGCCGCTCGGCCGCCCCGCGCCGGTCGCGCCACCAGCCGTCCGGGACCGACCCGACGACGTTGGCCGCGTCCACGACGAGAAGGGTGTCGCTCCTGCTGGTGTCCATGGGACCAGCTTCCCAGGAACGGGCCGGGCCGGGCGGGCCGTGGCGCGGGGGGCGGGGAACCGGGCCGTGGTGCGGGGGCCGGGGGACCGGGCGGCGGCGGGGCTGGGACAATGATCGCGGGCGTCCGGCGCGCACCGGCCCGGGCCCCGAGGATGCTCCGACCGTCCCGTTCCCCGACGTGAGGGAAGGCCCATGCCCGCCGTGCCCGCTCCGACGCCCGACCACGCGGACGCGCAGAGTCCGCCGCGGCTCACGGGCGACTGGCTGACGCGGGGGAGGGACGGCGTCCTCACGGCCTGGGCGCCCGGCGACGACGCGGTGCTGCGCTGGACCCGGTGGGGCGCCGGCGCGCCCGGCCCGGAGCGGTTGCCCGCCCCGGGGCTCCTGCCGCCGCTCGCGGTCACCCAGGGCGCCGACGGCTATGTCCACCTGGTGGGCGTACGCGGGGTCCGCGGCGGCGAGACGGTCGAACTGGTGCACGCCGTCCAGTTCCAGACCGGCCGTCCGCTGCTGGGCTGGACCTCCCTCGGGCACCCCAACAAGGCCCCGAAGGAGACCGGCCGCCCGGTCACCGCCGTCGACGGAGAGGGCCGCCTCTATGTCGCCCTGCGCAACGGCGGCACCGGGCTGAGCTGCCGGAACCAGAAGGTCAAGGGCGGCTGGGCGGGCTGGCAGGACCTCGGCGGCAAGGGCGTGCGCGGCACCCCGGCGGCGGCCGTGGACGGCGAGGGCCGCGTCGAGCTGTACGCCGCCGAAGGGGACGCGGTCGTCCGCTTCACCCAGGAGAAGCCGGGCGCGGCCTTCGAACGGGCCGGCGAACTCGGCGTACGCGCGGAACGGGGGGCTTTCACCGCCCTGACCGGGCCGTCCGGTGCGGTGGGGCTGTTCTTCACGGACGCGGAGGGCACGATCCGGGTCTGGTCGCCCGAACGCGGCCCGGACGCACGGCCGTTGCTCCCCGCCGCCGGCCCGGGCCCGCTGGCGCTCGCCTCGGTGGAGATCGACGGCCACGACTGCACGGTCCTCGCGCAGGAGACGCCGGACGGGCAGGTCGCCTTCGCCGCGTACCCGGCCGGGGACGAGGAAGCCGGGGCATGGTGGACGCCGACCGATCCCGCCCGCGCGGGCGTCCGCGTCGGCGGTCTCGCGCTGGCCCTGCGGGCGCACGGCGCGGAGGGCCTGGCGGGCACGGCCCTCGGTACGTCGGGGGAACCCGTGGTCATCCGGCAGAAGAAGGACGCGGGCGGCTTCGCGGTGGGCCGCTGGAAGCCCCTCGCCTGACCGGCCGCGCAGGCTGCGCCGGGTGGGCCTGCGGCGGGTGGGCGTCCCGCCGCCCGGAGACGCGGACGTGACCGCCGCCACCCGCCCGGCGCGGGAACCGCCCGCAGGCCCGGCCCGGACTCCGCGGGCCCGCGGTGGGTGGGCGTCCCGCCGCCCGGAGACGCGGACGTGGCCGCTGCCACCCGCCCGGCGCGGGAGCCGCCCGCAGGCACGGCCCGGACTCCGCCGGCCTGCGGTGGGTGGGCGTCCCGCCGCCCGGAGACGCGGACGTGACCGCCGCCACCCGCCCGGCGCGGGAACCGCCCGCAGGCCCGGCCCGGACTCCGCCGGCCCGCGGCGGGGTGGGCGTCCCGCCACCCGCCCGGGGGCGGCCGTGGCGGGCGGACTCCCGACGTCCGGGCACCTGCCCGGGGCCCGGGGAGGTGGCGCCCGGGTGTCCCGTCCGCCGTCCTGCGCCCGCGCCCGACCCGCCACGCGCCGCCGGCCTGGCGGCTGGGTCTCCCCTTCCGCCCGGGCACCGGCCGGGGGCGCGGCCGAGGACGGGCGGATATCCCGTCCGCCGGTCTCGGCCCCGCGCCGCGTCCCGCGAAGCCGCCCGCGCCGGGCACGCGGCCGGGCACGCGGCCGGGCACGCGGCCGGGCACGCGGACGGGCCGCGCGGAAGGAATCCGCGCGGCCCGTCTCCCCGGTACCGTCCCGTCAGGGACCTACGCGGGGACGCTCGCGACGCCCGGCGCCAGGAACCGCTTGCCGTTCACCCGCTCGGAGACACCCTCGCGGTCCAGGTACGGCGTGATGCCGCCCAGGTGGAAGGGCCAGCCCGCACCGGTGATCAGGCAGAGGTCGATGTCCTGCGCCTCGGCGACGACACCCTCCTCCAGCATCAGGCCGATCTCCTGCGCCACCGCGTCCAGGACGCGTGCGCGGACCTGCTCCTCCGTCAGGACGCTGTCGCCCTGCTTCAGCAGCGCGGCGACCTCCGGGTCCAGCTCCGGCTTCCCGCTGTCGTACACGTAGAAGCCTCGCTTGCCGGCCTCGACGACCGCCTTGAGGTTCGGGGAGACCGTGAAGCGGTCCGGGAAGGAGCGGTTGAGCGTCTCGGAGACGTGCAGACCGATCGCCGGACCGACCAGCTCCAGCAGGACCAGCGGCGACATCGGCAGGCCGAGCGGCTCGATCGCCTTCTCGGCGGTGGCCACCGGGGTGCCCTCGTCGATGACGTTCTGGATCTCGCCCATGAAGCGGGTCAGGATGCGGTTCACCACGAACGCCGGGGCGTCCTTGGTGAGGACCGCGGTCTTCTTCAGCTTCTTCGCCACGCCGAAGGCCGTCGCCAGTGAGGCGTCGTCCGTCTGCTCGCCGCGCACGATCTCCAGCAGCGGCAGGACCGCGACCGGGTTGAAGAAGTGGAAGCCGACCACGCGCTCGGGGTGCTTCAGCTTCGACGCCATCTCGGAGACCGACAGCGAGGAGGTGTTGGTCGCGAGGATCGCGTGCGCCGGGGCGACCGCCTCGACCTCGGCGAACACCTTCTGCTTGACGGACATCTCCTCGAACACGGCCTCGATGACGAAGTCCGCGTCCGCGAAGCCCTCGGCCTTGTCGAGCACACCGGTGACCAGGGCCTTGAGGCGGTTGGCCTTGTCCTGGTTGACGCGGCCCTTGGCGAGCAGCTTCTCGATCTCGGCGTGGACGTAGCCCACACCCTTGTCCACGCGCTCCTGGTCGATGTCGGTGAGGACCACCGGCACCTCCAGACGGCGCAGGAAGAGCAGCGCGAGCTGGGAGGCCATCAGACCGGCGCCGACCACGCCGACCTTGGTGACCGGACGGGCCAGCGACTTGTCCGGCGCGCCGGCCGGGCGCTTGCCGCGCTTCTGCACCAGGTTGAACGCGTAGATGCCGCTGCGCAGTTCGCCGCCCATGATCAGGTCCGCGAGGGCCCGGTCCTCGGCGTCGAAGCCCTTCTGGAGGTCGCCGTCCTTGGCGGCCTCGATGATGTCGAGGGCCCGGTAGGCGGCCGGGGCGGCGCCGTGCACCTTGGAGTCGGCGACGAAGCGGCCCTTGGCCACGGCCTGGTCCCAGGACTCGCCGCGGTCGATCTCGGGGCGCTCGACGGCGATCTCGCCCTTGAGGACGGCGGCCGTCCACACCAGGGACTGCTCCAGGAAGTCCGCGCCCTCGAAGATCGCGTCGGCGATGCCGAGCTCGAAGACCTGCTTGCCCTTGAGCTGGCGGTTCTGGTTCAGCGAGTTCTCGATGACGACCGAGACGGCCTTCTCCGGGCCGATCAGGTTCGGCAGGATGGTGCAGCCGCCCCAGCCGGGGACCAGGCCGAGGAAGACCTCGGGCAGCGAGAACGCCGGGATGGCCTGCGAGACGGTGCGGTAGGTGCAGTGCAGACCGACCTCGACACCGCCGCCCATGGCCGCGCCGTTGTAGTACGCGAACGTCGGCACGCCCAGGCCCGCGAGGCGCTTGAAGACGTCGTGGCCGCCCTTGCCGATGGCGAGCGCGTCCTCGTGGCGCTTCAGCAGCTCGACGCCCTTGAGGTCGGCGCCCACCGCGAAGATGAACGGCTTGCCGGTGATGCCGGCGGCGACGATCGTGCCCTCGGCGGCCTCCTGGGCGACCTGGTCGATCGCCGCGTCGAGGTTCGCCAGCGACTGCGGGCCGAAGGTGGTCGGCTTGGTGTGGTCCAGGCCGTTGTCCAGGGTGATGAGCGCGAAGCGCCCGGCCCCGGCGGGGAGGTCGAGGTGGCGTACGTGCGCCTGGGTGACGACCTCGTCCGGGAACAGCTCGGCCGCGCCCTTCAGCAGCTCGGTGGTGGTGGTCACTTGTCGCCTCCGGCGTCCTTGTGGTGCGGGTTCTCCCAGATCACCGTGGCGCCCATGCCGAAGCCGACGCACATGGTGGTGAGGCCGTAGCGGACCTCGGGCTGCTCCTCGAACTGGCGGGCGAGCTGGGTCATCAGCCGCACACCGGAGGAGGCCAGCGGGTGGCCGAAGGCGATGGCGCCGCCGTACTGGTTGACGCGCGCGTCGTCGTCGGCGATGCCGTAGTGGTCGAGGAAGGCGAGGACCTGGACGGCGAACGCCTCGTTGATCTCGAAGAGGTTGATGTCCTCGATCGACAGGCCCGCCTTGGCGAGGGCCTTCTCGGTCGCCGGGATCGGGCCGTAGCCCATGACCTCGGGCTCGACGCCGGCGAAGGCGTATGAGACCAGGCGCATCTTGACCGGGAGACCGTTCTCGCGGGCGAACTCCTCGGAGGCGATGATCGAGGCGGTGGCGCCGTCGTTGAGACCGGCGGCGTTGCCCGCGGTGACCCGGCCGTGGACCCGGAACGGCGTCTTCAGGCCGGCCAGGGACTCCAGGGTGGTGCCCGGGCGCATCGGCTCGTCGGCGGTGACCAGGCCCCAGCCGGTCTCACCGGCCTCCGGGTTGGTGCGGCGCACCGAGACCGGCACCAGGTCCTGCTGGATCTTGCCGTTGGCGTATGCCTTGGCCGCCTTCTCCTGCGAGCGCACGGCGTACTCGTCGGCGCGCTGCTTGGTGATGTGCGGGTAGCGGTCGTGCAGGTTCTCCGCGGTCATGCCCATGAACAGCGCGGACTCGTCGACCAGCTTCTCGCTGACGAAGCGCGGGTTGGGGGCGACGCCCTCGCCCATCGGGTGGCGGCCCATGTGCTCGACACCGCCCGCGATGACGGCGTCGTACGCGCCGAAGGCGACGGAGCCGGCGACCGAGGTGACGGCGGTGAGCGCGCCGGCGCACATCCGGTCGATGGAGTAGCCGGGCACGGACTGCGGGAGGCCCGCGAGGATGCCGGCGGTGCGGCCCAGGGTCAGGCCCTGGTCGCCGATCTGCGTGGTCGCGGCGATGGCGACCTCGTCGATCTTCTTGGGGTCGAGTGCCGGGTTGCGGCGCAGCAGCTCCCGGATGGCCTTCACGACGAGATCGTCGGCGCGGGTCTCGTGGTAGATGCCCTTCGGGCCCGCCTTGCCGAACGGGGTGCGGACGCCGTCGACGAAGACGACGTCCCTGACGGTACGAGGCACGATGGCTCTCCTCCAGGGTGCGGGGTGGCACTGCTGCGGCGCGCACGCCTGAGCGTGCGCTTGCTCGCCCCATGCTACTTGTGGGTAACCAGGCTGCCCACCCCCTGGGGCGGGAGCGGTGAAGGTCACACGCGAGGGCGCCGCGGGAACCGTTCCCCGGCCGGGCGGCCGTCGAAACCGCGCGGGCGCGTGGCGGACGCGGTCGCGGGCCCGGCGGGACGGGGGCCCGGTGCCGGCCGGGCTCCGGGGTGCCCGGCGGGGCCGCCCGCCGGTCGGGTGGCCCCGCCCGCCCGCTCGTGCCGGGCCCGGCACGAGCGCCCCGCTCGCGCGGAGCGCGAACCCCCGTCCGGCCCGCGCCTCCGGCGCGCCTACGCGTCCGGGGCGGCCGCCAGGGCCGTCGTCAGGGCCGGGGCCGTGAGGGCGATCTGCCAGGGGCGGGCGCCGAGGGTGGTCAGGGCGGTGGACACGGTGGCCTCGGTCAGGGGCGACGGCGGCTCCCAGCACACCCGGCGGACCGTGTCCGGGGTGATCAGGTTCTCCTGGGGGAGGTTCAGCTCCTCGGCCAGCGCGGTGACCGCCGCCCGCGCGGCGGACAGCCGGGCCGCGGCGGCCGGGTCCTTGTCCGCCCAGGAACGCGGCGGCGGGGGTCCCTGCACGGCCTGGCCGGGCTGGGGGAGCTGCGCGTCGGGCAGGGCCTTGGCCCGGTCGACGGCTGCCTGCCACTGCTCCAGCTGACGGCGGCCGACCCGGCTGCCGAAGCCGGGGAGCGCGCCGAGGGCGTCCGCGTTCGCGGGGAGGGCGAGGGCCGCCTCGACGATCGCCGCGTCGCCCAGGACCTTGCCGGGCGAGACGTCCCGCCGCTGCGCGATCCGGTCGCGGGCCGTCCAGAGTTCGCGGACCACCGCCATCTGGCGCCGCCGCCGCACCTTGTGCATGCCGGAGGTGCGCCGCCAGGGGTCCTTGCGGGGCGGGGCCGGGGGCGCGGAGGCGATCGCGTCGAACTCCTGGAGGGCCCACTCCAGCTTGCCCTGCCGGTCCAGCTCCTTCTCCAGCGCGTCCCGCAGGTCGACGAGGAGCTCCACGTCCAGCGCGGCGTACCGCAGCCACGGCTCGGGCAGCGGGCGGGTCGACCAGTCGACCGCGGAGTGGCCCTTCTCCAGCGCGTAGCCGAGGACGCCCTCGACCATCGCGCCGAGTCCGACCCGGGGGAAGCCCGCCAGCCGGCCGGCGAGTTCGGTGTCGAAGAGCCGGCCGGGCCGCATGCCTATGTCCCGCAGGCAGGGCAGGTCCTGGGTGGCGGCGTGCAGGATCCACTCGGTGCCGGCCAGCGCCTCGCCGAGTTCCGACAGGTCCGGGCAGCCGACGGGGTCGATCAGGGCGGTCCCGGCGCCCTCCCGGCGCAGCTGCACCAGATAGGCGCGCTGGCCGTAGCGGTAGCCGGAGGCGCGCTCGGCGTCGACCGCCACGGGTCCGGTGCCGGCGGCGAAGGCGGTGATCACCTCGGCCAGGGCGTCGGCGTCGGCGACGACCGGCGGGACGCCCTCGCGGGGCTCCAGCAGGGGGATCGGCAGCCCGTCGCCCGGGACGCCGTCGTCCGGGGGGCCGCCCCCGGTGGTTCGCAGTGAGGTCTGCGGTGCGGTCTTTTGGGCGTCGGTCACGCGTCAAGACTATCCGCCCGTACGGGCGTCCGACCTGCCCCGTGTCTCCCGGGCGCCGCTGAACTGCGGGAACAGCGCCGGGGAGGGCCTTGCCCGGCGGTCGCCGGACACGGCACGCCCGCCGACGGAACGTTCCGTCGGCGGGCGTCGTGCCGGTGGGGAGCCGGCGAGCGGGAGGCGGCCGGTGGGTCGGGTGGGCTCCGGTATGTCCTCCGCCGTGGGGGAGGCGCGGTCAGTGGATGATGCCGGTGCGCAGCGCCACGGCCACCATCCCGGCACGGTCACCGGTGCCGAGCTTGCGCGCGATACGGGCGAGGTGGCTCTTGACGGTCAGGGCGGACAGGCCCATCGAGACGCCGATCGCCTTGTTCGACTGGCCCTCCGCCACCAGGCGCAGGACCTCCACCTCGCGGCCGGACAGCTCCCGGTAGCCGCCCGGGTGGCTCGGGGTACCCGGGGGGCGGCGGTGCATCCGGCCGGCCGCGGCGCCGATGGGCGCGGCGCCGGGACGGGTGGGGTGGCCGATGTTGGTGCGCGTACCGGTCACGACGTAGCCCTTGACGCCCCCGGCGAGGGCGTTGCGCACCGCGCCGATGTCGTCGGCGGCGGAGAGCGCGAGGCCGTTGGGCCAGCCCGCGGCGCGGGTCTCGGACAGCAGGGTCAGCCCGGAACCGTCGGGCAGGTGGACGTCGGCAACGCAGATGTCGCGCGGGTTGCCGACGCGGGGACGTGCCTCCGCGATGGACGACGCCTCGATCACGTCGCGTACCCCGAGCGCCCACAGGTGGCGGGTGACGGTGGAACGGACGCGGGGGTCGGCCACGACGACCATGGCCGTCGGCTTGTTCGGGCGGTAGGCGACCAGGCTTGCGGGCTGCTCGAGAAGAACGGACACCAGGCCTCCTGGAAAGGTGCGGGGACGGGGCCGGCTCGGGGAGTAAGCCGGGGCGAACCGTGCAGTTGGGTCACTGACCTCTTCGGCACGGACCTCGTCCTCCTTTAGGGAATGATCACGATCTAGTGAGGAATAACCGGCACAATTCGGACGCCTGATCGGCTGTCGGCACATGGCTCGGCCCCGGGGCTCCCCTGGAGCACCCGGGGCCGGGCCGTGCGCCGGCGTCCGTCGCCGTCTCAGCGCTGCTGGGGCCCCCGCCGCTGCGGCAGGGTCACCACGCCGGTCGTCGTGTCCGAGGTGCCGGACGGCGTCGGGGGCAGCCCGGCGACCTGGCAGAGCAGATCACACCAGGCGGCCAGGTGCGCCGCCGTGTCCGGGACCCCGCCCGCGCCCTCCCGGGGCGTCCACGAGGCACGGATCTCGATCTGGGTCGCCGGACGCCGGTCGGAGAGTCCACCGAAATAGTGAGAACCCGCGCGGGTGACGGTCCCGCTCGGCTCCCCGTACGCCAGGCCCCGTGCCTCCAGGGCGCCCGTCAGCCAGGACCAGCACACCTCGGGCAGCAGCGGGTCGGCCGCCATCTCCGGCTCCAGCTCCGCGCGCACCAGGGTGACCAGACGAAACGTTCCGTGCCATGCCTCGTGCCCGGCCGGCTCGTGAAGGAGCACCAGTCTGCCGTCCGCGAGGTCCTCCTCGCCGTCGACCACGGCCGCCTCCAGCGCGTACGCGTGCGGGGCCAGTTTCCGGGGCGGCCGGGTGGGATCGACCTCGATCTCCTGGCGCAGCCGCGCGGTCCGCAGTGCCTCGACCGCCTTCCGGAAGGCGGGGGGCACGGTCTCCTCGTCCGTGCGATCCGTCGCCTCGATGCCGTTGGAATGATCGGAAAAATGTCCCTGAGCCGCAGCCATGCGGGGAAGAGTAGGCGGAACGCACGCTCCGTGCAGGGAGGGACACCCGGCCCGGAGCGGTCACTTGCCGCGGCCGTGCGAAGATTCTGGGCGTGAGCGCCAACGACAGCCCCCGGGCCCAGCAGAGCAAGACGTACGACTCCGCGTTTCTCAGGGCGTGCCGCCGTGAACCCGTGCCGCACACGCCGGTCTGGTTCATGCGCCAGGCGGGCCGCTCACTGCCCGAGTACCTGAAGGTGCGCGAGGGCATCCCCATGCTGGAGTCCTGCATGCGGCCCGAGCTGGTCACCGAGATCACCCTCCAGCCCGTGCGGCGGCACAAGGTGGACGCGGCGATCTACTTCAGCGACATCGTGGTCCCCCTCAAGGCCATCGGCATCGACCTCGACATCAAGCCCGGCGTCGGCCCGGTCGTCGCCGAGCCGGTCCGCACCCGTGCCGACCTGGCCCGGCTGCGCGACCTGACCCCCGAGGACGTCCACTACGTCACCGAGGCCATCGGCATGCTCACCGGCGAGCTGGGAGCCACCCCGCTGATCGGCTTCGCGGGCGCCCCGTTCACCCTCGCGAGCTACCTCGTCGAGGGCGGGCCCTCCCGCAACCACGAGCACACCAAGGCCCTGATGTACGGCGACCCGGAGCTGTGGGCCGATCTGCTGGACCGCCTCGCGGAGATCACCTCCGCCTTCCTGAAGGTCCAGATCGAGGCCGGCGCCTCCGCGGTGCAGCTCTTCGACTCCTGGGTCGGGGCCCTCGCCCCCGCCGACTACCGGCGCTCGGTGATGCCCGCCTCCGCCAAGGTCTTCGACGCGGTCGCCCACTACGGCGTCCCCCGCATCCACTTCGGCGTCGGCACCGGCGAACTCCTGGGCCTCATGGGCGAGGCGGGCGCGGACGTGGTCGGCGCGGACTGGCGCGTCCCGCTCGACGAGGCGGCCCGCCGGGTCGGCCCCGGCAAGGCGCTCCAGGGGAACCTGGACCCGGCGGTTCTCTTCTCGACGCCCGAGGCCGTGCGCGCCAAGACCCGCGAGGTGCTGGACGCGGCCGCCGGTCTGGAGGGCCACATCTTCAACCTGGGCCACGGGGTGCTCCCGACGACCGACCCGGACGCGCTGACCCGGCTGGTCGCCGACGTCCACGAGCAGACCGCCCGCTGACGGGCCGCCGACGGGGTGACGGGCGGCGCGGACCCGCGCCGCCCGTCACCCGGCGGCCCTCAGCGCAGGATCAGCTCCTTGGCGCGCTGGAACTCCTCCTCCGTGAGGTCGCCCCGCGCCCTGACCTCGGAGAGCTTCGCCAGCTGCTCGGCCTTGCTCGGACCCCTGGCCGCGTCCTCCCCGGCCGTCTTGCGGATGTAGTCCTCCACGGCCTGCTGCTGCTCCCGCGCGTGCTCCCGTTCGCGCCTGCCCATGTCCTTGCCCCGGGCCAGCACGTACACCAGCACGCCGAGGAACGGCAGGACGATGACGAAGACCAGCCAGCCGGCCTTCCCCCAGCCGCTCATGCTGTCGTCGCGGAAGATGTCGACCACGATCCTGAACAGCAGGAAGAACCACAGGATCCACAGGAACAGCCACATGGTCGTCCACATGACGCCCAGCAGCGGATAGTCGTACGCGAGGTGCATGGCAGCGCCCCGTTTCGTGCGAAGGGCCCCGAGTGCAGATCCATTGTGGACGCCCGCCCGGTCCCCGGCCATCCGGGGGAGAGAACGCCGTCCGGGTGAGAGGACTACGCCCCCGCCGCCCGGACGGCCGCCGACGCCTTGCGGGCCGCGACCAGGACCGGGTCCCACACCGGGGAGAACGGCGGCGCGTAGCCGAGGTCGAGCGCGGTCATCTGCTCGACCGTCATCCCCGCGGTAAGCGCCACCGCCGCCACGTCCACCCGCTTCGCCGCGCCCTCGCGGCCGACGATCTGGACGCCGAGCAGTCGGCCCGTGCGCCGCTCGGCGGTCATCTTGACCGTCATCGTCGCCGCGCCGGGGAAGTAGCCCGCGCGGCTGGTGGACTCGACGACCGCCGTGACGTAGCGCAGTCCCACCGCGCGG
This sequence comes from Streptomyces sp. CNT372, assembly GCF_000377145.1. Taxonomy (NCBI): domain Bacteria; kingdom Bacillati; phylum Actinomycetota; class Actinomycetes; order Kitasatosporales; family Streptomycetaceae; genus Streptomyces; species Streptomyces sp. CNT372. The sequence continues at coordinate 248,018 of NZ_KB897781.1, read as the reverse complement.
GCGTCCTTCTCCCGCAGGCCGGTGCGCGCGATCTCCAGGTCGCACACCTTGCTGACGGCCGTGCCGACGACGCCCGGGAAGGTGCCGTAGCCGCCGCCCGCGTTGGCGCCGATGATCTGGCCGTGCTTGTTGGCGTGGGTGCCGAGGGGGATGTGGCGTTCGCGGCCGGAGACCAGGTCCAGCACCTCCACGCAGTCACCGCCCGCCCAGACGTCCTCGTGGCCGCGCACCCGCATCGCCAGGTCGGTCAGCAGACCGCCGTGCTCGCCGAGGGGCAGCCCCGCGGCCCGGGCCAGCGCGGTCTCCGGTTCCACGCCGATGCCGAGGACCACGACGTCCGCCGGGTACTCCGCGCCGTCCGTGACGACCGCGCGCACGGCACCGTCGTCGCCCGTGCGGATCGCGGTCACCGCGGTGTCCGTGACGACCGTGATGCCCATACCGGTCATCGCCTCGCGCACCAGGCGGCCCATGTCCGGGTCCAGGGTCGCCATGGGCTGCTCGCCGCGGTTGACCACGGTCACCTCGTAGCCGTGCCGCAGCAGGGCCTCGGCCATCTCGACGCCGATGTACCCGGCGCCGACCACCACCGCGCGGCGGCCGCCGGTGGCGGCCAGCCGGTCCAGCAGGGCCTGACCGTCGTCCAGGGTCTGCACGCCGTGCACCCCGGGGGCGTCGATGCCGGGGATCGGCGGGCGCACCGGCCGGGCGCCGGTGGCGATCACCAGCTTGTCCCAGCCGGTCCAGGACTCCGCGCCGCTCTCCAGGTCGCGCGAGCGCACCCGGCGCCCCGGCACGTCGATCCGTGTCACCTCGGTGCGCATCCGCAGGTCGATGTCGCGGGCCCGGTGCTCCTCGGGGGTGCGGGCGATCAGCTCCTCGCGCGTGCCGACGTCGCCGGCGACCCAGTACGGGATGCCGCACGCCGAGTACGAGCTGAAGTGGCCGCGTTCGAACGCGACGATCTCCAGCTCCTCCGGGCCCTTCTGCCTGCGCGCCTGCGATGCGGCGGACATTCCCGCCGCATCGCCTCCCACGACCACCAGCCGTTCCGTCGTCATGGGGAACACGCTACGGGGCGGGGGCGGTTCAGTCCTTGCCGCCCTCGCGGACGGTGCCGTCCTCGCGGACGGGCGGGGCGGAGGGGAGCGGGACGGAGGCCCGGGCAGCCGGGGACGCGGGGGCCGCCGGCTCCGTCTCCGCGCGGGCGCCGCGGCGGTGCCCCAGCAGCCGCCAGACCGCGTACAGCAGCGCCGCGACCGCCGCGAACGGCAGGACCGCGCCGACCGCCACCGCGGTCCACCGCGCCACCGCCACCAGCGCGTCCCAGCCGCCGCCCAGGGCGTCCAGGAAGCCCGGGTCCTCGTCCCGGGCCGCCTTCTCCTCCCGGTGCTCGGTCAGCTCCAGCGTGATGGTGGCCAGCGACGTCCGGTCCTTCAGCGACGCCTGCGTGGCGAGCAGCGACTCCAGCTCCGCCTGGCGGTTGCTCAGCTCGCCCTCCAGGGTGACCACGTCGGACAGCTTCTCCGCACGGTCCATCAGCTCCCGCACCCGGGCCACGCTCGCCCGCTGGGTGGCGATCCGGCTCTCGACGTCCACCACCTGGTCCGTGACGTCCTTCGCGTTCGCCTCCCGGGACAGCAGCTTCCCGGCGCCGGAGAGTTCGGCCAGCACCGTGTCGTACTCCCGCTGCGGCACCCGGAGCACCACGCGGGAGGTGGTCGTCGCGTCGTCGAGGCGCTCGGTGCTCTCGTTCTCCACGTGCCCGCCCGCCCGCTCGGCCGCCGCGCGGGCCCCGGCGAGGGCCTTCGCGGCGTCCTGCACGGCCACGCTGAGCGAGGCGGTGCGGACGACGTGGTGGCCGGCCGCCGCGTCCGCCGGGTTCCTCGCGGCCTCGTCCCGCTCCGCGTTCTTCCCCTCGTCCCCGGTCGCGGCATGGTCCTCGGCCGCGTATCCGGGCGCGGCGCTCTGCCGGGCCGCCCCGGCGTCGGAGCGCGCGGGCTTCTCGCCGGCCCCCGAGCCGGACGCGTCACCGGCGCCGCAGCCGGTGAGAGCAAGTGCGGCGGACAGGAGCAGTACCGCCGCCGTGCGTCGTGCACGCATGAAAGACCCCCCAGGTCGTGAATGTGCGGGCGCTTGCCGGTTCGACGCGGCCGACCCCGGCGGAGTTGCCCTTTCCCGGTCTCGAAGGGGTCACGGTCGGGACTCGTCCGTGTGCGGGGCCACCCGGGGCCCGGCGGCGGGCACCGGGCCCGAGTCCGGGGCCGTCGTCCGGATTTGAGAGAGTTGGCGCCATGAACGCTGGTCCCGAGAACGCCGGCCCCCGCACCCCCGCCCGCCCGGAGGCCCCCGGCCACCCGGTCGCCGACGCCCCGCACGCCGTCGTCGTCGGAGGCGGTGTCGCCGGGCTCGCCGCCGCCCACCGGCTGGCCGGCGCCGGGGTGCGCGTCACCCTGCTGGAGGCCACTGCCCGGCTCGGCGGGAAGCTGCTCGCCGGGGAGGTCGCCGGGGTGCCGGTCGACCTGGGCGCCGAGTCCATGCTCGCCCGCCGCCCCGAGGGCATCGAGCTGGCCCGCGCGGCCGGTCTCGGGGACCGGCTCCAGCCGCCCGCCGTCGCCGTCTCCGCCGTCTGGACCCGCGGCGCGCTGCGCCCGCTGCCCAAGGGCCACGTCATGGGCGTCCCCGGCACCGCCGACGCCCTCGCCGGGCTGCTCTCCGAGGAGGGGCTGGCCCGGATCGCGCGGGAGGCCGAGCTGCCCCCGGCCGCCGTCGAGGACGACGTGGCCATCGGCGCGTACGTCGCCGAACGCCTCGGCCGCGAGGTCGTCGACCGCCTGGTGGAGCCCCTGCTCGGGGGTGTGTACGCGGGCGACGCCTACCGGATCTCCATGAAGGCCGCCGTGCCCGGTCTCCACGAGGCGCTGCGCCGCAGCGACTCCCTCCTCGCCGCTGTCCGCGAGGTCCAGGCGCGCGGAGCAGCCCAGCAGGGCGCGGGCCCGGTGTTCACCGGCCTCGCCGGCGGGATGGGCACCCTGCCGGACGCCGTCGCCGACGCGGTGCGCGCCCAGGGGGGCGTGGTACGCACCGACACCCCCGTCCTCGCCCTGAGACGCACCGCCCTGCCCGGCACCGGCGCCACCGGCTGGACGATCCGCACCGACCGCGAGACCCTCACCGCCGACGCCGTGGTCCTCGCCGCCCCCGCCTGGTCCGCCGCCGCCCTGCTCGCCGCCGAGGCCCCGGCCGCCGCCGCCGAGCTCGGCCGCGTCGAGTACGCCTCCATGGCGCTGGCCACCTTCGCCTTCCGCCGCGCCGACCTCGGCGAACTGCCGGGCAGCGGCTTCCTCGTACCGCCCGTGGACGGGCGGAGCATCAAGGCGTCCACCTTCTCCTCCAACAAGTGGCGCTGGGTCGACGAGGGCTCCGCGGACCTGTTCCTGCTGCGCACCTCGCTGGGCCGGCACGGCGAGGAGAAGGCCCTCGACCGGGAGGACGCCGAGCTGGTGGACCTCTCCCTGGCCGACCTCCGCGAGGCCGTCGGCCTCACCGCCCGCCCGGTCGCCGCCGAGGTCACCCGGTGGACCGGCGGACTGCCGCAGTACCCCGTCGGCCACCCGGACCGGGTCGCGCGGGTCCGGGAGCAGGTCGCCGCGCTCGGCACCCTGCGGGTGTGCGGGGCGGCCTACGACGGCGTCGGCATCCCCGCCTGCGCCGGCAGCGGACGGCGCGCCGCGGACGAGATCCTCGCCACGCCGACCCTGGCGCGGGGCACCCGGACGGGCACGGGAGAATAGCCGTATGAGTGCGCCCGAAAAGATCCCGAACGCAGGCAAGAAGGCCAAGGACCTCAACGAGGTCATCCGGTACACGCTGTGGTCCGTCTTCCGGCTGCGTGACGTGCTGCCCGAGGACCGCGGCGGTTTCGCCGACGAGGTCCAGGAGCTGTTCGACCAGCTCGCGGCCAAGGACGTCACCGTGCGCGGCACCTACGACGTCTCCGGCCTGCGCGCCGACGCCGACGTCATGATCTGGTGGCACGCCGAGACGGCGGACGAACTCCAGGACGCCTACAACCGCTTCCGGCGCACCCGGCTCGGCCGCGCCCTGGAGCCCGTGTGGTCCAACATGGCGCTGCACCGGCCCGCCGAGTTCAACAAGTCGCACATCCCCGCGTTCCTCGCCGACGAGCAGGCGCGCGACTACGTCTCGGTCTACCCCTTCGTGCGCTCGTACGACTGGTACCTGCTGCCCGACGAGGACCGCCGCCGGATGCTCGCGGACCACGGGAAGATGGCCCGCGGCTACCCGGACGTGCGCGCCAACACGGTCGCCTCCTTCTCGCTGGGCGACTACGAGTGGATCCTCGCCTTCGAGGCGGACGAGCTGTACCGCATCGTCGACCTGATGCGCCACCTGCGGGCCTCCGAGGCGCGGATGCACGTCCGCGAGGAGGTCCCCTTCTACACCGGCCGCCGCAAGAGCGTGGCGGACCTGGTGGCGGGCCTGGCCTGACGGCCCGCCCCCGAAATGTGAGGGCGGGGGCACGCAGCCGGCGTGCCTCCCGCCCCTCGGGGTGCCCGCGCACCCCCGACCCGGAAGATCAGACGACGGGCGGCAGCTCAGGCTCCGCCGCCCGCCGGTCCAGCGACACCGGGTCCGGCTCCGGGTGCGGCGCGCACGACGCGCGCCGCACCGGTGTCCCGCCGTCCACCAGGTACTCCTCCAGATACCGGTTGACGCAGGCGTTCTCGCCGCCGCCGATCCCGTGTGTGCCGGCGTCCTTCTCGGTGACCAGCACGGACCCCTTCAGCCGCCGCTGGAGTTCGCGCGCCCCCGCGTAGGGGGTGGCCGCGTCCCGTTCCGCCGCCAGGATCAGCACCGGCGGCAGCTCCCCGCGCGCGGTGCCCACGTCCAGCGGACGCTGCCGGGGCGCCGGCCAGTAGGCGCACGGCAGGTTCATCCAGGCGTTGTCCCACGTCTCGAACGGCGCGATGCGCGCGAGCCGGGTGTTGTCCCGGTCCCAGACCGCGAAGTCCTCCGGCCAGGGCGCGTCGTTGCACTCCACGGCCGTGTAGACCGCGTTGCCGTTCTCCGCCTCCTTCGCCGACTCCGGGTCGGGTGCGGCCCGCTCCACCAGGGGCTTGGCGTCGCCCTGGAGATAGCGCGCGAGGACGTGCGCCAGCCGGGGCCAGGACCCGTCGTAGTAGGCCGCCGCGAGGAACGCGGAGTGCAGCTGGCCCGGCCCCACGGTGCCGCCCGCCGGCTCCAGCGCGAGCCGGGCGCGCGCCTGCTCGTAGGAGTGCGCCACCGCGCCCGGCGTGTCGCCCAGCTTGTAGACGGCGTCGTGCTTCGCCACCCAGGTACGGAAGTCGGCCCAGCGGGTCTCGAACGCCAGGGACTGGCCGAGGTTGTTGCGGTACCAGATGCGGCGCGGGTCGGGGTCCACGGCCGAGTCGAAGACCATCCGGCGCACGTGCGAGGGGAAGAGCGTCGCGTACAGGGCGCCGAAGTAGGTGCCGTAGGAGGCGCCCATGAAGGTCAGGCGCTCCTCGCCGAGGGCGGCCCGCAGGACATCGAGGTCCCGGGCGTTGTTGAGGGAGGTGTAGTGCCGCAGCGCCGGGCCCGTGCTGCGCGCGCAGCCCCGGGCGTACGCCCGGGCCTGAGCGATCCGCTCCCGCTTGTACGCGGGGGAGGGGTGCGTCGGCGCAAAGGTGGGTGCCCTGAGGAAGTCGGCCGGGTCCTGGCAGGACAGGGGCGCGGAACGGCCCACGCCCCGGGGCGCGTAGCCGACGAGGTCGTAGGCCCGGGAGATCCGCCGCCACTCGGGCAGCCGGGCGGCCATCGGGAAGTACATGCCGGAGGCGCCGGGGCCGCCCGGGTTGTAGACCAGCGCGCCCTGGCGTTCGGACGCCTCGCCGGTCGCCGGGACGCGGCTGACGGTCAGCCGGATGCGGGTCCCGTCCGGGTCCGCGTAGTCGAGGGGGACCTCGACCGTGCCGCACCGGACCTCCGCCGAGAGGCCCTCGGAGGCGGGGCAGGCGCCGAAGTCGATGCCCGCCGCCGAGGCGCGCGCGGCGGCGAGGGCGGTGCCGCGTGCCTCGGGGCCAACGTGGCGCGCTTCCCGGCCGGCGTCCGCGCCGGCGGGCCGGGCGGTGGCGCCGGGGGCGGCCACGGCCGTGAGGACCAAGGAACCGAGACCGGCCAGGGTCCCGAACGTCACAGCAGCTCTCATCGCGTTCCCTTCGTGCGCGCGGCGGCCCGTGGGGCGGTGGGGACTGGGGCCACGAGGACAGAAGGATCTTTGGCAGGGCATATGAGCATGTAAAGCACCGCCGTGCGTGTCGGCGGCGCGTGTCGGGCGGGGCGCGCGGGATTGACGTGCCGTGCGCCGATGAGTTCCGGGGGCGTCCGGCGTCTTCCTTGCGACGACCGTCACGCATCGCGCGGGTGCAGCCGCGCACGGAGAAAGCAGGGGACATGTCCTTCCAGGCCTACCTCGACGCCGCCGAGACCCGGACCGGACTGACGCCGCGTCAGCTCGTGGACCGGGCGAAGGCTCGCGGCTACGACGACCCGGCGGTGAAAGCGGGCACCATCCTTCAGTGGCTGAAGGAGGAGCACGGCCTCGGGCGCGGGCACGGGATGGCGATCGTGCACGTGATCAAGAAGGGCCCGGTGATCGACGCGAAGCACGTCGGTTCGACGGGGTCGCACCGGGACGCGTCGGACACGCTGTGGCTGGACGGCAAGGACAGCCGCCCGGCGACGTGAGGCGGGCGCGGGACCGGGGCGGTGCGGCGGGGGGCTCGCGGGTTCCGGGCCCGGGCCGGTGCGGCGGAGTGTGTGAGCCGGGCCCGGCGCGGGGCGTCGGGGGGCTTGTGAGCCGCGGCGGGGGCTCGCGGCTCGGTGGCTTGCGGGTCCCGGGCCGGGGCCCGGCGCCGGCCCGGGCCCCGCGCGGCGGTCCGGGCCCCGCGCGGCGGTCCGGGCCCCGCGCGGCGGTCCGGGCCCCGCGCGGCGGTCCGGGCCCCGCGCGGCGGTCCGGGTCAGCGCGGGTCGGGCAGCGGGGGAGCGCCCGTCCCGTCGAGGGCCGTACGCAACTGGGGGTCCTCGATCGCCCCGACGCCGAACACCGCCAGCGCCGTGAGCCGGGCGCGGCCCCCGTCCGCGTCCGTCCCGTCGTCGGCCGCGGCCGCGCGGGCGACCAGGGCGGTCAGCCGGCCCGCGCCGAGCGGCGACGCCCAGCCCGTGTACGCGTGCACCTCGAAGCGGGCCGCCGCCAGAGCGCCCAGCGTCAGCAGCAGCGGCAGCGCGAACCAGGCCGCCACCGGGCCCGCCGCCACGCCCGCGGGCAGCGACAGCACCGCGCCCGCCGCCAGTGCGACCGTGAGCACCCCGGCCGCGCGCACCGCGCGGAGCGCGGACCGGACGGCCGAGCGGGCACTCTCGGGGACCGCGAGCCCCTGGGCCACCAGCCGGTCGCCCAGCCGCCGTACGGCCGCGCCGCCCGCCACCGCGTCCCGGACCGCCGCCGTCCGCTCCTGACCGCCGGGGCCGGCCGCGCCGATGACGGAGCGTTCGAGATCGTCGCCGCCCTCCGGGTCCACGACCGTCGTCCATCCGGTGTGCGCGAGCAGCAGCCGTCCCTCCCGGTGCATCGACACCAGGGCCAGCGTGGTGACCCGGTGCGGGCCGCCGGCCAGGAACGCGGCCTCGGGGAGCGTCAGCCGGCCGGGCGCGCCCGGCCGCCCGGCATCCTCGTCCGCGCCGGGCAGACGCGGGGCGTCGGCGGCGGCCAGGCACAGGCGCAGGCAGCTGACGGCGGAGGCCGCCCATGCCAGGGCGAGGAGAGCGAGCCAGAGCATGGGCGATGTCTACGCGACGGGGGAGCGGGGCGCCACCGGAATCCCAGGATTCGGACGTTTCGCCGCCGCCCCACGCCCGGCGTGCCGGGCGTGGGGCGCGTCCCCTCTCAGCCGGAGCTGCCTCCGCAGCTCGATCCGGAGGAGCCGCCGCCACAGCTCGACCCCGAGGAGCCGCCGCAGCCGGAACCGGAGGATGAGCCCCCGCAGCCGCCGGAGGACCCGCCGCACCCCGAACCCCCGGAGCCCGGCCCGGAGTCCCAGCCGGTCTCCGGCCCGCCCGGTCCGCCGCACCACACGGGCTCGGGATACGGCGTCCCGGCGCCGTACGCGAACGCGGCGGCCGGCGCGGTCCCGGCCGGGGACGGCACCCCCTGCCGGGCCGCCGCCGTCAACTGGGCCGCGAACACCGGGTCCGGCAGGGACCGCACCCCGTGCAGCGCGACGAGCCCGGCGGCGCCCGGCACGGTGTGCTCGGCGGCCGCCCGGTACGCGGCGAGCGCCTGCCGCCCGGACCGGGAGACCCGGCGGCGCACCCGCGCGGCCCCCGAGAAGCCGATCACGGTGCCCGCCACCAGGACCGGCAGGACGAGGACGAAGAACGGCCAGCCGTCCAGCGCCGGTTCGTCGGCGAACAGGGCCACGACCGTCAGCAGGAACGACACCGGCGTGGCGAGTACGCACAGGATGCCCTGGGTCGTGCCCCACGCCACGAGCGCGCGGTGCGAGCCGGGCGGATGCAGCAGCCCGCGGGCCGCGAGGCCGTCACCGACCTCCTGCACGGCGGGACCGCGCATGACGGCGGTGCGCAGGACGCCCAGCGCGCCGCTCGGACCGGCGACCGGCGCGTCGAACACGGAACGCTCCACGGGGTCGTGGGCGACGGGACGCAGCACGGTGACGATCCCCGGCCCGCCGACCGCGATCCGGCCGTCCGCCTGCAGGGCGGCGATCGCGGCGTCGGCGGTGCGGGCCGGGCCGCCGCTCAGGAACGCGGCCTCGTAGACGCCGTGGACCCCGTTCCCGTCGGCCCGCGGCCCGCGCAGGGCGGCGGTCACCCGGGCGACCAGCAGCGCGGAGGAGAGGCCGACGACGAGCCAGACGGCGAGTGCGATTCCGTTCATGGCGGTCATCTCCCCACGCCCGTGAGCACGGCCCGGGCGGCGCGGACGATCCGGGTCGCCCGCCCGGGGGGTTCGGGCGCGGCCCGGTCCTGCCACCACAGCGTGAGCCGCCGCCGCGCGGCGGGGTTCTCCGGGCGCCCGGCGGCCAGCAGGTGCTCCGCGAAGTCCAGCGCGTCCCGCCGGTACCCGGCCCGCAACGGGCGGGCCCTGGCGTACGCGAGGAACGCGGGCCGGTAGCCGTCTCCGAGAATCCCGGGCAGCTCCGGGGCCACCTTGGCGACGACGTCCGCCCGCTTGGCCGCCAGCGCCCGGCTCTGCACCCGCAACCGGGCCCGGTCGAACCCGGCGGGCGCGGGCGTCCCCGCGACCAGCGCGGACAGCAACGCGGCCTGCGCGATCCCCACCCGCTCCCGTGCCCCGGGCGGCAGCCCGGCCCGGCCCGGCCGCCCGTCGGCCCCACCGGGCGCAGGGTCGCCGCCCGGTGCCCCGGGCGCGTCCGGGGCGTGGCCTGTCGCCTGTCCGGCACCGGCCGGGCCCCCGGTGGCGGTCTCGGCCGACGCTTCGCCGAGAGCGCCCGACGCGCCGTCCGGCCCCCCGTCGGCACGACCTGCCGTGGCTGCCTGCCGGGCGTGGGGGCGTCCGCCGCCTGCCGGCGCCGCGGTGACGGGCGCAGTGGGCCCGTCACCCTGGTCGGTGCCGGCCCCGGCCGCCGGTCGGCCCTGCGCGTCGGCGGCCTGGTCGCTGGTGGCGAGCCTCTTGCCGGCCTGGGCGGGGTCGCGGTGTCCGGCGCCCGGTGCAGGTCCGGCCGCCGGTCGGCCTTGGGTGTCGGCGGCGGCCTGGTCGCTGGTGGCGAGCATCTTGCCGTCCCCGGTGGCGTCGCGGTGTCCGGCGCCCGGTGCACGTCCGGCACCGGTCGGCGGCGGGCCGCCCGGGTGTCCCGGCGCGCCCGGCGCGCCCGGCGCGGCCGTGCGGGCCGGCGTGGTGTCGGGCGCCGCCGCCCGCGTCAGGGTGGTCCGGATGGTGGCGAGTTCCGCCGCCAGCGCCGCCGCGGGCGGGAAGTCGTCGTCGCGTTCGAGGAGGACGCCCGGTGGGGCGATCCGGGAGCGGAGGTCGGTGAGGATGGCGAGCACCTGGGGCGGGACCGGGTGGGCGTGGGTGTCGTGCCAGAGGCCGTCGCGTTCGACGCCGCCCGCGACATGGACGTAGGCGATGGCCTCCAGGGGGAGGGCGTCCAGCGCCGCCGCCGGGTCCTCGCCGCGGTTGACGTGGTTGGTGTGGAGGTTGGCCACGTCGATCAGCAGGCGCACCCCCGTCCGCTCGACCAGCTCCGCGAGGAACTGGCCCTCGGTCAGTTCCTCGTCCGGCCAGGAGAGCAGGGCCGCGATGTTCTCCACCGCCAGTGGCACCGGCAGTGAGTCCTGCGCGATGCGGATGTTCTCGCAGAGGACCGCCAGCGCGTCCCGGGTGCGGGGGACGGGCAGCAGATGGCCGGCCTCCAGCGCCGGGGACGCCGTCAGCGCGCCGCCCGCCCGGACGAACGCGATGTGCTCGGTGACCAGCGGCGAGCCCAGCGCCTCGGCCCGTTCCGCGAGGGCGGCGAGCCGCTCCGGCGACGGGCGGTCCGCGCCGCCGAGGCCGAGGGAGACGCCGTGCGGGACGATCCGGACACCCCGGGCGCGCAGCCGTTCCAGGGAGTCGGGCAGATGGCCGGGGCAGACGTTCTCCGCGACGGCCTCGACCCAGTCGAGGCCGTCCAGCGACTCGACCGCCCCCGCGATCTCCGGCCGCCAGCCGATACCGATGCCGAGTTCCACGATGTCCCCCTCCTGCCGGCCTCCGCGGTCCGCGGTGCGCAGGGGTGTCATGGCCCTGCGGGACGGCCGTGAACCCGCAGAAGAGGACGTTCAGAGCAACATTTGAGGTTTCGGAAACGGATGACGGGTCCGGCGACCGCCGGACCCGTCACCTCCGTACCGCCCGCGTCACCCCGCCGGTGACTCGCCCGGCTCCGGCCGGTTGGTGTTGACCGTGCCCGGAGGTGCGGGTGAGGGCTCCGAGGTGAGTTCCAGGTCCGCCGGCGGGTCCACCGGCTGCGGCGACGGCGGCAGGTTCCCGTTCGGCGGCGGCGGACCGGTCGGGCTGGCGGTCGCGCCGCCCGCGGCCTCGTTGGCGATGGCGTCGAAGTCCACCATCCCGGTCGCCTCCAGCATCGTGATGTGGTCCAGCACGGTCTGGTTGGCGTCCGAGGCGAGCTGCCGTATCAGCGTGTTCCGGGTGGTGTGCCGGACCTGTGCGATCAGCGAGAACACTTTTCCGTGCGCGTTGCGCAGCAGGTTCGCGAACTTGTACTCGTACTCCTTGCCGCTCGCCGCCGACATCTCCCGCAGCCAGCCCTGCTGCTGCTCGGTCGGCTGGTTCGGCAGTTCCACGCCGAGCTTCGCCGCCGTGTCCCGGGCCCGCCGGTCGAGGTCGGCGTGGCCCACGATGAGGTGGTCGCCCGCATCCTTGATCGCCTGGCTGGGCGCGCGCTCCAGCGCCTGCTGCCCGGCGGGCAGCTCCCACAGCCCGGCGAGCCGGACCTTGACCAGGAAGTCCCGGTCGGTGGCGGAGAGCGGCCCCCACTGGGTCGCCACGGTGGAGGCGTTCAGATTCGCCTGGCCGGTCCCGGACCGGTCGGCGTACGACCATACGGGGAACGCCAGGGCGCCGGCCGTGACGACCAGGGCCGCGATGATGAGAACTGTCCCGTTGATGCGCCGCAACAAAGTGCCTCCAGAGCCGATACGTGACACGGCAGACCTGCGCCGGTCGCCGACCGGCCGGGTCCGCCGGCCCCCGGCCGGTCGATCCCAGCCGGTCGAACTACTCGGCGGTGCAGTGGAGTACGCGGCGCGGTGCGGGAGTGTTCAGGCCTCGGGAGAAGTGCGACCGGGATCACGTCGCGGTCGGCGGCGTCCGGCCCGCCGGGCCGGACCGCTACCGCGGGTCCGCGCCCCTGAGGGCCGGGTGGTCGGCCACCACCGTCGTGCTTCCCGGCGCGATTTCCGTGAAGCCGGCATCGCGCACCACCGGCAGCCCGCTGCCCGTGAGTGCGCGCCAGTGTGCCGTATCCGCCGTGCGCACCGACAGCCGGTACCCGGTCGAACGCCACGCCTCCCGCCCCGCGTCGGTCAGTTCCCACCAGGCGAGCTGGGCGCCGTGGCCCGCCTGCGCCATCGCCTTGCCCGCCGACATGGTCACCGCGGGGCTCAGCCAGAGCACCGGCGCACCCGCCTTCGGCGCGGCGGGCTGCTCCGGGTCGTCCAGTTCGGTGCCCGAGACCTGGAGCTTCACCAGCTCCTTGGGCCAGCCGTCGAGCGGGACGGGCGGGAACACCCGTACCTCGGCGGCCCGCTCGCCCGCGCCGCCCGTCACCGTGATGCCGGGCAGGGCGCTCGCCCGCCGCCACTCCGCGCCGCGCGCCCGCCGCACCACCTTGCGGATGCGCGCGTCCTGCCAGGCCCGCATCGCCCCGGCCCACTCGCCGTCGCCGTGCGAGCGCTCGTCGCCGAGGATCTCCAGCACCGCGCGGGCCGCCGTCTCCAGCGCGTCCGTACGGGCGGGAGGCGCGGCCTTCTCGACGCGGACGACGAGCGGCAGCACATACTGCGGGGCCTCGTCGCGCCGGACGCTCCCGTGCCGGAACGGGCTGTCGGGACCGGGCGCCGGAGGTACCGGGGCTGTGCCGGGGGCAGTCGCGGGGGCGGGCGTCTCCGGAGGGTTCTCGCTGCTCACCCGCCCAGTCTGCCAGCCGGTCCCGGCCGCCCCGGAGCCGGGAAGGACGGCACGGGAGCCGGGAAGGACGGCCCCCGGCGCGGGCGTTGTGCGAACGGCGCGCTCCGGGTGAGGATGCCCGGCATGAGAAGCGATCTGTTCAACTCCGAGCACATGGCCGAGCAGGCGACGGCCCCCGGCATGACCCTCCAGAACGCCAAGTCGGTCAAGTACGCGGTCAACGGCGAGATGCACGCGCGCCAGGGCTCGATGATCGCTTTCCGCGGCAACCTGCAGTTCGAGCGCAAGGGCCAGGGCATCGGCGGCATGCTCAAGCGGGCCGTCACCGGCGAGGGCCTGCCGCTGATGGCCGTGCGCGGCCAGGGCGAGGCGTGGTTCGCGCACGAGGCGGCCAACTGCTTCATCGTGGAGCTCGACCCGGGCGACGCGCTCACCGTCAACGGCCGCAACGTCCTGTGCTTCGACGCCTCGCTCGCCTACGAGATAAAGATGGTCAAGGGCGCCGGAATGGCGGGCGGCGGCCTGTTCAACAGTGTCTTCACCGGGCAGGGGAAGCTGGCGGTGATCTGCGAGGGCACGCCCATCGTCATCCCGGTGGGCCCCGGGCAGCCGGTGTTCGTGGACACCGACGCCGTGGTCGGCTGGAGCGCCACCCTGCACACCTCGCTGCACCGCTCGCAGTCGGTCGGTTCGATGATCCGCGGCGGCTCGGGCGAGGCGGTCCAGTTGAAGCTGGAGGGCGAGGGCTTCGTCATCGTCCGTCCCAGCGAGGCGACGCCCGCGAAGACCGGCCAGAGCTGAGCCGGGGCCCGCCGGGCCACGGTCCGCCGCCGCCCCTCCGAAGCGGCCCGCCGGGTTCCGGTCCGCCGCCGCCTCCGAAGCGGCACCGGCAACAGCGGCACCGGCGCCCCGGACATCCGCCGCCGGCCCCGGTGTGCCCTTCCTCCTGACCGGCCCCGGCCCGCCGATCCCGCCCGCAGCCCCCCGCGCGGGCCGGTCGGCTGAGTCCGGGCCGTGCCTTCGGGCGATTCCCCCGCCGGGCGCGTGGCCGCGGACGCGCCCGGTGGTACGGGCAAGAGGATGTCCACCCCACCCGGCCCCCGGCCTTCCCCGCCGCCCCCGCCCCCGCCCTACGGGGACGCCGGCTCCCGCGTCCCCATGGGCTTGCGCCTGGCCGCCGCCTACGCCTGGCGGGTCCTGGTGGTGGCCGTCCTCGTCTTCGGGGCGTTCTCCCTCCTCGGCCGCTTCCACAAGCTCGGTGTCGCGGTCTTCCTGGGCCTGGTGATCGCCGCCGTCCTGCGGCCCGTCGCCGGACTGCTCGCCCGCGCCGTGCCCCGCCCGCTCGCCGTCGGGGTGACGCTCGTCGGCGGCATCCTGCTCGTCCTCGGCATCCTCGCCCTCGTCGGCGAGGCGGTCGCCAGTGAGCGGACCACCCTGATGCGCGAGTTCCGCACCGGGATCGACCGCATCGAACGCTGGCTGGAGGAGCCACCGTTCCGGCTGAACCCGGACGCCCTCACCGACATCCAGTCCCGGATCGGCCATCTGATCTCCGAGCACCGCTCCACCGTCCTCAGCACTGCGCTCAGCGGCGCGGACCGGCTGGTCGAGGTGGTCACGGTGCTCGCGCTCGCCCTCTTCTGCTCGGTGTTCTTCATGCACTCCGGGGAACGGCAGTGGGCCTGGTTCTGCGCCCAGCTGCCGCCCGCCGCCCGGCCCCGGACGATGACCGCGGGGCGCGCGGCCTGGCGCACCTTCACCGGCTACACCCACGGGGTGCTGCTGGTCGCCGCGACCAACGCCGTCCTGGTCGGTATCGCCCTCACCCTGCTCGGGGTGCCGCTCGCGCTGCCCCTGGCCCTGCTGGAGTTCTTCGCCGCGTTCGTCCCCCTGATCGGCTCGCCGGTCGCCCTCGCCGTGGCGGCCGTCGTCGCCCTGGCGTCCAAGGGGCCGCTGGTGGCGGGGATCGTGGTGGCGCTGATCGTGGTGATCGGGCAGATCGAGGGCCATCTGCTGCACCCGCTGGTCATGAGCTGGGCGGTCCGGCTGCACCCGATCGTGGTCGCGCTGGCCGTGATCGGCGGTGCGGTGGCGGCCGGGGTGATCGGCGCGGTGGCGGCGGTGCCGCTGGTCGCGGTCCTCTGGGCGGTGCGGCAGGCGCTGCGCGAGCCGCCGGAGGGGCAGGAGGCGCCCGGGCCGGGGGGCCCCGGGCCGCGACCGGCCGTCCCGGGGCAGGGCGCCGACACCTCGTAGGACACCTCCTCGGCCGCTGACCGCGCGCCGTGAGCGTCCGCCGGAACTCCCGCCCGCCCACCGTTGCCCGTTGTCTGCCGCCCGTTGCCCGCCGTCCGCCGCCCGTTGCCCGCCGCCCGCCGTCCTGCACCGCTGCTTCCGGAGGCCCGCTCCCGTGCACCTACTCCTCCCGGTCCTCTTCGCCGTCGGAGCCGCGGCCAGCAACGCGCTGGCGACGGTCCTCCAGCGCAAGGCCGCGCTGGAGGTGCCACGGTCGGACAAGCTCCGCGCCGGGCTGATGCTCGACCTGCTGAAGCACCCGGTCTGGCTCGCCGGGATGGCGGCGGTGATCGGCGCGGCCGTCTGCCAGGCGGTGGCGCTGGCGACCGGCCCGCTGACCGTCGTCCAGCCCCTGTTCGTGCTCGAACTGCCGCTCGCCCTGGTCATCGCCGCCCTGCTGCTCCACGGCCGGCTCCCGCCCGCCGGGTGGGCGGCCGTCGGGTGCGTGGTCGTCGGGCTGGGCACCGCGCTGTGGGCCGCCGCGCCGAGCGGCAACCGGACCAGCGTGCCGCTCGACCGCTGGGTGCTCGCGCTGGCCGTGTGCGCGGGGGTCGTCGCCGTCCTGGTGGGGGCCGCGCTCCGGCGGTCCGAGGGCCGGGCCCGGGCGGCCTGCCTCGGCGCGTCCACCGCGATCGCGTACGCGCTGACCGCCGCGCTCATGAAGTCCGCGATGCACACCCTCGACGACCACGGGATCGGGGCCTTCCTGACGGCCTGGCAGACCTACGCCTTCGCCGTCACCGGCGGGGCGGCCCTGTTCCTGCTGGAGAACGCCCTCCAGTCGGGGCCGCTGGTCGCCTCCCAGCCGGCGATCACCCTCGGCGACGCCGCCGTGAGCCTGACCCTGGGCATCGTCCTCTACGAGGAGCAGGTCCGCTCCGGGTGGTGGCTGGTGCCCCAGCTGCTTGGTGTCGCGGCGGTGGTGGTGGGTGTGTTCGCGCTGGCCCGCCTGCCCCTGGCGGCCTCTCTGACGGCTCCGCCGCCCTAAGAGGTCCTAACAGAAGTCGCTGATGGTGTGACTGTCGGCTTGGACGCTCGTTGCTCGGTTCGTGGGGAAGCGGAACTCTCGTCCGTGCATCGTGCCGGACGAACTGCGGTCGTTGATCGAGCCGTCGTTGCAGGGCCTCACCAGCCCTGCCCGGCGCCATCTACGACATCCGCGCTCCGCGGACGTCGTCATCGGTTAGGCCACCTGCGGCCCCCTGCCACCGCCGGGTGAGAGGAACGCCCAGACGGCGTCGTAACGTGCAACGACGGCACCTGCATCGACTCCGCATTGTTCTGCGATGGAAGTCCGGACTGTCCGTGCGCACCCGCCACGACATCACCGGCGTCGCCATCAAGCGCCCCGGCAAGGGCTTCACCTACGCCACCCCCGAGACCGTCGTGGAGGCGGACGACGCCATCATCGCCGCCGGACGCACCCGGGCGACCGAGCGCTTCAGCGAACTCCAGTGAGGTGCCGCCGGGACTCCGCCCGGGTGGCACCTCGCCGGCCGGGGTCCGACGCCCCGCCGGGGTCCGCGGTCGCGCCGACGGGCACACGGGGGCGAGGGCACGCCCCCGTGTGCCACGCCCGCCCCGCAGCGGTCCCGGGAGGGCGCCGCGGTCCCGCGTCACTCGATGACGAGCTCGACCGGCAGGTTGCCCCGGGTCGCCTTGGAGTACGGGCAGTAGGCGTGGGTCTTCTCCAGCAGGTCCCGGCCGGCCTCGCCCTGGAGGTGGTCGGGCAGTTCGACGCGCATGATCACGGAGAGCCCGAAGCCGCCGTCGCTGAGGTCCTTTCCGATGGAGACCTCGGCGGTGACGGAGGCGTCCTTGACGTCGATCTTCTCCTGGCGGCCGATCGCGCCCAGCGCGCTGGCGAAGCACGCGGCGTAGCCGGCGGCGAAGAGCTGCTCGGGGTTGGTGCCCTCGCCGTTGCCGCCGAGCGCCGCGGGGAAGGCCAGCGGCAGGTCGATACGACCGTCGGAGCTGACGGCGCGGCCCTCGCGCCCGTTGGCGGTGGCGACAGCGGTGTACAGCGCGTCCATGAGTCCGTCCCTCGTCGTGGGTGTCGTCGGTATGTCGGGCACAACCAAAGCACACGATTAAGTTGTGCGCAACTAAATCGCGCACACCTTGCTAATCTGGAAGGCATGAACGAGCGCGACGCACCGGACCACGCACCGGACCACGCGCCGGCCCGGGTACCGGACGAGGAGTTCCTGCGCCTGGACCGCCAGGTCTGTTTCTCCCTGCACGCGGCGGCTCGTGCCTTCGACGGCGTGTACCGCACGGTCCTGAAGGACCTGGGGCTGACCTACCCCCAGTACCTGGTGATGCTGGTCCTCTGGGAGCACGGCGAACTGCCCGTGAAGCGCATCGGCGAACATCTGCGCCTCGAATCGGGCACCCTCTCGCCCCTGCTGAAACGCCTGGAGGCGGCGGGCCACGTCGAGCGCCGCCGCAACGTCCACGACGAGCGCTCGGTGACGGTCCGGCCCACCCCCTCGGGCACCGCCCTGCGCGCACGCGCCCTCGCCGTCCCGCGCGGTATCACGGCCGCCACGGGCCTGCCGCTGGAACGCATCGCCGCCCTCCGCGCGGAACTCGACGCCCTGACGGCCCACCTGGACGCGGCCGCGGCGGGCACCGCCGCCTGAGCGCGCGCGAGCCGCCCCGGCCGTGGCGGGTCGTCACCCTGCCGCGGCCGGGGCGGCGGACTTCAGTAGCGCAGCTCGGCGGCGACCCCGCCGTGGTCGGCGAGGGAGCCGTCGGGGACGAAGACCGCCTCCGCACCGCCGTCCAGGGCGCGTTCGACCAACTCGTCGACGATGTCCTCGCGGACCGCGGGGTCGTCGGCGCGGGCCGGGTCGACCGGCTGGAGGTGGTCGTCGGTGACGCGTACGGTGCGCTGGAAGTGCTCCTCGACGACGACCAGCCCGGCCCGCTCGTCCCGGACCGCGCCCCAGACCTCGTCCAGGCCCGCGGCGAAGGCGCGGCGGCCGCGGGCGGCGTCGAGCCGGCGGTCGGCCGCTTCGGCGACCGAGGCCCGGTACCCGTCGAGCGCGGGCCGCACCTCCTCGGCCAGCGCGGTCGCCGGGCCCTCGGCGAACCCGCCCTTGCCCACGCTCCCCGCGGCCCGGCCCGCCGCCGTCCCCGAATCCGCCAGGAGACTCAGCGCGGGCGGCAGCCCCACCAGGAAGAGCGGGCGCGGGTCCGCGTCCAGGGCCGCGCCGAGGGCCGCGTCCACCTCGCGGAAGAACTGGCGGGTCCGCTCGTCGGCGTAGAGCCCCGGGGTGTCGCCCTGGCGCTCCTCGCGCTGCGGGTCGTCCTCCTCCTCGGCCCTGACCAGCGGAAACCGGCCGTCCCCGGTGTGCTCGTGCAGTTCGTCGTCCGTGCCCGACCACAGGGACGCCCGGTCGGCGGCGAGGGCGAGGACCCAGTAGGGCCGGGCCTGCGCCTTGGCGGAGACGAGGTTGCGGGTGAGGTAGCTGTCGCTGAGCACCACCCGCTCGGGCACGGTGCGCGGCAGGCGCCAGATCTGGTGGCCCTCGGCGTCGGCGAGGATGGCCAGGCCGTCGAGGGCGCCGCGCAGGTCGAGTTCCTCGGCGGCGCGCGCCAGCTCGGCGGAGACGGCGTCCCGGGTCGCGCGGTCGGCACGGGCGGCCCCGTCGCCGTTCCCGGCTCCGGTGAGCCTGCGGCCCGCCTCGGCCAGCAGATTGCGCAGGCGCACGGCGTCCTGCGCGCTGTCGCGGCCGTCGCGGTGGGTGGGCATCGTCACGGAGACGGCCGGATAGGGCTTGGGGGCGCGCAGCCTGCGCAGCAGTTCCGGGGTCAGGGCGTCGGTGTCCATGGTGTTCTCGTCGTCCTCTCGGCGGCCCCCGAGGGCAGTCGTCGGGTCCACCTTCCACCGGGCGCGGCGCTCCCGCATCCGGTGGCGGCGCCGGCCCGGAACGGCGGGCGGGCACGTGAGTGACCGCGACGGCGGGCCACGCGGCATGGCACGCGGGCGGCGGGGTCGCGGACCGCCTTCCTTCGGTCCGCGGCCCCGCCGCCGTCCTGGGTGGCGCCCCGCTCAGGGGCGCCGGTCAGCCGTGACGTCCGCCGAAGCGGCCACCGTCACCGTTGCCGTCCTGCCCGTCACCTCCCTGCCCGTCCCCGGCACCCTGATCGCGGCCGGCACCGCCCTGGTCCTGTTCGCCGGCGCCCTGGTCCGCGCCACCGATGCCCTGGTCCTGACCGGCGCCACCGCCCTGGTCCTGTTCGCCGGCGCCCTGGTCCTGGCCGGCCCCGGCGTCACCGCCCTGGTCCTGACCGGCCCCGGCCCCGTCGCCCGCGCCCTCACCGGCACCCGCGCCGCCGGCCGCCTGGCCCGCGCCGTCACCGGCACCCGCGCCCGCGTCGCCGAGCTGCGCGCCGACCGCCGCGAGTGCCGTCGTCACCGGCTGGAAGAAGGTCTCGCCGCCCGAGGTGCAGTCGCCGCTGCCGCCGGAGGTCAGGCCGATCGCCGCCCCCTCGCGGGTGAACAGCGAGCCGCCGCTGTCGCCGGGCTCGGCGCAGACATTGGTCTGGATGAGGCCCGTGACCGTGCCCTCCGGGTAGTTGACGGTGGCGTCCAGGCCGGTGACCTGGCCGTCGCTGAGTCCCGTGGTGCTGCCCATCCGGAACACCTGGAGGCCGACCGTGGCCTCGTCCGGGCCGGTGATGGCCAGCGTCTCGCCGTTGCCCAGGTCGACCGTGCTGGGGGCCTCGGTCGCCGGGTCGTCGTACGTCACCAGGGCGAAATCGCCGTTGCCGGGGAAGGTCGAGTTCTGCGCGGTGGCGACGGGCGCGGCGTTCGGGTCCTCGGACCACTGCTGGCCGGCGGCCGTGCAGTGCCCGGCCGTGAGGAAGGCCGGGGCCCCCTCCTGGGTGGTGACGTTGAAGCCGAGCGAGCAGCGGGAGCCGCCGCCGAAGATGGCGTCGCCGCCTTCCAGGAAGGTCCGGAACTCGCCCGCCGACTTGGTGATGCGGGCGGTGCCCCGGTCAAGGCCCTCGACGGCGGACTCCAGGCGGTCCCAGCGGTCTCCGGTGACCGTGCGGTCGGCCGTGACGACCAGTTTGTTGGTGCGCGGGTCGACCACCCACGCGGTGCCGGGGATCGCGGCGCGGGCGGAGAGCGTCCCGGCCGCGCGCTTGAGTTCGCCCATGCTGTTGTCGACACTGCGGGCGACCGCGCCCGCCTCGCCGACGCGTTCGAGGGCCGCGTCGCCGCCACCGGCGACGTTGACCACGACCTGCTTCTTGGCCGCGTCGTACCAGGCGCCTGCGTACGCCTCGCCGAGTTCGGGCCCGAGCCGCGCTACCAGGTCCTGGGCGGACGCGGCGCTCATGGTGCGGGGGGACGCGGCCGGGCCGGAGTCCGACTGGGACGCGTTGGCGTGGGGCAGCAGGACGGCCGCCGCGGCGACGGCCACCGCTCCGGCTCCGGCAAGTGCCGCCTTCCGCTTGGGTATTCGCCTGTGACTCAACTCGCTGCCTCCTGCGGGGGGATACGGTGATCCGGTCCTGTGTGCGGACCGGGGGGACGCGTCCGACCCTTGGTACGGATGAGGCGGGCGATGCACTCAACGTGCCTGCCGGGATTTCCGGTCGACGGGGCGTCAGCGCAGGTGGCGGCAGTAGAAATCAAGGGCCGGCCCCGGGGGGCCGGTCCGCCTCACCGGGCGTTCAGTCGGGCAGGCGGGTGCCGCAGCGGTGGCAGAAACGGGCGTCCGCGGCGGCGGCCGGACGGTCGCAGGCGGGGCAGACGCGGCCGAGGAAGCAGGCCGCCTCGCCGCCCTCGTCCGTCCCGGGCTCTTCCGCTGCCGCCCGAGGTGAGCCGTGACCGACGGTCAGACCGGGGCGACGGCGGTGTGCGGTGACGTAGGCGAGACCGGCGGGCCCGGCCGCCAGCGCGCGTTCACTGCCGCGCGGGAGCCAGGCGACGGTTCCCGGGCCGAGGGACTGGCTCAGTCCGCCGACTGCGAGTTCCCCGGCGCCCGCCAGCACACAGAGCAGGACGTCCAGATCGGGTTCGACATGGGGCGGGACCCGGCCGCCCGGGAGGACCCGGATCACGTTCGCGTCCAGTTGCCGGGCGACGGGGGTGAGGCGCCAGAGGGCTCCGGCCCGGTCGGGCGGAGCGGCCTCCAGCAGCTCCCTCGTGGTGGCGAGCACTCCTGCCGTGGCGGGCGGCGCCATTGCCGTTCCTCCCTGTCGCGCGGGCCCTGGCGGGCCGGGGCCGGACGATGGTCGCGGGCATCATCCCACGCGGTCCGCGGGGTCCGGGGCTTCCCGGGCGGGCGCAAGCAGCGCGGCACGAGGTGAGGGTGACGTCGGGTCAGGACTGCGATCGACTACTTTCACCGAATGAGCACCTTTGCAAGAAAAGCTGCGATTCTGACCGTTCTCGGTATCACTTTGGTCGGATGTGGAGCGCAGTCGGGTACGGGGGGCACGGCGGGCGGTCCACGCACCCCCTCCCCCGGCGCGTCGGTGACCGCCGCGTCCCCCGCCCTGACCGGTGACCCGGCGGGTGAACCGGGCGGCGGGCCGGGGGCCGGGCCGGAGCGCCGGGTTCCGACCCTGGCACCCGGGCCCGGTGGCCTGACCGCGGTCTTCGAGCGGGCCGCGCCCTCCCGGGGAGCCGCGAAGACCGTCGCCCTCACCTTCGACGCCGACATGACGGCGGACCAGGGACCGCGCGCAGCCCGCGGGGAGCGCTTCGACAACCCGGGCCTGATCGCGGCGCTGCGCGAACTGAAGGTGCCGAGCACCGTGTTCATGACCGGCCGCTGGGCCGAGGAGTACCCGGACCAGGCACGGAGCATCGGCAACGACCCCCTGTTCGAGACCGCCAACCACTCCTGGAGCCACTACGCGTACACCGGCGACTGCTACGGTCTGCCGATCGTCGACCGGGACGAGATGCGCACCGACGTGGACCGGGCGTTCCGCGCGTTCGAGAAGGCGGGAGTCCGCAACACCGTGCCCTACTTCCGCTTCCCGGGCGGCTGCTACGACGACGCGGCCCTGCGCGCCGTCGCGCCCACCGGGGTGACGGCCGTGCAGTGGGACGTGGTCGGCGGCGACGCGTTCGCGACGGACGCGGACGCGGTCGCCGAGCAGGTCCTCGCGGGCGTGCGGCCCGGGTCCGTGGTGGTGCTGCACTGCACCCGGAGCGCGGCCCCGGTCACGGAGGCGGCCGTGCGCCGGGCCGTCCCGGAACTCCGCCGCCGGGGCTTCACCTTCGTCAAGGTCTCGGACCTGATGCGGCCGGACAGGCTTCAGAAGTCCTGAGAGAAGTCGCTGATGGTGTGACTGTCGGCTGGATGGTCGTTGCTCTGTTCGTGGGGAAGAGGAACTCTCGTCCGTGGATCGTGTCGGACGAACTGTGGCCGCTGGTCCAGCCGTTGTTGCCGCAGCCGGGTCCGAAGCTGGTCGCCGGGCGTCCGAGGGTTCCTGACCGGCAGGCTCTGTGCGAGATCCTGTTCGTCCTGCGCACCGGCATCCAGTGGGAGTACCTGCCCCAGGAGCTCGGCTTCGGCTCTGACATGCTGGCGGCGGCTGGCCGCCTGGAACGAGGCCGGCGTGTGGGACCGCTTCCACGTCGTCCTGCTTCAGAAGTTGCGGGCGGCGAAGCAGTCGACTGGTCTCGGACGGTGATCGACTCCAGCCATGTGCGGGCCGCTCGACGAGGCCCAGAAGCGGACCCAGCGCGGTCGACCGTGCGCGTCCGGGCAGCAAGCACCACGTCCTCGTCGACGGTCAGGGCGTCCCGCTCGCGGTGTCGCTGACCGGCGGCAACCGTGACGACGTCACGCAACTGCTGCCCCTCCTCGCCAAGGTCCCGTCCGTCGCGGCCTGGTCGGGCGGCCGCGTCGGCGGCCCGACGTGGTGCTCGGCGACCGTGGCTACGACCACGACAAGTACCGTCGGCTCGTGTGGGCTCTGGGCATCAAGCCCGTGATCCCCCCCCGCAGCACCCCTCATCGTTCGGGGCTCGGAGGGCACCGATGGGTCGTCGAACGCACCATCGCCTGGCTCCACGGCTTCCGGCGCCTACGTGTCCGCTGGGAACGGCGCGACGACATCCACGAAGCCTTCCTCGGCCTCGCTACCTGCCTGATCACCCACCGGCACGTCCAACGCCTTTGCCAGCACCCCTTATACGGGACAGCCCTTTTAGGAGAATCGCGGGGCGCGCGTGCCCCCGGCTATGTGCAGGCGCGGACAGGCCGGGGGTGGTGTCAGGCCGGAACTTCGGCCCTGACCGATCACGGGGCCAGTTTCACAAGTGCTCGAAGTCGCACCGATTGCATACGTTTCGTCGCGAGGACGACTGTGCGGACCGGATTCAGTGAGGTTCCCTCATAAGGGGAGTGATTCTCCTTCGCAGCACTTCGCAATCTGTGGGGTGGTGAGGTGAGGGTCAAGCTGCAAGAACGGTGTCAGAGGAGCTGCATTTCAGATGTCATCTCATTTGTTAAGTCTGCGGTAGCAGATGAGGGTGCAGGCGATGCTGGTGAAGGCTAGGAAGTGGTCGGCCTTGCGTTCGGAGCGGCGATGGAGGAGTACGCGCGATTACCGTCTTCTCCAATGGTCGACGCTCACGACCGGCGTTCAACATGCCTGTGCGTTCAACATGTTCGTCCCTTCCGAAAAGACCCGAGGGCGCGCATGGGTGAGACATCCTCACATTACGACTCCATGGAAGCCTGTGGGCAGTGCGCACAGGCAGGCCTCCCACGCGGCCGTGCGCCCCCTGCGCGCGGCCGGCATCCCAGAACGGCGGATACATGCGCACCAGCCTTGAGCCCCAGCCGGGCCGCCCGCCCAAACGATCACGCTCTGTTCACCTGTTCCCCGGACAGGGGGACTTCTCCGTCACGTCGCTCACCCGCGCCGTGCACGCCGAGGAGCACGTCCGCGAAGCCGTCCGCCTGGTGTTCCGAGAGGTGGACCCCGTTGCGGAGGAACGCGGTCTGCCGCCACTCGGCCGGTGGCTGCTGAGTTCGGATCCGCCAAGCGGGCGGGAGCTCGCCGATGCCCCTGCCGGCACCGCCCAGCTTGCGCTGTTCGGCGCCTCGGTGGCCGTGCACCGGGCGCTGTGCGTCGCGAAGGGGCCTCCCCATGCCGTCGTCGGCGTGAGCTTCGGCGAGATCGCCGCGCTGACCGCTGCTGGAGTGCTCGGCGCAGCCGACGGAGCACGGGCGGCCCATGAACTCTCCCTTGTGCTCGCGTCATGCCTTGGGGGGCTGACTCTCCTCTCCTGCTCCGCGTCGTCCGCGTTGCAGCTGCTGGACCGGGCCGAGGCCAGGGACGCCGTGGTGGCTGTGGTCAACGACGATCGCTCCGTGGTGGTCTCGGGCCCGTTGCCGGACCTGCTCCGCACCGAGAAGACGGCCACGGAAGCGGGTGTGGCTGCCGTGCGGCTGCACCTGCCCTTCTCCTCCCACCATCCCTCCCTCGTCGCTCAGGCCGACGCGTTTACCGCTTCGCTGCGCACCCTTTCCTGGTGCGAGGCACGCCTGCCCGTGTACTCCGCCGTTGCCGGACGCCGATACCTCCCGGAGGACGACCTGACACGGCGCCTGGCGGACTGCCTGGTCCGCCCCGCCGTCGTCCCCGCCGTCCTCGCTATGGCCGCGGCCGCGCACCGGCCGGACGTCCTCTTCGAGGCGGGCACCGGCCGGGCACTGGCCTGCAGCGCCCACAGGACCCTGTCCGCGGCCACCGGGCCGCACGTCCACGCGCCCCTCGCCGAACCCGACTTCGTCTGGTGAACCGATCCGCCCGGACGACTCCGCTGGGCGAACCCGCCTCCATACCGGAGAACCACTGATGAGCCTCGCGTCCCTGCCCCCGTCAGCACACGACGAACTACGACAACTCCTCCACGGCCCCTGCGACCCCTCATTCCTGTCCTCCCTGCATAAGGTCCTAGCCGCCGACCCCCGGCCCGACGCTGACCGGACCGGCAGCGCGGGCAAGTCGCTGCTGCACCGCCTCGGGCAGTTGGGCACGCTCCTCCCACCGGCCGACCGACTCCTCGACACCCCGGACCGGCTCGCCACCGTCCACGCCTGGGCCGCGGTCGCCGATCCCTCCCTCTGCCTGGCAGCCCTGGTCCATCACATGCTGTGCCTCGGTTCCATGACCCGACTCGGCTCTCCTCCGGACCCCCGCAGAGAATCGCTGCTCACGGGTCGCGCCAAGGGCGTCTACCTCATCACCGAGGCCGGCCAGGCCAACAGCCACCTCGCGACCCGGACCCGCGCCGAGTACGACCCGCGCACCGGCGACTTTGTCCTGCACACGCCAGATCCGGGAGCGGCGAAGTTTGGCAGCGCCGGCACCCTGGACGTACCACAGACGGCGGTGGTTCTCGCGCAGCTGGTCGTGGCCGGTGTGGAACGCGGGGTCTTCGCCTTCGTCGTCGATCTGACCGGTGATCACGGACCGCTGCCCGGCATCGAACTCTCCTCGCCGCTTGGACTGGGAGCCCTGCCCCTCGACTACGTCCTGGTGCGCTTCCAACACGTCCGGGTACCCCACAACGACTGGCTCGCCGACGGCGCGGCCGTCGGGGACGACGGAGCGTTCCACGACCCGGCTGGAGACAGCGAGCAACGCCTCCAGCGGACGCTGCGGGTGGGGCAGGGGCTGTGGGCGGCGATGCCCGCGGTCGCGGCCGCGACCACCCGCCAGTCGGCCGTGCAGGCCGTCAACTACGCGCGGCAACGCAGCACCCAGGGCAGGCTCGCCCCCGGCGTGCCCCTGCTCGCATACCGGACGCAGCAGCGGGCCGTTCTGGGGGCACTGGCCGACGCCTTCGCTCTGACCTGTGCCAGCGGCGGTGCCCGCGCCGTATGGTCGGACTCCCTAGCCGCCCCCGCGCCACGGGCCGGTGACGGGACCGGGGCGATGGGATTCACGCCATGGGCGGCCGTCAGCCGCCCGCTGGCCGCGTACAAAGCCGTCGCCGTCCGCACCGCCGCCCGGGTCACCCGCGACTGCCAGAGCCGGTGCGGCTTCTCCGGGCACCTGGACGTGAACCGTCTGGCCGTCTACCACGGCTTCCACCACGCCTTCGACGCGGCCGGCGGGGACAGCCGGCTCATCTTCTACGACATCGGCCGCGCCCTCGCCGAAGCCGGCTCGGCATCCGCCGGGCACACCCCCCCACCACCTCCATCGGTGGCATCCCCACGCTGGTGGCCCGCGATCGTGCGCCGCCACCAGGAAGCCCTCACCCGTGATCTGGCGGAACGCCTGCGGGCGGCGGGCCCGGACGTCACCTTCGAGGGCTGGAATCCTCTGATGGAGGACGCGGGTCTCCTCGGCGAGGTGTACGCGGACGCGCTGGTCGCCGAGGACGTGGCCCGGACGCTGGACGGGATACGCGACCGCGATCTGGCCCAGGCCCTCGGACCGCTCGCGGCCCTGCACGGCGTCACCACCGCCCGGCGCCGGGTCGGCTCCCTGCTCGCCCACGGCACGCTGCGACCGGCCGACGCCCGCGCACTGACAGCCGTCGCCGACGAACTGTGCGACGCGATCGTTCCCGTGCTGCCGCTGCTCACGGAAGTATTCGCCTACCCCGAGGACCTCGCGGCCGCGCCCCTGGCCGCCGCCGACTACAACGCCGCCCTGAGGGCCACGCTCACCTGGACCCGAGGAGACACACGATGACCGGAAAGGCCCGTATTGGCGTGCTCGGCATGGGCACCCATCTTCCCCCCACCGTGCGCACGAACACCGAGGTCGCCGGCCACGCCGGGGTGACGGCGGACTGGATCAGGGAGCGCACCGGCGTCCTCACCCGCCACGTCGCCGAGCCCGACGAGGCCGCCTCCGACCTCGCGGCCCACGCGGTCCGCGCGGCAGCCAAGGCCGCCGGCATCGACATCGCCGACATCGGGCTGCTGATCTGCGGCACCTCGACCCCCGACGAACTGGGCCCGTCGACCGCCTGTCGGATCCAGACACTGGTAGGTGCCACCTCCGCCGTTGCCCTCGACGTCAGCGCCGCCTGTTCCGGATGGCTGTTCGCCGCCAAGGTGGCACACGACTGGCTGAGCGCGGCCGGCAGCACCGGGTACGCGGTCGTCGTGGGCGTCGAGGTGTACTCGAAGTTCCTCGACCCGACCGACCGCGGCACCGCCGTGCTGTTCGCCGACGGCGCGGCCGCCACCGTCCTCGGACCGGTAGCCGGCTCCCAGGGGTTCACGGACTTCAGCCTCGGCTCCGACGGCACCCTCGCCGACCGCGTCCTCATCCCGGCCGGCGGCAGCCGCCTGCCGGCGAGCCCCGCCACTCTCGCCGAAGGCAGCCACTGCATCCACATGGACGGTCGCACCATCGGCCGGTTCATCACCGAGGTCTTCCCCCGGCTGATCACCGATGCTCTCGGCCGTAGCGGGCTAGCCATCCGGGACATCGACTGCGTCGTCGCACACCAACCGAACCCCGTGCTGCTCCGACGGATCGGCACCGACCTCGGCATCCCGGCCGAGCGACTGGTGGTCGTCGGAGACGAGGTCGGCAACATCGGCGCCGCCAGCACCCCGTACGCCCTCGCCCGGGCCGCGGTCGGCCACCGGATCCGGCCCGGCGACCGAGTCCTGCTGGCGGTCTTCGGAGCCGGCATGACCTGGGGCAGCGCCCTCCTCACCTGGAGCGGAGCGACCGCCCTGACCTCTACTGCGGTCCGGCAGCCCGCCGCCCGCCTCTACGACAACCAAGGAGCTCTGCGATGAACGCACTGGACCTGTTCCGCCTGGACGGCGCCCGCGCGCTGGTCACCGGCGCATCCCGAGGCATCGGCAAGGCCGTGGCCGAGGGCCTGGCCGATGCGGGCTGCGACCTGGTACTGACCGCCCGGACGCTGTCCGCCCTCGACGCCACCGCCCGAGCGGTCGAGGAACGGGGCCGGAAGGCCGTGGCCCTTGCGGGAGACCTCGCCCGACCGGGCACCGCGGCCGACCTGGTCGACGAAGCTGCCGAGGCACTGGGCGGGCTCGACGTCATCGTCCACAACGCCGGCACCCTCCCCACCGCGGACGACGGCAGCCCGCTGCTGGCCCCACTCCAGCACGCCCGCCAGCAGGACTGGGAGACCGTCGTCACCGTCAACCTCAACGCCACGGCCGCCCTGGCCCGCGCCGCCCACCCGCACCTGGCCGACTCGGACCGCGCCAGCCTGATCCTGATGTCCTCCGTCGCCGGGCTGGTCGGTACCCCGATGATGGAGGCGTACGCCGCCACCAAGGCGGCCCAGATCTCCCTCGCCCGCAGCCTCGCGGTCGGCTGGGCCCGCCAGGGCATCCGGGTCAACGCCCTGTGCCCCGGATGGACCCGTACGGACATGACCTCCTTCGCCAGCGCAACCGGCCCGCTGTCGGACTGGCTGACCAGCCACGTCCCGCTCGGCCGGTGGGCCGACGTGGAAGAGGTCGTCGGCAGCGCCCTGTTCCTCGCCGCCCCGGCCTCGTCCTTCGTCACCGGACACGCGCTCGTCGTCGACGGCGGCCTCGCCGTACCCGACGGCGGCCTCGCCGGACACCCCAAGCCCCCCTCCCCCTTCGCGACGACATGACGGCCACCGACCCGGCCACGGCCGTCATCACCGGAATCGGTGCCTGTCTGCCCCCGCACACCGTCGACAACGACACGGTCATCGCCCGCGGTGCGCTGGACACCGACGACACCTGGATCCGCGACCGCACCGGCATCACCCGCCGCCGGCACGCCGACCCCGGCACCAGCACCGGCGACCTGGCCGTCGGCGCCGGACGGGCCGCCCTCACCTCAGCCGCGGGCCGGCGCCCCGACCTCCTGCTCCTGGCCACCAGCACACCCGACCACCCCTGCCCGGCCACCGCCCCCGCCATCGCCCACCGCCTCGGCCTCGGTACCATCCCCGCCTTCGACCTCTCAGCCGTCTGCTCCGGCTTCCTCTACGCCCTGGCCACGGCGACCGCCATGATCCGTGCCGGCACCTGCTCCACCGTCCTCGTGATCGCCGCCGAGACCTACACCAGCATCATCGACCCGAAGGACCGGGAGACAGCACCGATCTTCGGGGACGGAGCCGGGGCCGTATTCCTGACTTCCGGCAACCCGCACGACCCCGGAGCCGTCACGGCACTCGACCTCGGAGCCGACGGAAGCGGCCAGGACCTCATCACCGTCCCGTACGGCGGCTCCCGCCACCCGCACCACCTGCCACCCCCCGAACCGGCCGCCCGCTACTTCCGCATGCAGGGCCGCACGGTCTACGCCCACGCGGTCCGGCGGATGACACAGTCCGCAACCGCCGTCCTGCGCCACGCCGGCTGGGCACCGGACAGCGTACGGGCCTTCGTCGGCCACCAGGCGAACCAGCGCATCCTGGACTCCGTCGGCGACCGTCTGGGCATCGCGCCCGCCCACCGGTTCAGCAACATCAACGAACTCGGCAACACCGCCGCAGCCTCCATTCCCCTGGTCCTCGCCGACCCCGCCGTCCACCGGGCCGTCGCTCCCGGCGCCCGGTCCCTGCTCACCGCCTTCGGCGGCGGCCTCACCTGGGCCTCCGCCACGCTGAACTGGCCCGCGGCCGTTCCCCGCTCGGAGGACCCGCCGCTCGCCCTGAACAGCACCCCCCTGTGCACCCCCGACCTCTCCAGGAGCCACCCGTGGACCACGTCTACAACCACCTCGTGACCCTGCTCACCGACAAGTTCGAGGTCGACACGGCACGGATCACCGCCGACAGCACGCTCGGCGAACTCGACCTGGACTCGCTGGCCGTGGTGGAGCTGTACGTCACCCTGCAGGAAGAGTGGAAGGTCCCGCTCGACGACTCCACCGCGAGCGCCGAACTCACCGTCGCCGACGTGGCCCAGTCGGTGACCACACTCCTCGCCCAAACCGACTCCGGACAGGGACCCGTCCAGTGAGCGGAACGATTGCCGTCACGGGAATCGGCCTGGTGACCCCCGCCGGCATCGGGACCGAACAGACCTGGAAGAGCGTGTGCGCGGGCCGGCCCACCGCCCGCTCCGACCCGGCACTCGACACCGGACCGGTGACCATGTCCTGCCGCGTCCCGCCCATGGAACCCGGCCCGGGACGCCTCTGGCGCTTCGACCCCAGCACCCGCTTCCTGCTCACCGCCGCCCACGAGGCTCTCAGCATGGCCCAACTGGACCCTGCTGCTTGGGACCCCACCCGCGTGGCCGTCGTGATCGGCACCGCGGCCGGCGGCATCGCCACTTTCGAAACCCAACACAGCAAGCTGCTCGCCAACGGCCCCGGCGCCGTCTCTCCAATGACGCTGCCCGCCTTCCTTCCCAATATGGCCGCCGGCCACCTCGCTCTCCAACTCGGCATCACCGGGCCCTCCTTGCAAACCTCCACCGCCTGCGCCTCAGGAGCCACCGCCCTCATCACCGCCTGCCTGCTCCTGCAAAGCGGCGCCTGCGACATCGCCGTTGCAGGCGGCACCGACGCCATGATCACCCCCCTGTGTGTCGCGGCCTTCGCCAAAGCAGGCGCGCTGTCCCGCCGCCACCACGACCCCGCTCACGCCTCGCGCCCCTTCGACAAGGACCGCGACGGCTTCGTCCTGGGTGAGGGCAGCGGTGTGCTCGTGCTGGAACGCGGACCGCACGCGGCTGCACGCGCCGTACCTCCACTGGCTCTGCTCGCCGGTCACGGCGCCACCAGCGACGCACACCACCCCACGGCACCGCACCCTGAGGCCGCCGGCCTCAGGGCTGCCACACTGGCGGCCCTGAGACGGGCGGAAGCGGGTGCGAACGACGTCGACCACATCAATGCCCACGGAACCAGCACCCGCCTCAACGACCGTGTGGAAGCCGCAGCAATCCGCAAGCTCTACCCCGGCAGACCACCGTCGGTCACTTCCGCCAAGGGAGTTCTGGGCCACACCATGGGTGCCGCCGGAGTTATCGAAGCAGCCCTGACCGTACTGACCGTCGCCCACGGCATCGTGCCCCCTACCGCCAACTTCACTGCACCGGACGAGAGCACCGCTGGCATCGACGTCGCGGCCGCCGTTCGCCACCATCAGCATGTCAGACTGGCCGTCAGTCACTCACTGGGCTTCGGCGGGCACAACACAGTCCTGGCCTTCGCCGCTGCATAGACACGCACCGGCCTCTGTCGCCCCATCATCGTCACCGGCATGAGGCAGCTCCAGGAGCACGACCCGGCCGGAG
Organism: Streptomyces sp. CNT372; assembly: GCF_000377145.1. Lineage (NCBI taxonomy): Bacteria > Bacillati > Actinomycetota > Actinomycetes > Kitasatosporales > Streptomycetaceae > Streptomyces > Streptomyces sp. CNT372. The sequence continues at coordinate 216,734 of NZ_KB897781.1, read as the reverse complement.
CTGTCTTCCGCCGCTTACGGCTCGGGGCAGAGCACTTTCAGTCACCTTGGAGGTCTCCGAGGCGGCGGCCGATCAGGGCGGTCTCCACGAGGGCGGCCTGCTTGTCCGGCGGGCCGCCGGGCGTGGCGCGGGTGTCGTACGCGGCGAGGTCGACCGTGCTGCCGGGCTTCACACGCAGCAGGTCCCCGACGCGGACCTGCCGGTCACTTCGGTGCCGCCCCGTCTGCCCGGACGCCTTCCCGGACAGCTTTCCGGATCCGGCGTCCTCGTCGCGCCGCTTCTTGCCGCCGCCCGCCATCCCGCGCCCCTCTCGGCCTGTGCCGCACCTCGTGGCGCGGCTCCCCCCGATCGTCCGCCGGGCGGGCCGGGACCGCGAGGCGGAACGTTCCCGCCCCCGGGCCGGGCCCGCCGTCCCGGCTCCGCCGCCCGCCGCCCCGGCCCGCTGAACCGGAGGCGGAGCCTCCCAGCCGAAGGCGGACCCTCCCGCGTCAGTGCCAGGGGCCGGTCACCGCGAAGGTCGTCCCGGGCCTGTAGCAGTTCACGTACATCGTCGCGTCGTCCGGCGAGAACGCGACGCCCGCGAACTCGCCCCACTCCGGCTCCTCGGGCGTGCCCGTGTTCTGCGCGTTGCGCGCCAGGGCGTACACCTCGCCGCGCTTGGTCAGGCCGTAGACGTGCTGGCCGCCGCTGCCGTCCTCGCAGACCATCAGCCCGCCGCCGGGCGCCAGGCAGATGTTGTCCGGGGACTCGCCCGGGAGCCGGACGTCCGTGTCCGGGCCGAAGACGATCACCAGGGTGAGCCGCCGCCGGTCCGGCTCGTAGCGCCAGACCTGCCCGAAGTGGTCCGCCGCCGAGCCCTCGTCGGCACGGGCGAAGCTGGAGACGAAGTAGACCGAGCGCCCGCCCCAGTAGCAGCCCTCCAGCTTCTGCGCGTGGGTGATGCCCCTGCGGCCGAAGTCCTGGTGCCGGATCGGGGTCTCGCGCGCCTGGCTGTCCGGCACCGGCACCCACTCGATCCGGTCGAAGCACGCGCCGGTCTCCCGGATGTCCGAGAGGTCCGGCACCCCGGGCACCCGCATCGCCTGGAGTTCCCCGCCGGCGCGCAGTGAGCCCGTGCCGCCGAGCGGCTTGTGCGGCAGGAAGCGGTAGAAGAGGCCGAAGGGGTGCTCGAAGGCGTCCTCGGTCTCGTAGACGATCCCGCTCGCCGGGTCGAGGGCGACCGCCTCGTGCTGGAAGCGGCCCATCGCGGTCAGCGGCACCGCGCCGGTGCGGCGCGGATCGGCGCCGTCCACCTCGAAGACGAAGCCGTGGTCCCTGGTGTAGCCGTTGGTGCCGGCCTTGTCCTCGGTCTCCTCGCAGGTCAGCCAGGTACGCCAAGGGGTGGGCCCGCCCGCGCAGTTGACGGCCGTGCCCGCGATGGCGACGCGCTCGCCGAGGACGTTGTTCCGCCCGTCCAGCTCCAGCGCGGTGCAGCCGCCCTTGCCCTCGGGGTCGTAGGTCAGCCCCTCCGCCACCGGCACCGGGATCTTCCCGTTGTGCCGGTTCTCGTGGTTGCGGACCAGATGGACCCGGCCCCGCCGGCCCGCGAAGGCGGCCATGCCGTCGTGGTTGCCGGGCACCGGCCCCTCGCCCGAGCGCAGCGGGTCGCCCTCGCGGGAGAGGACCTTGTAGCGGAAGCCCTTCGGCAGATCGAGCAGCCCGGCCGGGTCGGGGACCAGCGGGCCGTAGCCGGCGTGCCCGCGCGCGGCCGCGGTGCCCGCGAAGAGTTCGGAGAACGCGCCGGTGAAGGCGATGGACGCGCCGAGCGCTCCGGTCCCTGCGAGTACGTGGCGTCGTGTGGCGGTCATGAGTCTCAACTCCCTGTGGGGTGCCGCCCGCGTGCCGGAGGCAGTGGGGGGACGGACACGGGACGGACATCAGGAAACGTGACCCGCATGTGTGTAGCACGCACACGGCCATGACGTAACCACGCGGACGGATGTGGCCGAAGGTGTCGCCGGTACGGAACCCGCGGACCGGGGACCCGCGTTGCCCGGACCTCGCGGGCCCGGTCCGTGGGACGATCCCTGAGGCCCGCGCCCGCGAACGCCCGCGCGCCCGCCCCGGAAACGCCCGGCCCCCGGCCCGGACACACGGCCCGGGTACGCCGGTGCGGCGGCCGCTGTCCGCGACCGCCGCACCGTACCCACGTACCGCCGTACCCGCTCGGGGCGGGCGCCGCCTCAGTCCGCGAGCGAGGCGCTGAGCGTGATCGTCGTACCGGTCAGCGCCTGGCTCACCGGGCAGTTGGCCTTGGCGTCCTCGGCGGCCTTCTGGAAGCCGGCCTCGTCGAGGCCCGGGACCGAGCCCTCCACGGTGAGGTGGATGCCGGTGATGCCTTCGCCCGGCTGGAAGGTGACCTCCGCCTTGGTCTCCAGACGGGCGGGCGGGGTGCCCGCGCCGGCCAGGCCGTGCGAGAGGGCCATCGAGAAGCAGCTGGAGTGGGCCGCCGCGATCAGCTCCTCCGGGCTGGTCCTGCCGTTCGCCGCCTCGGCGCGCGAGGGCCAGGAGACCGGGTACTCGCCGACGCCGGAGGAGTCGAGGGCGACGGTGCCCTTGCCCTCCAGGAGGTTGCCTTCCCAGACGGTGTGGGCCTGGCGGGTGGTAGCCATGTTCTTCCCTTCGGGTGGTGGACGTCCCCGTGACGTCCCCCAACCTACTGCGCGATCAAGCCCTTTGCGTCCCGAGCCAGGGCGGTGAGCCGGGAGATCGCCCGGAAGTACTTCTTGCGGTAACCGCCGTTCAGCATCTCCTCGCTGAACAGCCGGTCGAACGGCAGGCCGGAGGCGAGCACCGGCACCTCGCGGTCGTAGAGGCGGTCCGCGAGGACGACCAGCCGCAGCGCCGTCGACTGGTCGGGCACCGGCCGTACGCCGGTGAGGCAGACCGCCTTCAGGTCGTCGGTCAGCGCCCCGTAGCGGCTCGGGTGGACGCGGGCCAGGTGCTCCAGCAGCTGGGGGAAGTCGTCCAGGGACGCGCCGGGGGTCGCGTACGCGGCCCGGGTCACCTGGTCGTCGGTGGCCGGGTCGGGCGCCTCGGGCAGGCCGCGGTGGCGGTAGTCCTCGCCGTCGATCCGCAGCGGCCGGAAGTGGGCGGACAGGCCCTGGATCTCGCGCAGGAAGTCGGCCGCCGCGAACCGGCCCTCGCCGAGCTTGCCGGGCAGGGTGTTCGAGGTCGCCGCGAGCGCCACGCCCGCCTCCACCAGCCGGGCCAGCAGGCTGGAGACGAGGACGGTGTCGCCGGGGTCGTCCAGCTCGAACTCGTCGATGCAGAGCAGCCGGTGGCCGCTGAGGGTGCGCACGGTCTCCTGGAAGCCGAGCGCCCCGACCAGGTTCGTCAGCTCCACGAAGGTGCCGAAGGCCTTGAGCGACGGGTCGGCCGGGGTGGCGTGCCAGAGGGAGGCGAGCAGGTGGGTCTTGCCGACGCCGTAGCCGCCGTCCAGGTAGACCCCGCGCGGCCCGGTCGGCGCGGCGGGCTTCCGGGCGAACCAGCGCCGCTTGCCGCCGCCCGAGGCGTGCGCCCCGCCGAGGCCGGCCGCGAAGCCGGAGAGGACCCGCACCGCCTCGGTCTGGCTGGGCTGCTTCGGGTCGGGGACGTAGGTGTCGAAGCGCACCGCGTCGAAGCGCGGCGGCGGCACCATCTCGGCCACCAGGCGGTCGGCGGGGACGCGCGGCTCGCGGGCGCAGAGCGAGAGCGGCGCGGCTTCGGTGGCGGCTTCGGTTATGGGGCTGGTCGGCACAGTATTCAACTGTAAGGGGCGTGTAAGACTGCTCGGCATGCGACGCCTGTTCCCTGTGACCGACCAGACATCCGAATCCGAGGGCCGGGGCGAGGGCGCCGAGCGGCCCGAGCGGCCCGAGGGGGAGTGGTCGTTCGACGCGCTGGCCGACGCCTACGCGTACCCGGCCGCCTCCGTGTACCACCCGGCCGCCTCCGGCCCGGGTGCGAGGGCGGCCGCCTCCGGCCCGGACGCGACCGCGACGGGGCCGGGAACCGGTGCCTGGCTGCGCGCCAACATGGTCTCCACCCTCGACGGCGCCGCCCAGCACGACGGCCGCTCCCAGCCCATCTCCTCCGCCGCCGACATGCGGGTCTTCGGCACCCTGCGCGCCCTCGCCGACGCGGTCGTGGTGGGCGCGGAGACCGTCCGGCAGGAGGGCTACCGGCCGGCCCGGGCCCGGGAGGCGTTCGCCGCGCGGCGGGCGGCGGCCGGGCAGGGGCCCGCCCCGGCCATCGCCGTGGTCACCGCCTCGCTGGACCTGGACTTCTCCCTCCCGCTCTTCACCGCGCCGCTGACCCCCACGCTCGTCCTCACCGGCGCGTCCGCCCCGGCGGACCGGGTGCGGGAGGCCGAGCGCGCGGGCGCGCGGGTGGTGGTCGCGGGCGACGGCGAGGGCGTGGACCCGGAGCGGGCGGTGCGCGCCCTCGCGGACCTCGGGCTGCGGCGGCTGCTGACCGAGGGCGGGCCGCGCCTGCTCGGTCAGTTCACGGCGGCGGGGGTACTGGACGAGCTGTGCCTGACCCTCTCGCCGACGATGACGGCGGGTGGCGCGCAGCGGATCGCGGGCGGCCCGTCGGTCGTCGATCCGGCCCGCTTCGCCCTCGTCTCGCTGCTGGAGGAATCCGGCTATCTGTTCACTCGCTACCGGCGCGTGTGACAAGGGCGCCACGGCAGGTGACAATCGGCGGAATTTACCGTTCCGCTTAGCTCCGGAGGGGCACACTTGTCTCGCTGGCCCCGCCTGACCCGCGGGGAAGGATGGTTTCCGCAGAAGGGCTCCTGAACGTGTTCACAAGCGTACTGATGATCGAGAAGCCCCTGTCATCCGAAGACGTCGACTTCCTCACCACCCTCCACGGGGAGGAAGAGGTGGCCTTCGTCCTGCTGATGCAGCCCCGGGGCGACCAGGCGGACGTCCTGCTGCGCGCCATCGACGACGTGGCCCTCGGCGAGATCAAGGAAGCCGTGCGCGAGGGGGAGGAGCCGGAGGGCGACGAGGCCAAGGCCCCGGCGCACCGGGGTCTCGAACTCTCCCTGGCCGCGCTGAGGAAGGCGGGGGCGGAGGCGCGCGGCCAGGTCGTGGAGGACCATCCGCTGGACAGACTCAAGACCCTGGTGGAGGAGTCGGGCGCGGACGAGGTGATCGTCCTGACCGAGCCGCACTACGTGGAGGAGTTCTTCCACCGGGACTGGGCCTCCCGGGCCCGGCACAAGGTGGGGGTGCCGGTCCTGAAGCTCTTCGCGCACAGCGAGTAGCGGCGGCGGGGGTGGGCCCCCTCGACCGCGCGCCTCCCGGTTGTGCACCTCTCAGCGGCGCGCCTATCGGCCTGCGCCCCTCGGCCGTGCGCCCGCACCCGGGCACCGGGGCACCTGGGCCCGGGGTGCCGGGGCGGTCCGCCGGGGCCCATTAGGGTGGGCCCCGGCACCGCACGACCCGCCACGCACCCGCTCGTCCCGCACATCCGCGTACCGCGTACGTACTCGCGTACGCCGGTACCCGCACAGTCAGGAGGCCGCCACATGGCACCCGCCGTCCCCAGCGCCATGGAGCGCCCGCACTTCATCGGAATCGGCGGCGCCGGGATGTCGGGCATCGCGCGGATCCTGGCCCGGCGCGGGGCGAAGGTCGCGGGGAGTGACGCCAAGGAGTCGGCCGGCTCCGAGTCGCTGCGGGCCCTCGGCGTCACCGTGCACATCGGCCACGCGGCCGGGCACCTCGCGGACGACGCGAGCTGTGTGGTCGTCTCCAGCGCCATCCGCGCCGACAACCCCGAGCTGGCCCGCGCCGCCGAGCTGGGCGTCCCGGTGGTCCACCGCTCCGACGCGCTCGCCTCCCTGATGCACGGCCTGCGCCCGATCGCCGTCGCCGGCACCCACGGCAAGACGACCACCACCTCGATGCTCGCCGTGGCCCTCACCGAGCTGGGCCTCGACCCCTCCTACGCCATCGGCGGCGACCTCGCCGGGCCCGGCACCAACGCCCGCCACGGCGAGGGCGAGGTCTTCGTCGCGGAAGCGGACGAAAGCGACCGCAGCTTCCAGAAGTACGACCCCGAGGTCGCGATCGTCCTCAACGTGGAGCTGGACCACCACGCCAACTACGCCTCCATGGACGAGATCTACGAGTCCTTCGAGGCGTTCGCCGCCAAGATCGTGCCCGGCGGCGCCCTGGTCGTCGGCGAGCACGCCGGGGCGCGCGAGCTGGCCGCCCGGGTGTCCGCCCGGCCCGGCGGCCCGGCGGTCGTCACCGTCGGGGAGTCGGAGGACTCCGACGTGTGGATCCGCTCGATCACGCCCAAGGGCATGACCAGCGAGGTCACCGTGGTGCTGGACGGCGCCGAGCACACCTTCACCGTCTCGGTGCCCGGCCGCCACTACGCCCACAACGCGGCCGCCGCCCTCGCGGCGGGCGCGCGGGTCGGCATCGACCCGGCCGCCCTGGCGCGGGCGCTCACCGCGTACACCGGGGTCGGGCGGCGGCTCCAGCTCACGGGCGAGGCGGCCGGCGTCCAGGTCGTGGACTCCTACGCGCACCACCCCACCGAGATGACCGCCGACCTGGAGGCCATGCGCGGCGCGGCCGCCGGCTCCCGGCTGCTCGTCGTCTTCCAGCCGCACCTCTACTCCCGCACCCAGGAGCTGGCCACCGAGATGGGCGCGGCCCTCGCCCTGGCCGACGCCTCCGTCGTCCTGGACATCTACCCGGCCCGCGAGGACCCGATCCCCGGCGTCACCAGCGAGCTGATCACCGACGCGGCGCGGGCGGCGGGCGCGGACGTCACGCCCGTGCACGACAAGGCGGACGCCCCGGCCGTTGTCGCGGGAATGGCGAAGCCCGGTGATCTCGTTCTCACGATGGGCGCCGGAGACGTGACGGACCTCGGTCCGCTCGTCCTGGCCCACCTGTCGACCCGAGGGAGCGCGTGATGCCGTACGACGTCGAGAAGCCCGACGAGCAGTGGCGGGCCGAGCTGTCGCCCGCCGAGTACGCCGTACTGCGTCAGGCGGGCACCGAGCCCGCCTTCACCGGCGAGTACACCGACACCAAGACCCCCGGCGTCTACTCCTGCCGGGCCTGCGGGGCGGAGCTGTTCCGCTCGGACACCAAGTTCTCCTCCCACTGCGGCTGGCCGTCCTTCTACGACCCCAAGGACACCGACGCCGTCGAACTGGTCGAAGACCGCTCCCACGGCATGCTCCGCACCGAGGTCCGCTGCGCCCGCTGCGGCTCCCACCTCGGCCACGTCTTCGAGGGCGAGGGCTACCCGACCCCGACCGACCAGCGGTACTGCATCAACTCCGTCTCACTGCGCCTGGAGCCGGACGCGGAGTGAGGCGGCAGTTGACGCGAACCGGGGCACCGGCCGAGCCGTTCGCCCGCGTCGAAGCCATGACCGAGGCGGGGGCGATTGCCTCGGTGCCCAAGCAGCCTTCGTCGGTGAAGGATCTGACGCTACGGGAGCGGCTGGAGGTCGAGTACGCCCTCGGGCTCGTCTACGGGACGGCATGATCAGGCGCCTCGACCCGATCGAGTGATCCTCTCCCCACCCACGCGCCACGTGTTAACGCTTGCGTTAACTTCGTTGCCATGGCTCAATGGCAAGTAGTGCTCGTGAAGGAGGTCGCGGCTTGGTTTGAGGAGCTGGCCGAAGCGGACTGGGAGAGCGCCTGGCAGGTGGAGCAGGCCATTGACGCGCTGTCCTTGGTCGGCCCCGGACTGGGCCGACCGCTGGTGGACCGCATCAAGGGCGCCGAGCAGCACCACATGAAGGAGCTGCGGCCAGGGTCCGGTGGCAGGAGCGAGATCCGTATCCTCTTCGCCTTCGATCCGGTCCGGCGGGCGGTCCTCCTCGTCGCAGGTGACAAAGCGGGCAGCTGGACCGGCTGGTACGAGAAGAGCATTCCGCTCGCCGAGCAGCGCTATCGGGCGCACCTCGCCGAACTCGAAACGAGGGAGTACGAATGAGCACTGAGCGCTGGGAGGACGTCAGGCGACGGGTGCACGAGCGGCGGGCGGTGGCCGGTCTGCCCGTGCCCACCGCCGAGGAGAAGCAGGCGGCGATGGACCGGCTCATGGCCGAGGTCCGTGCCTACCGGCTCGCGGAGATCCGGCGCGAGCAGGCGCTCACGCAGAAGGACGTGGCCGAGTCCATGGGCGTCTCCGCGCCGAGGGTTTCCGCGATCGAGCACGGTGAGGCCGACCGAACCGAAGTCGCCACCCTGAGGTCGTACGTCGAAGCCCTGGGCGGGCGGCTGAGGGTGGTGGCCGACTTCGGAGACACGGAGTACACGCTCGCCTGAGCCTGCCGCGTACGGCACGGGGAGCGATCGCCCCACCGCACGCGCGGAAAATCGGCTGCGTGTGCGGGCCCGGTCCGCGAGAGGTCCTTCAGCTCCTGGTCGTGGAGGAGCCCCCGTGGAGGAGGTCTACGACCGGATCGCCACCGACCTGCGCCGCCACCGCCGCCTGGCCACCCTGCGCGGCAAGGGCGCGGGCGACATCCTCGGGGACGCGCTCCCGCACCCCTGCTCCCGCCCGTACACGGACCTGGACGAGTTCTACCGGCGCGGGCTCACGCAGGGCTTCGAACTGCACTGCGCCGGGGAACGCGGACTGCTCCCCGCCGGGCTGGTGCAGGAGATCCGCGCGCTCGCCCACCCGCCGGTGCCGTGGGACGCGCGCCTCGCCCGCTGGTTCGACGAATACGTGCCCCGGCCCGAGCCCGTCCGCTCCTACGCCCGCCCGGCCCGCCGCCAGGCGTCCACGCCCGACATCCCGCGCGCGGGCCGGTACTTCCCGGCCGAGGAGACCCCGCGCTGCACCTTCGGCGTCGTCCTGGACACCTCGGGCTCGATGAACGCGCGGCTCCTCGGCAAGGCGCTCGGCGCGATCGCCTCCTACGCGGAGGCCCGCGACGTGCCCGCCGCCCGGGTCGTCTTCTGCGACGCGGCCGCCCACGACGCCGGATACCTCCCGCCGACCGAGATCGCGGGCCGGGTCCGGGTACGCGGGCGGGGCGGAACGGTCCTCCAGCCGGGCGTCGACCTGCTCCAGCGCGCCCGGGACTTCCCGCCGGACGCGCCGGTGCTGGTCATCACCGACGGCTGGTGCGACGTGCTCCGCGTGCGCCGCGAACACGCCTACCTGGTGCCGCAGGGCGCGTCCCTGCCGTTCACACCGCGCGGCCCGGTCTTCCGCCTGACCTGAGGTCAGGCGCGGCGGGCCAGACCGACGAACGCGGTCCAGGCGTCGGGAGCGACAGTGAACTGCGGCCCGTCGACGACCTTGGAGTCCCGGACGTGGACGGTGTCGGGGCAGGCGGCGACCTCGACGCACGAGTCGCCGTCACCGCTGCTGTAAGTGGACTTGTGCCAGGACAGCGCCACCTCCACGCAGTCGTCGCCGGAGCCGCTGCTGTAACTGCTCTTGAACCAGGCCAGTTCGGTGGTGCCGCTCATGTCGCTCCTCGCATCTGCCGCAACAGGCCCAGGGATTCCTTCAGGGGAAGGGCCTGTGATCGCATCCTGGCATACCGCATCTGGAGCTGGCTGACCACTTTGGCTTCCGCGATGAGCTGCGCGCTCTTCTGCCCCTCGCTGTAGGCGAGCCGCTGGTGTTCCGGAGTCTCCAGGAGCTGGAGGGGGCCGCCCAGACCGGCGTGGCTGTCGCACACCAAGGGCATGATCTGGACCTCCACGTTGCGGAGTTGTGCCACCTCGATCAGATGGTCGAGCTGCTCACGGGTCAGCTCCGGACCTCCCAGCTGCCGTAGCAGCACATGCTCCTCGATGATGAAACTGTAGGACGTGTTCGGACGCTCGGTCAGCAGCGCCTGGCGCTCCAGTCGCTTGACCATGTTGGCGTCGATCTGCGCGTCGTCGAGGGGCGGTAACTGCTCCGTGAACAACCGCAAGGCGTACGCCTCGGTCTGGAGCAGCCCCGGCACGAGCCGGCACTCGTACGTGTACAGGCTCAGCGCCTTCGCCTCCAGCTCCGCCCACCGCCTGAACCAACTCGCCAGCCCCGGCTGCCGGGACAGGTGCTTCGCCGCGCCCCGGATCGCCCCGAAGGCGTCGAGTACCTCCTCCGCCCGCTCCACGAACGCGTCCGGCGGGAAGCGCCTGCCCTGCTCGATGGACGCGACCGTGGGCACCGAGTATCCCACCAGCGGTGCGAACTGCTCCTGTGTGAGCCCCGCCCGCTTCCGGAACGCCTGGACGACCGCCCCGAACGCCTTGAGGCTGTCCGAGGTCTCCGGCTCCCCGCTTCCGCCGCTGCTCGCCGATCCCGTCATGTACGGCCACCTCCCTTACCCGTTCCCTGAGTTGGGCAACGCCCGCGCCCGCCCCATCGTCACGGTCGGTGACTCCTACTGTCCACCCTCCGTACCCGTACGCCGACCGAGCGTACGGGTTCCTGATCTGGGGTCCGACGTGCGCGGACGCCAGGGTGGAGGCATGCATTCACCCGTAGCCCCGCAACTGCCGGGCACCGTACGTGTGTTCACCCAGCGTTTCAGCTCGACGCCGCTCGGGGCCCGGCTCGCCCGACGGCTCGCGGTCCACCAGCTCGACGCCTGGGACGCCGCCGCCTTCGGTTCCGACCTCTCCGCCACCGCCGCCGTCATCGTGGCGGAGCTGGCCGCGAACGCGGCCACCCACGGGCGCGTGCCCGGGCGCGACTTCGAGCTGCGGCTCACCCTCGGCCCGGACGTGCTGCGCATCGAGGTCTCCGACACGCGCGGGGAGCGCCGCCCGCCCGGCCCGGACGCCCTGGCCGTCCCGGACCCCCTGGACGGCGGCGGGCGGGGGCTGCTGCTTGTCGCCTCTCTGGCGGACCGCTGGGAGGTGCTGGACCGGGTGCCGGTGGGCAAGACCGTCCGCGCGGAGATCGGCCTCCGCCGGGCCCCGGCGGCCGAGCGCACGCCACCGCGCACCCTCTAGGGTCGGAGGCATGGGCACGGACCACGCCGCGCACACCGCCCGGCACGCGAACCGTAGGCGCTTCCTCACCGCCGCCTCGGGCGCCCTCGCGGGTGCCGCGCTCACCGCCTGCGGCGGAGGCGAGGGCGACGGCCCAAGCGGTTCCGGGGAGCGGGCGCGTGCCACGCCGACCGCCCCGGCGCCCGAGCCGGACGGCCCGCGCCCCCTGTACCTGGGCGCGTACACCTCGGTCGCGGGCGGCGGCGACGGCATCGGCGTCGCCGCGTACGAGTCGGCGGACGGCCGGATCGCCGCCGGCCGCACGGTCGGGGACGTCCCGGACCCGTCCTACCTCGCCGTCCACCCCGACGGCCGCACCCTCTACGCGGCGAACGAGCGCGAGGAGGGCGCGGTGACCGCCGTCCGCCTCGGCGACGGGGAAGCACCGCCCCGCGTCCTCGGCACCCGGCCGACCGGCGGGTCCGGCACCTGCCATCTCTCCGTGCACCCCTCCGGCCGCTGGCTGCTGAGCGCCGACTACGGCTCGGGCAGCGTCGCCGTGCACCCACTGGCCGCGGACGGGGCACCCGGCGCGGCCACCGACCGTGTGGTGCACGGCAGTCCGCGCCCCGGCCCGGGCCAGGACGGGCCGCACGCCCACCAGATCCTCACGGCCCCCGGCGGGCACGTCCTCGCCGTGGACCTCGGCACCGACACCGTCTACACCTACCGGCTGGACACCCGCGCGGGCACCCTCGCCGAGACCGCGCGCACCACCGTGCGGGCCGGTGCCGGGCCCCGGCATCTGACCTTCCATCCGTCCGGGCGGTACGCGTACCTGGCCAACGAACTCGACGACACCGTGCAGGTCTGTGCATACGACGCCCGCACCGGCCGCCTTCGCCCCGGCCGTCCCCAGCCGACCGGCAGCAGCGGCCCGGCCACCGCGTACCCGGCCAACCTCGCGGTGACCCCGGACGGCCGGTACGCGTACCTCGCCAACCGGGGGCCCGACGTCCTCACCCGGTACGCCGTGGAGGCGGGCGGGGCGCGGCTGCGGCTGGTGGACAGCGTGCCGGCCGGGGGCGCGTTCCCCCGTCAGATCGCGCTCTCGCCGTCCGGGCGGCTGCTCTTCGCGGCGAACCAGCGCTCCGGGACGGTGAGCGTCCACCACGTCGACCCGGAGTCGGGCGAACTGCGGCGCGCGGGGCGGGTGTTCGCGGCGCCGGGGGCGTCCTGCGCCCTGCCGCTCTGACCCGGGCGCCGGGGGCGCCCGGGGGTGTGGCGGGGAGGCCGGGTGCTACGCGCGGGGCTCCGGCGAGGGCTTGCAGCTCGGCCCGGAAGGCGTCGGCGGCCGGGTGCTACGCGCGGGGCTCCAGCAGGTCCCAGCGGTTGCCGTAGAGGTCCTCGAAGACCGCCACCGAGCCGTACACCTCGTGGCGCGGCTCCTCCAGGAAGCGGACGCCCGCCCCGGTCATCCGGGCGTGGTCGCGGGCGAAGTCGTCCGTGTGCAGGAAGAAGCCGACCCGGCCGCCTGTCTGCGCGCCCACCGCGCGCCGCTGGTCGTCGCCACAGGCGCGGGCGAGGAGGAGGCCGGTGCCCTGCGGGGAGCCGGGCGGGCGGACCACGACCCAGCGGGAGCCGTCGCCGCGGTCGGTGTCCTCGACCAGCTCGAAGCCGAGGGCGCGGGTGTAGAAGTCGAGGGCGTCGTCGTAGTCGTCGACGACCAGGGTGACGAGGGCGATGGAGGGCATACGGGCACGTTATACGTATCACTCGGATGCGACAATCACGGCCATGCCGACGACCCCGCTCCCGCTCCCGGACCCGACGTTGGACCCCCTGCCCCGGCTCCTCGCCCGGGCCCGTGCGCTGGCCGGCCCCGGGCAGCGGCGCATTCTCGGGATCGCGGGCGCGCCCGGCGCCGGGAAGTCCACCCTCGCCGCCCGCCTGGTCGCGGCCCTGGACGGCGGCGCGGTCCTGGTGCCCATGGACGGCTTCCACCTGGCCGGAAAGGAGCTGGACCGCCTCGGCCGCGCGGACCGCAAGGGCGCGCCGGACACCTTCGACGCCGCCGGGTACACCGCCCTCCTCGCCCGCCTGCGCGCCCCCGAGCCCGGCACCACCGTCTACGCGCCCGACTTCGACCGCGCCCTGGAGGAGCCCGTCGCCGGTGCGCTGCCCGTACCGCCGGAGATCCCCCTGGTGGTCACCGAGGGCAACTACCTCCTCCACGACGACGGCCACTGGGCCCGGGTGCGCCCCCTGCTGGACGAGGTCTGGTTCGTGCGCACCGAGGAGACCGAGCGGGTCCGGCGGCTCGTCGCGCGGCACATCCGGTACGGGAAGGAGCCCGCCCGCGCCGCACGCTGGGTCCGCGAGTCCGACGAGGCCAACGCCCGGCTGGTGGACGCGGGCCGCGGCCGGGCGGACCTGGTCGTGGACCTGCCCTGAGGGGACGGGCGCCGCCCCGGGCCGGCCCCATGATCGACCTGCCCCGACCGCCCCCGCGCGCCCCTCGGTAGGCTCGGAGTCGGAGACGAGGAAAGACGGAGGCGGTCGACGTGGGGTGGTTCCGGCGGGGGCCGAAGCGCGACGGGCAGGACGGACCCCGGGATGCCGAGTTCGCCTACTTCTCGGCCGCCGAGGGGGCACGTTTCCGGGGCCTGGTGCGCGAGCAGTTCGCCGAACACGGCCTGGAGGTGACCGTCTACGCGGACATGGTGACCGACAGCTCCGGGCGGCAGTTCGGCCTCGGCAACCTGGCCGCCGTCTGCCACAACGACGACCGCGGCCCGCGCGTCTGGCCCGAACTCGTCCACCGGCACATCGGGATGGTCCTGCGCACCATGGACGCCCCGTCCGCCCTGGACACCCTCCCCGCCGAGCAGATCCGCGCCCAGCTCTACCCGCGCGTGGTCGGCGCGGAAGGGCTCGACCCGGAGCACTTCGCCTACGCCCGGACCGTCGCCCCCGGGCTGTACGAGATCCTGGCGCTGGACCTCCCCGAGAGCGTCATGATGCTCACCGACGAGGCCCTGGCCCCTCTCGGTGACCTGCCCTACCTCCGTGAGCAGGCGTTCTACAACCTGCGCGGGCTCCCGGTGGAGGCGCACGAGACCATCCACGACGCCGAGGGGATGCGCTTCGAGGTCGTCCTCGGCGACTCCTTCTACACCGCGAGCCGGGTCCTGACCCTGGACGCGCTGGTCCGCCAGGTCACCGGGGAGGAGCTGGGCAAGGACGGGGCCCTGGTCGCGATGCCCTTCCGCCACCAGCTCGCCTTCCACGCCATCCGCGACACCGGCATGATCCGCGCCCTGAACGGCATGGCCGCCTTCGCCGCCGGGGGCTTCGAGGACACCCCCGGGGCGATCACCCCCTATGTGTACTGGTGGCGCGACGGAACGTTCACGCAGCTCAGCGACCGGGACGAGGAGGGCGGCGGGCTGAAGATCGTGGTCGACGGGGACTTCCAGGACCTGCTGGAGCGGCTGGTCGCGGAGGACGGCGACGGCCCCGGCCCCTTCTGACCCCGGCGCCGTCCGAGCCCGGCACGCCCCGGGACCGGCCCCGGGCCCGACGCGCACTCGCGCCCCGGCGCGGCACGGACGACCATGGCAGGCGGGGCGGGCCGGGCCCGGCGCGTACCCCGGTGACCGAGCAACCAGGGAGACCCGCATGACGAGCACCACCCCGCCGCCGCCGCCGTCGTCGTCGCCGTCCGCCGCCGACCGGCCCGGCCCGGAGCCGTTCACCGCCGAGGACTACCGGGTCCGGATGGACCGCGCCGCCGAGGCCGCCGCCGACGCCGGGCTGGACGGCGTCCTGGTCGCGCCCGGACCGGACCTGATCCACCTCACCGGCTACCTCCCGGTGCCCACCGAGCGCCTGACCGTGCTGGTGCTCCGCGCCGGCGAGGACCCGGTCCTCGTCGTCCCCACCCTGGAGGCGCCCGACGCCGCCGGGTCGGTCGGCGGGCCCGCGCTCAGCCTCCGCAACTGGACCGACGGCGCGGACCCCTACGCCACCGTCGCCCCGCTCCTCGGCGCCACCGGCCGCTTCGCGGTCAGCGACAACACCTGGGCCCTGCACCTGCTCGGTCTCCAGCAGGCCCTGCCGGACGCCTCGTACGTCTCCCTCACCGCCGCGCTGCCCATGCTCCGGGCCGTGAAGGACGCCCATGAACTCGCCCGTCTCGCGGCCGCCGGAGAAGCGGCGGACCGGGCGTACGGCGAGATCCTGACGGTGCGCTTCGCGGGCCGCCGGGAGTCCGAGGTCGCCGCCGACCTCGCCGCGCTCCTGCTGCGGTTCGGCCATTCCCAGGTGGACTTCACCGTCGTCGGCTCCGGCCCCAACGGCGCCAACCCCCACCACGAGGCCGGCGAACGCGTCATCGAGCACGGCGACACCGTGGTCCTCGACTTCGGCGGCCTCAAGGACGGCTACGGCTCCGACACCTCCCGGACCGTGCACGTGGGCGAGCCCTCGGCCGCCGAGCAGCACGTCCACGACGTGGTCCGGGAGGCGCAGCAGGCGGGCGTCGACGCGGTCCGGCCGGGCGCCGCCTGCCAGGACGTGGACCGCGCGGCCCGGGAGATCATCGAGGCGGCCGGGTACGGGGACCTGTTCATCCACCGCACCGGCCACGGCATCGGCGTCACCACCCATGAACCGCCGTACATGATCGAGGGCGAGGAGCAGCCGCTCGTGCCCGGGATGTGCTTCTCGGTGGAGCCGGGCATCTATCTGCCGGGGCGGTTCGGGGTCCGGATCGAGGACATCGTCACGGTGACCGAGGACGGCGCCCGGCGCTTCAACAACACCTCGCGGGAGATGGCGGTCGTCGAGTAGCGCCGGGGCCGGACGGTCGCGCCGGGCCGGTCACGTGTCACCGGTGGGCGGCGGTCGTCGAGCAGCGCCGGGCCGCCACGTGTCACCGGTGGGCGGAGGGCCGGTTCCGGTCAGGCGCTCGTGAGGACCACACAGCTCTCCGGGGAGAGGTGCAGCACCCCGTCGCCGTCCGGGGGCTGGACCTTGCCCCAGGCCGCCGCGATCCGGCCGCCGCCCCCGAGGGGGATCGCGGCCGGTTCCGGCCCCAGGTTCACCGCGACCCGGGTGTCGCCCCGGCGGTAGGCCAGCCACCTGCCCTGCTCGTCGAAGGCAACCTTCACCGCCGCGAGATCCGGGTCGGTGAGGTCCGGCAGGGTGCGGCGCAGCGCGATCAGCTCCCGGTACCAGGCCAGCAGGCCCGCGTGCGGCTCCCGTTCGCGTTCCGCCCGGTCCAGGCAGGACCGGTCGCGGGTGGCGGGGGACTGCGGGTCGGGGATCTGCTCCGCCTGCCAGCCGTGCTCCGCGAACTCCCGCCGCCGGCCCGCCCGTACGGCCTCCGCCAGCTCCGGGTCGGTGTGGTCGGTGAAGTACTGCCACGGGGTCCCGGCGCCCCACTCCTCGCCCATGAACAGCATCGGCGTGGCCGGGCCGGTGAGCACCAGGGTCGCCGCGCACGCCTGGAGACCGGGCGTGAGCGTGGCCGACAGGCGGTCGCCGAGGGCCCGGTTGCCGATCTGGTCGTGGGTCTGGGAGTAGGCGACGAACCGGTGCGCGGGTGTGGTCGCGGTGTTGACGGGCCGTCCGTGGGTGCGGCCCCGGAACGTCGAGTAGGTGCCGTCGTGGAAGAAGGCCCGGGTCAGGGTCTTGGCGAGGGCGGCCATCGGGGCGGTCGCGAAGTCGGCGTAGTAGCCCTGGGACTCGCCGGTCAGCGCGGTGTGCAGGGCATGGTGGAAGTCGTCGTTCCACTGGGCGTGCAGGCCGAGGCCGCCCTGGGTGCGGGGTGTCGTGGTGCGCGGGTCGCACAGGTCGGACTCGGCGATGAGGAAGAGCGGCCGCCCCAGGTCCGCCGCCAGTCCGTCCACCGCCGCCGCCAGTTCCTCCAGGAAGGTCAGCGCCCGGGTGTCGGCCAGCGCGTGGACAGCGTCCAGCCGCAGCCCGTCGAGCCGGTAGTCCCGCAGCCAGGCCAGCGCACTGCCCAGGAAGTACGCCCGGACCTCGTCCGAACCGGGGGCGTCGAGGTTGACCGCGGCGCCCCACGGGGTGTGGTGGGTCTCCGTGAAGTAGGGGCCGAAGACGGGGAGGTGGTTGCCCGCGGGGCCGAGGTGGTTGTGCACCACGTCCAGGATCACGCCGAGGCCGAGGCCGTGCGCCGTGTCGACGAATCGCTTCAGCGCCTCGGGGCCGCCGTACGGCTCGTGCACCGCCCAGGGCGCGACCCCGTCGTAGCCCCAGCCGTGGGTCCCGGGGAAGGGGCACAGCGGCATCAGTTCGACGTGGGTGACGCCCAGTCCGGCGAGTTCACCCAGGTGCTCGGCGGCGGCGTCGAGGGTGCCCGCCGGGGTGTACGTGCCGATGTGCAGCTCGTACAGGACCGCGCCGTTCAGCCCGCGCCCCGGCCAGTCGTGCCGCCAGGCGTACGCCCCCTGGTCGACGACCGCGCCCGGGCCGTCCGGGCCGTCGGGCAGGCGGCGGGAGCGCGGATCGGGCCGGACGGGGCCGCCGTCGACCGCGAAGCCGTACCGGGCGCCGTCCCCGGCCTCCGCCTCGGCCTCCCACCAGCCGGGCCTGCCCTGTGCCCGCTCCATCGCGAGCTCCTCGCCGTCCAGCCACAGCGTCACGTGCTCCTCGGCGTTCGGCGCCCACACCTCGAACAGCAGCACTCGCGTCCCCTCGTCGTCGGTCCCCTGCGTCCGGTCCATCCTGGCAAGTCCGGGGTCTTCAGGCGGGGTGCTTGGGCCATTAAGGTCACCGGGCATGCCGATGCCGCCCGCGTCCCTGCCGCCGTCCTCGTCCGCCGCACCCGGGTCCGCGCCACTGCCCGTCTTCCCGCCCGGCTTCCTGTGGGGAGCCTCCGCCTCCGCCTTCCAGACCGAGGGGGCCGCCGACGCGGACGGCAAGGGGCCCTCCGGCTGGGACGCCTTCGCCGCCGCGGGGCGCGTCCGGGGCGGCGCCGAGGCCGCGCGCGGCACCGGCTTCTACGAGCGCTACCGGGAGGACGTGGCCCTCCTCGCCGGGCTCGGTGTGGACGCCTTCCGCTTCTCGGTGAGCTGGCCCCGGGTGGTCCCCGGCGGCACCGGACCGGTCAACCCGCGCGGCCTGGACTTCTACGACCGCCTGGTGGACGAGCTGTGCGCGCACGGCATCACGCCCGCGCCGACCCTCTACCACTGGGACACGCCGCTGCCCCTGGACGAGGAGGGCGGCTGGCTGAACCGGGACACCGCACAGCGCTTCGCCGACTACACCGCCGTGGTCGCGGAACGGCTCGCGGACCGGGTCCCGCTGTGGATGACCCTCAACGAGCCCGCCGAGGTCACCCTCCTCGGATACGCCCTCGGGGAGCACGCCCCCGGCCGCACCCTCCTCTTCGACGCCCTGCCCGCCGCCCACCACCAGCTCCTCGCCCACGGCCTCGCGGCCCGGGCCCTGCGCGCCGCCGGGGCCGGGCGGGTGGGAATCGCCGTCTCCCACTCACCGGTGCGCGCGGCCGGGGACACGGAGGAGGACCGGTTCGCCGCCGGTCTGTACGACACCCTGACCAACCACCTGTTCGCGGACCCGCTGCTGACCGGCGCCTACCCGGACGAGTCGATCGCCGCCCTGATGCCCGGCCCGGTCGCCGACGACCTGGCCGTCATCGCCCAGCCCCTGGACTTCTACGGCGTGAACTACTACCACCCCATGCTGGTCGGCGCCCCGCGACCGGCCGCGCCGGACGCCCTGGACAGCTTCGGGGGCGTGGGGATGCCGGAGGGGCTGCCGTTCGGGCTCCGCGACATCCCGGGGACCGAGCGCACCGCCTTCGGCTGGCCCGTCGTGCCCGAGGGGCTGCGCGAACTCCTGCTGCTGCTGAAGGAGCGCTACGGGGACCGGCTGCCGCCCGTGCTGATCACCGAGAACGGCTGCTCGTACGACGGCCTGGACGACACCCGCCGGATCGCCTTCCTGGACGGGCATCTGCGCGCCCTGCACGCGGCGATCGCCGAAGGGGTGGACGTGCGCGGGTACTTCACCTGGTCGCTGACGGACAACATCGAGTGGGCCGAGGGCGCGGCGCAGCGCTTCGGGCTGGTACACGTCGACTACGAGACGCTGGCGCGCACCCCGAAGGCGTCGTACGGCTGGTACCGGGACGCCCTCGCGGCGCAGCGGGCGGCCCTGGGGACGGGGTGAGACGGGCGGGGGCACTCGTGGGGCGGTTCGGGCGGGGGCACTCGCGGGGCGTGACGGGCGGTTCGGGTGGCGTTCGGGCGGGGGCACTCGCGGGGCGTGACGGGCGGTTCGGGTGGCGTTCGGGCGGGCGGCGGGGGTGCGGGCCGCCCGCCCGGTGCCGGCGGGGCGTCAGCCGGTGGCGCCCGGAACGAAGTTGATCCGCTCCTTGACCACCGGGTGCCCCGCCTTCGCGAAGTTCGCCGCCATCGGCACGTTCCCCTGGTCGGTGGCGCCCGCCACGAACTCCGCACCGCGCTCGGCGAGGAAGCGCGTGCACTCCACCAGCAGGTCGTAGGCGTAGCCACGGCCGCGCTGTCCGGGCAGGACGCCGATGAAGCCGACGCACGGGCCGGACGGGTTGTGCGCCGGGATGTGGATGCCGGCGAACTCGCCCTCCGGGGTGTGCGCGACCTGCCACCACTCGCGCGGCGAGGGACACCAGTGGAAGAACTCCATCTCCTCCCGGGCCGCCTGCTCGACCCCGCCCTCCGCGACGGCCCGCAGGGCGTGGGCGTCGAGGGTGTCGGAGTGGATGCGCTTCAGCGCGTCGAAGAACACGGCGTCGTCCGGCTCGGACCGGAATCGCAGGCGGCCGGGCCGCTCGGGGAGGCCGTGGTCGGGGGTCCAGCGGTAGAGGTAGCGCTCGACGAGGAGTTCGTAGCCGGCGGCCTCCGCCGCGCGGATACGGGCCTCCCCGGCGGCACGGGCGACCGGGTCGTCCCGCCAGCCGGGCGGAAGGGTGAGTTCCAGTTCCACCTGGTGCGGGGCGGAGCGCAGCAGGGCGGCGCCGGCCTCCTCCTCGCCCTCGGCGACGTCGAACCAGTTGACGTTCACCGGGGTCGTGTCGTCGAGGCCGCCCCACCAGGCGCCGCGGGCCACGACCCGGCCGTCGCGCAGGGCGACCCGCTTCCACTCGGGTCGGTGGACCGTGCGCGCGTGCGAGACGGCCGTGCCGAGAGGGTCGGGCAGGGTGTCGAAAAGGTGCGCGTCGCTCGCGTCGAGCGCGCGGATGACCAGATCGGTCATGAGGGGAATCCTCCGGGAGTGAACTGCGGAGCGCTCCCGGTCAGCCGTCGAACGCCGGGCGGGCGGGAAGGGAGCGCGGGACAACTGCTGCGGTGTGCACGGCACTCGCCTCCTTCCGTCTCCGGGGCGTCCTCCAGGACTTCGTGATCACCGTAGACGTCCGGGCGCGGGTGGTCCAGGGGGTTTCCTGCCGCCCCCGGTCACCGGGCCGCCGGGGCGGATGAACCCGGTAACGCGCCCGTCGCGGCGAACCGTTTTGCCCGCGCGGTCCGGATCACCTGGCTGCTTCTGGACACCCCGGGCACTCCGGCCCGACAATTCGGATGTGACCTCGTCCTATGAACTGCCCTCCTACCCCGCCCGGGTCTCCGACGCGGAGCGCGAACGCGCCCTCGACGTGCTCAGGGAGGGCGCGGCCCAGGGCAGGCTGTCGCACGAGACCTTCGTGCACCGGATGGGTCTGGTGCTCGCCGCGCGGGTGCCCGAGGAACTGACGGCGGTCACCGCCGACCTCACCCCGGAGGGCGGCCTCTCCCGGCGGCTCTTCGGCTTCGTCGGCCGGATGTCGGCCTTCTCCGTGCGGATGCGGCGCGCCTGGCAGGCCGAGAAGCTGCCGCCGCTGCTCTTCCCGGAGCCCGGCCCCAGCCCGCTGCGCATCGGGCGGGACCCGGCGAACGGTCTGCGGCTCAGCCACGACTCGGTCTCCCGGCTGCACGCGGAGCTGAGCCGCCAGGGCCGTCTGTGGATCCTGCGCGACCTCGGCTCCACCAACGGCACCACGGTCAACGGGCGCCGGCTGACCGGTTCCATCGTCGTCCAGGACGGCGACATGGTCGGCTTCGGCAACATGCTCTTCCGCCTGACCGCCCGCTGACCGCCCGCTGACCGCTTCGGGGCGGGGTTCGGGGGCGGACCCGGGCCTCACCCGAACGGCCCACGGGGACTGCGCCCGGCGCGGCCCGGTGGTCGCCTGGATGCAGCCGTGCGCCACGAGGAGCCGCGGCCGTGACAGGGGAGCCACCGATGCACGCGGACACCGACCCCGGCCCCGAGGCCACCCCGCCCGGCCCCTCGGCCGTGCCACCCAGCCCCGTCTCCCATCGCACCGTGCTGCTGCCCGGCCTGCCCACCGGGAACGAGCACGAACTGTACGAGGGCTACCGCAGGCTCCGCGAGGACCATCCGCTGACCTACGACTCCTCGGTCGGGGCCTGGCTGGTCAGCCGCTACCGCGATGTGGCCACCGCCCTGACCGATCTGCGCTTCACCCACGGCAACCGGCCCGGGGACGCGGCCTGCGCCGACCACAGCGCGCCCGTGCCGCCCCATCTGCGCGAGGTCGTCAAGCGGACCGCCTACGTCCTCGCCCGGCGCATCGCCGGCCGGACGCAGGCCGACCTGGTGGACGAGTTCTGCCGCTGGCTGCCCTCCGGGTCGATGGGGGTGGGCGGCCGGAACGCCGGGCGGGCCCTGCTCGCCGGACGCTGCGTCTCCCAGGTCCCCGTCCGGGAGAAGGCCCTCGCCTCCTTCCTCGCCAATGTGCTGGACCACCCCGACCGGGTGGCCGCCCTGCGCGCCGAGCCCCGGCTGATCCAGCGGGCCTGGACGGAGTCCCTGCGGCGCGACCCGCCGGTGCTCGTGGTCATCCGCCGGACCTCCGCGACCGTGAAGCTCAGCGGCGGCACCCTGCCCGCGGGCGCCACCGTGGCCTGCCTGATCGGCGCCGCCGGCCGGGACCCGGAGCGCTTCCGGGACCCGGACCGGTTCGACATGCTCCGGGGCGACCCCGGGCAGCTCACCTACGGGCTGGGCGGCTGCCCGGCGGTCGGGCTCGCGGCGATGGAGGCGGAGTACGGGCTGCGGGCGCTCATGGAGGCCATGCCGCGGATGCGCTGGGCGGAGGGCTTCCGGCCCGTCTCCAGTGGTCTGATCACCCGCTCTCCGAAGTCGCTGCTGGTCCGTCCGCTCGGCTGAGCAGGGCCACCGGACGGGCGGCGAACAGCTCCGCCAGCGGCACGGGCTCCTCGCCGGTGAACTCCCGTGAGGGGTCCAGGAGATCCGTCCAGCGGCCCGGAGGCAGGGTGAGCTCCGTGTCCCGCCAGCCGCCCTCGCGGTCGAGACGGAGGGAGAGCCGGGTGACCGCGGTGACCACACGCCCGGACCGCTGGAAGGCCACGCAGTGGTCCGCCGCCGGGCCGGCCGCCGTGAGGGGGGCGTAGGAGCCGTCCGCGCCGAACACCTCCGGGTGTGCCCGGCGCAGCCGCAGCGCCGCCGCGGTGAGCGCCAGCTTCTCGGCGCCGAGTGCCACGTCCGGCCCGGCGCCCGCCCCGGGGGCCCGGTCCCGCGCACCACCGTCCTCCGCACCGTCCCCCGTCACGCTCTCCGCCCCGGGTTCGGGGTGCGGGGGCAGCGGGTCCGGGAGGGGCGGTCCGAAGCGGGCCGGGGCGCGGTTGTCCGGGTCGACCAGGGCCAGGAACTCCCGCTCCGAGCCCTGGTACACATCGGGGACGCCCGGCATCGTCAGATGGACCAGGGCCGCGCCCAGGACGTTCGCCCGGACGAACGGGGCGAGTTCCGCGACCAGTTCGGCGACGGACCGGCGCGCGGCCCCCGCCGGGCCCGCCCCGACGAACGCCGACACCGCCTTCTCGTACGCCGCGTCCCCCTCCGTCCAGCTGGTGCGGACGCCCGACTCGCGGGCCGCCTTCAGCAGGGCGCCCTCCAGCCGGTCCGCGTCCGGCAGGCCCAGGCCGACCGCGGTCTGCCAGGCGACCCACGCGAGCTGGGCGTCGGGGGCGGCCGCCGCCTGCCCGGGGAGCGACTCCAGGAAGCGGACCCAGCGCTCCGGTGTCTCGCTCAGCACCGCGATCCGCGCCCGGACGTCCGCGCTGCGCTTGGTGTCATGGGTGGTCAGGACCGTGCCGGTGTCCGCCCAGTCGCGCGCCAGCCGGGCGCAGAACCGGTGGAAGGCGGCCGGGGCCACCGCCGGGTCGCCCGGGTCCCCGCCGACCTCGTTCGCCGAGATCAGCGGTGCGTACCGGTAGAAGGCGGTGTCCTCCACGGCCTTGGCACGCAGGGCGGAGGCGGTCTGCGCGAACCGGGCCCGGAAGCGGCGGTGGTCGGTGCCGTCCCCGAGGCGCCCGAGGGCCAGGTCGCGCACCGTGTCGACGGCCGCTGCCTCCTCGGCGACGGTGAAGGTCTCCCGGGCGGCCTGTGCCGCCTCCTCCGGCAGGGCCGCCTCCGGGTCCGCCGGGTACGGGCGGTAGACCGGCACCCGCACCAGCAGCTCGCGCAGCGCGGTGCGCAGCGCCCAGGGGGCGGTGTCCCGCAGGGCGGGGGAGCCGGCGCAGATCCGTTCGGCGAGCCGCACCAGGGTGGCGGTCTCGGCGGCCAGTTCGTGCGTCACCACCTCGTACGCCGCGCGGCGCACGGTGGACTCCCAGTGGCCGCCGAGGCCGTCCTCGGTGCCGGTGGCCTCCCGGTACGCCCCGGCGAGGCGGCGCAGACCGGCCGGGTCGGTGAAGAGGCCGTCGACGCGGTGGAGGGCGTCGTATCCGGTGGTCCCGGCGACGGGCCAGCCGGCGGGCAGGTGCTCGGGCCCGGTGAGGATCTTCTCCACGACGATCCAGCAGTCGTCGCCCGCGGCCTCGTGGAGCCGGCGCAGATAGCCCTCGGGGTCGGCCACGCCGTCCGGGTGGTCCACCCGCAGGCCCTCGACGACGCCCTCGCGCACCAGCTGGAGGATCTTGGCGTGTGTCGCGTCGAAGACGGCCGGGTCCTCGACGCGGACGCCGATGAGGTCGGAGACGGTGAAGAAGCGGCGGTAGTTCAGCTCGGTGCGGGCCAGGCGCCACCAGGCGAGGCGGTACCACTGGGCGTCGAGCAGCTCGGGCAGCGGCAGGTGCTCGGTGGACTCCCGCAGGGGGAAGCGCTGCTCGCCGTGGACCAGTTCGCCGCCCTCGGTCCGCAGGCTGCCCAGTTCCTCGCCGATCGGCGCCGGCAGGACGGGCAGCAGGACCTTGCCGTCCCCCGCGTCCCAGTCGATGTCGAACCAGCGGGCGAAGGGGGAGTGGGGGCCCTCGCGCAGGACCTCCCACAGGGCCCGGTTGTGGCGGGGGGCCGCCGCCATGTGGTTCGGCACGATGTCCAGCACCAGGCCCAGGCCGTGGTCCCGGGCCGTCCGGGAGAGGGCGCGCAGGCCCGCCTCCCCGCCGAGTTCCGCCCGGACGAGGCCGTGGTCGACGACGTCGTACCCGTGGGTCGAGCCGGGGACCGCCTCCAGCACCGGGGACAGGTGCAGATGCGAGACGCCGAGCGCCGCGAGGTACGGGACCGCCGCCTCGGCGGACGCGAAGGTGAACTCCGGCTGCAACTGGAGCCGGTAGGTGGCCGTGGGTGTCATGCGAACATACGTACCCGCCGTGAACCCGTCCGTGCGGTGCTGACCGGCCGTTCGGCATATCGAGTGATCGTCGTCCGGCGGGGAACTTTTCCGGTCCACCGCCCCGGCGGGTGTGCGGCGGGCCCGGACGGCCGCGTTCCGGCCGTCCGGGCCCCGCACCCCCGGCGGTCAGGCCGTCCGGGCCCCGCACCCGGCGGTCAGGCCGGCCGGCGCAGCACCGTCATGCTCCGTCCCACCAGCCGCAGCCGTTCCCCGGCGGCGAGGGTCTTGCCCTGCCCCGGCGGCACGCCCTTGGCGAGCGCGGTGTCGACGACGACCTGCCACTCCTCGCCGTGGTCGACCGGAACCGTGAAGTCCAGTTCCTCCCCGCTCGCGTTGAACATCAGCAGGAAGGAGTCGTCCGAGATCCGCTCGCCGCGCGGGCCCGGCTCGGAGATGGCATGCCCGTTGAGGAACACCGACAGGGCCTTGGCGTGCGCGGCCTGCCAGTCGCGCGGCGCCATCTCCTCGCCGTGCGGGGTGAACCAGGCGATGTCGGTCAGCTCGTCGTGGGTGCCCTCCACCGGGCGGCCGTGGAAGAAGCGCCGCCGCCGGAAGACCGGGTGGTCGCGCCGCAGCCACACCATCGTCTTGGTGAAGGCGAGCAGCGAGCCCTCCTCGTCCTCGCCGGGATCGGGCCAGTGCACCCAGGCGATCTGGTTGTCCTGGCAGTAGGCGTTGTTGTTGCCGCCCTGGGTACGGGCGAACTCGTCGCCGTGGCTGAGCATCGGCACACCCTGGGAGAGCATCAGGGTCGCGATGAAGTTCCGCATCTGGCGCTCGCGCAGCTCCTGCACCCCGGGGTCGTCGGTCGGGCCCTCGGCGCCGCAGTTCCAGGAGCGGTTGTGGCTCTCGCCGTCGCGGTTGTTCTCCCCGTTGGCCTCGTTGTGCTTGCTGTTGTAGGAGACCAGGTCGTGCAGGGTGAAGCCGTCGTGGCAGGTGGTGAAGTTGATGGAGGCCAGGGGTCTGCGGCCGTCGTCCTGGTAGAGGTCCGAGGAGCCGGTGAGCCGGGACGCGAACTCGGCCAGGGTGCGCGGCTCACCGCGCCACAGGTCCCGCACACAGTCCCGGTACTTGCCGTTCCACTCGGTCCACAGCGGCGGGAAGTTGCCCACCTGGTAGCCGCCCTCGCCCACGTCCCACGGTTCGGCGATCAGCTTCACCTGGCTGACCACCGGGTCCTGCTGGACCAGGTCGAAGAACGAGGAGAGCCGGTCCACCTCGTGGAACTGGCGTGCGAGGGTCGCCGCGAGGTCGAAGCGGAAGCCGTCGACGTGCATCTCGGTGACCCAGTACCGCAGCGAGTCCATGATCAGCTGGAGGACGTGCGGGCTGCGCATCAGCAGGGAGTTGCCGGTGCCCGTGGTGTCCATGTAGTAGCGCCGGTCGTCGGTCAGCCGGTAGTAGGACTCGTTGTCCAGGCCCCGGAAGGAGAGCGTCGGGCCCAGGTGGTTGCCCTCGGCGGTGTGGTTGTAGACCACGTCGAGGATGACCTCGATGCCCGCCCGGTGCAGCGCCTTCACCGCCTGCTTGAACTCCAGCACCTGCTCGCCCCGGTCGCCCCAGGAGGCGTAGCCGTTGTGCGGGGCGAAGAAGCCGATGGTGTTGTAGCCCCAGTAGTTGTTCAGCCCGGCGTCGACCAGGCGGTGGTCGTTGACGAACTGGTGCACCGGCATCAGCTCGATCGCGGTCACGCCCAGCTCGGTCAGGTGCGAGATCACCGACGGGTGGGCGAGGCCCGCGTAGGTGCCCCGCAGCTCCGGCGGCAGGTCCGGGTGGAGCATCGTCAGGCCCTTGACGTGGGCCTCGTAGATGACCGTCCGGTGGTAGTCGGTGCGCGGGGGGCGGTCGTCACCCCAGTCGAAGTACGGATTCACCACGACCGACGACATGGTGTGCGGCGCCGAGTCGAGGTCGTTGCGGGAGTCGGGGCGGCCGAAGTGGTAGCCGTACACCGACTCGTTCCAGTCGACCGAGCCGCTGATCGCCCGTGCGTAGGGGTCGAGGAGGAGCTTGGCGGAGTTGCAGCGCTGCCCGCGCTCGGGGGCGTACGGGCCGTGGACCCGGTAGCCGTAGCGCTGACCGGGCATCACGCCCGGCAGATACGCGTGGCGGACGAACGCGTCGGTCTCGCGCAGCTCGACCGCCGTCTCCGAACCGTCGTCGTGGAGCAGGCACAGCTCGATGCGCCGTGCCGCCTCCGAGTGCACTGCGAAGTTGGTGCCGGCGCCGTCGTACGTGGCGCCGAGGGGATACGCCTGTCCCGGCCAGACCTGCATAGATTCGACTCTTCCATTTCTGATCCGGGGAACGGGGGACTCTCGGCCAAGATCCTCCCCCAGATCGGGGCAAGCTCCTAGGACCTTCGTCATTCCGGTCACCCGGGTCAACCTCGTGTGCCGCCGTGTCGCCGTGCGCGCGGGCGCACGCCCGCGAGGCGGCCGACCGCCGGCGCGGACCGGCGCCAGGGGCCTGACGTCTATGAATCCGCTCACCCCAGAAGAGGTGCCCACTCGGAACGGTCTTCACAATCAACGGAGTTGAGAAACAACCCCGCCCATCCTGCTGCACCCGCTCCCGTCGGCGGAGTAGGCTCCTTGATCGTCGACGACAGACGTGAAGACAGGCGCGAGACGGGCGTGAAGTGGAGCAGAAGGCGGTGCGCGGGTGAGCTCGGGAGGGCTGGAGCTACCCCCCGGTGACGCGGGTCATGAGGGGGAGGACTCCGCCGGGATCCCGCCAGGAGCCGTGTCGCTCGCGCGGCCGGTCGAGATCGGCGCGGAGCTGGACTGGGACGCGGACGCCTGGAGCGAGGTGCGCACCCGTGCCCAGCGCGCCGGCCGCGCCTACATCTGGCTGAATCTGGTGGAGCAGCGGCTGCGCGCCGTGGTCGCCGCGGTGCTGCGCCCCGTCTACGACCCCGTCCACGGGGAGGACTGGGTGGTCGCCGCGGCCGGACCGGCCGGGCAGGAGTGGGTGCAGCGGGCGGTCGCCGTGCGGGAAGTGTCCCGGCGCAAGGGCTATCTGCTGGACCCGGCCGACGACAACGTCCTCTCCTTCCTCACCCTGCCCCAGCTCCGCGAGCTGATGGTGCAGCACTGGCCCTGCTTCGAGCCCTACTTCGACGACCGGCGGGACGTGGAGCTGGCCCTCGACGAGCTGGAGGTCGCGCGGAACGTCGTCTCCCGCAACCGCGCCCTCAACGAGGCCGTCCTCGCCCAGGCCGAGCGCGCCTCCGCCCGACTGCTGGAGATACTCGGCAGCGGCGCGGGCGTGCCCTCGGCCGACCGGCTGCCCGTGGACGCCGTCGAGGACCTGGTCGGCGACCGGTACGCGGACGTGGTCTCCGTCCACCCGGACCGGGTCAGACTCCAGCGCCAGCTGCCCGCGGAGGACCTGTTCGGCGGGGCGCGGCGCGTCGACGCGATCGGGATAGGCCTGAATCTGCTGGTGCAGAACTTCTCCGGCCGACGCCTGGTGCGACTGGCCGAATCCGGCTGCCGGGTCCGGCTGCTCTTCCTCAACCCCGCCAGCAGCGCCGTCAAACGACGCGAGCGGGAACTCGGCATCAAGAAGGGCGAGCTGAGCCGGACCGTGGAGATGAACATCCTCCATGTGCGCCGGGTGCGCGCCCGGCTGCGCGACCCCGGAGCCTTCGAGATCCAGGTCTTCGACGAGACCCCCCGTTTCACCGCCTACCTGGTCGACGGGGACGGCCCCGACGGCCTGGCCGTCGTCCAGTCCTATCTGCGCCGCGCCCGGGGCATGGAGGCACCGGTGCTGGTGCTGCGCGGCGGCGGACGGTCCGTCGTCCGCCCGGGACAGGACGGGGAGACGGGCCTGTTCCAGACCTACCGCGAGGAGTTCGAGTCGGTCTGGGCGGACTCGCGTCCGGTGTCCTGAAATCGCCGGTCCCGGGGTGGGTCCGGGGTGCGGGCCGGCCGCGTTGTCAGTGGCCCGTGCGAAGGTGAAAATCCAACGGGGGCGGAAGCCCGGCACCATGGAGGAGGGGGCGTCATGTCCTGGCACGGGGGACCACTGGTCGGGTTCGACCTGGAGACGACCGGCACCGATCCGCTCGACGCGCGCATCGTGACGGCGGCCGTCGTGGAGGTGCGTCCGGGGGAGCCGGAGACCCGGCGCCTCTGGCTGGCCGACCCGGGGATACGGATTCCCGCCCAGGCCTCCGCCATCCACGGCATCAGCAACGAACGGGCCACCGCCGAGGGGCGTCCCGCCCGCGAGGTCGCCGACGAGGTCGCCAGGGTGCTCACCGGCCACTGGGGCCGGGGCGTCCCCGTGGTCGCGTACAACGCCGCCTTCGACCTGACCCTGCTCAGCGCGGAGCTGCGCCGTCACGGGCTCCCCTCGCTGGGGGAGCGGCTGGGCGGCCGCCCGACCGGGCCGGTGATCGACCCGTACACCATCGACCGGGCCGTCGACCGCTACCGCAAGGGCAAGCGCACTCTGGAGGCCGTCTGCGCCGAGTACGGCGTGGTCCTCGACGGTGCCCACCGGGCGGACGCGGACGCGCTGGCCGCGGTCCTGGTCGCCCGTGCGATAGCCGAGCGCCACCCCTCGGTGGCGCTTCTCGATCCGGAACGACTGCACGAGAGCCAGGTGCGGTGGTACGCGCAGTGGGCCGCCTCCTTCCAGGAGTTCCTGCGGCGCAAGGGCACCCCGGACGCGGAGGTCGACCCGGCCTGGCCGCTGCGCGCACTCGTCCCCGCCGCGGGCGCCTGAGGCCCACGGCGCGCCGGCCCGCGCCGCGCCGGAGGCGTCCGTCACGGCCCGGGGGCGTCCGGCGGGGGGCGGTTCGTCCGCAACAGCCCGGCCCGACAACGACGTTGGCATCCTGCGCGCCCTTGTCCATCGAGCAGCTGTTCTTCCATAATCACCGGGCGCTCTGCGAACTCATCCCCCACTGGGTTCGGACGAGTCACGGCACGCCGCGTCCGCGCGGCCGCCGTGTGCTGCCGCGCTTCGGCGTGTCCGCTTCCGGTGGGTCCGGGTTGCCGTACGGCGTACACCCCCCACGAGAGGAAGTCTGTTGCGGAACTACCTCAAGCTCAGCTCCGTCATCGCCACCGGTGCGCTCGCCCTCGGGACGCTCGGTCTCCAGTCCGCCACGGCCTCGGCCGCCCCCGAACCGACCCCACGCGGTGAGATGGGCCCCATGGTCGTCGGAGGCACCCCGGCCGGGCAGGGCGAATTCCCGTTCCTGGTCCGCCTGTCCATGGGCTGCGGCGGTGCCATGTACGCCGAGGACCTCGTCCTGACCGCCGCGCACTGTCTCGACGGCAGCGGTCCGGACACGTCCATCACCGTCACGGGTGGCGTCGTCGACCTGGAGGACCCCGCGGCGCAGACCGCGAAGTCCACCGAGGTCCTCCAGGCCCCCGGCTACAACGGGACGGGCAAGGACTGGGCGCTGGTCAAGCTCGACAAGGCGCTCGACCTCCCCACCCTGCCCATCGCCAAGGACGCCTCGGTCAACGAGGGCGAGTTCGACATCGCCGGCTGGGGCGCCGACAAGGAGGGCGGCCAGCAGCAGCGGTACCTGCTGAAGGCCACAGTGCCCTTCGTCGACGACGCCACCTGCCAGGGCGCCTACCCGGAGCTGGTCGCCGACGAGGAGCTGTGCGCCGGCAAGCTGGACACCGGCGGCACCGACACCTGCCAGGGCGACTCCGGCGGCCCGATGTTCCGCAAGGACGAGGCCGGCGAGCTGATACAGGTCGGCATCGTCAGCTGGGGCGAGGGCTGCGCGCGTCCCGGCAAGCCGGGCGTCTACGCCGAGGTGAGCCACTTCGCCGCGGACATCGAGAAGGCCGCGGCCGAACTGGGCGGCTGACCCGTCCCGGTCGGTGATCCGGCCGCCGTCACGGCCACACCGCCGTACCGGTCGTACAGGGCGTCCTGTTCGTACCGCCGTACCCGGTCGTGCCGCCGTGTCCCCGGCCCGGGTGTCCGCACCCGGGGCGGGGCACGGTGGTTCCGGGGCGGGCGCCGCGCCGGCTTCGGGGGCGGATGGCGCTTGGGGAGCGGGCCGCGCCGGTTCCGGGTGCGCGCGGGAGCGCTGTCGCGAGGATCACTCCGGGCCCATCGGTGTCCGCGCCGAGGCGCGCATCGGCCTGCGCGACGGGCGCGAGCTGTCCACCACCGTGACGGGCATGCGGCTGGACGTGCCGGGCCTGTTCACCTACCGCCCCGGGTCGGGCGCGGAAGGCGGCGGACTGCGTCCGCACCCGGAGGCGGCGGCGCGGATCAGCGAGGAGACGGCCCGGGTGAAGGCGCTGTTCGACGTGCCGGCCGTGGTGGAGCGGCTGGGTATCCCGCGCGCCCGGGCCGAACAGGCGCTGCGCAGCGAACGGGAGCTGGCGGAGCTGACCGGGTCCCCGCGTTCTGGAGCAGTTGACCGAGGTCAATCTGATCGACCTGGTCGCCGCGCACCCCTGGCTGCTGGAGGAGGCGGGGATCGACCCCGCCCTCGTCGGCGCTCTGATGAAGCTGCGGCTGCCGGAGCTGTCGGACCGGCTGTCGTGGTCGTTCACCCTGCCCGAGTCGCTGCGCGGTGTGCGGCTGCGCGACATCTCCGTGGAGAAGGAGGGCATCCGCGCGCGGCTGACGGGCAGTGGCCTGCGGCTGGGCGGCGCGGACGCGGGGCCGGTGCGGGCGTCGGAAGCGGCGGCGCGGGCCGGCTGAGCCCGGGGGTGTGCTGCGGCTCCGGCCCGCGTCAGAAGGGGTGCCAGCGGACCTCGGGGTCGCCGTCGCGGAGTGAGGCGACCCGGCGGCGGAACTCGGCCAGGGCCTTCGGGTTGGACGGGGCGTGCTGGGCCACCCAGGCGCAGCTCGCCGTCTCGCGCGCGCCGCGCAGGACCGCGCAGCCGTCCCAGGCGCGCACGTCCCAGCCGTACGCCTCGGTGAAGGAGTCGTAGGCCGCCGGGTCCAGGCCGTAGCGGTCCCGGGAGAGGGCCATGACCACGAGGTCGTGCTCGCGCAGGTCCGAGGAGAAGGTCTCCAGGTCGACCAGGACCGGCCCGTCCGGGCCGACATGGACGTTGCGGGGGAGGGCGTCACCGTGCACGGGGCCGGGCGGCAGCCGCGGGACGAGCGCGGCGGCGGCCGCGGCGAAGCCGTCGCGGCGCTCGCGCAGATAGGCGGCGTCCGCCGGGTCGATCGCGTCGCCCGCCAGCCGCAGCCATCGCTCGACCCCGCCCAGCAGCTCGCGCGGCGGCAGGGCGAACGGCGGCGCGGGCAGGGCGTGGACCAGGCGCAGCAGGGCGGCGAGGTCCGCGGGGGCGGCCGGGCGGAGGGCGTCGGGCAGCCGGTGCCAGAGGGTGACCGGGTGCCCTTCGGCCGTGCGCGGCTTCGGCTCGGCGGCGCGGACGCCGGGCACTCCTGCCTCGGCGAGCCAGCCGGCGACGGCGAGTTCGCGCTCGGCGCGGGGGAGGAGGGAGGGGTCCCGGCCCACCTTGACGACGAGGTCACCGGTGGCGAACACGGCGTTCTCACCGAGCGCGAGCAGCCGCGCGGCGTCCGCCGCGCCGCCCGCGAGCCCGGCGGCCACGAGCAGCTCCCGTGCGCGTGCCTCGTCCATGTGCAGTCTCCGTCTCCGTGCGTGTCCTCGCGCCGGGCCCGCGCCCGGCCTGCCGTGCCCGGCCCCTCGCCGGCGGCCCGTGCCCGGCCCTTCCCCGGCGGGCCGTTCCGGCCCGTGCCCGGCCCTTCCCTGGCGGGCCGTTCCGGCCCGGCGTCCGGTCCCGGCGCCTCGGAGGCCCGACCTGCGCCGGGCGACCGGACCGCCCGGAGGCCGCCGCGGCCGGGGGTCCAGTCTCGCACCGGCGGGGCGCGGTCCTGTGCGGGCGGTTCCGGGGGCTGGAGGAGGCGCGGCCGTGGCCGAGGCGGAGCCGGCGGAACGGCTGGTGGAGGGAGGAGCCGGGTGCTCCCGCGCTACCGGCACCGAGGGGGCACCGAATGACGTTGCACGAGACGTATCGTCTCGTTAAGGTGGGTGCATGACCACGACCCCCGCGCACATCGCCATGTTCTCCATCGCCGCCCCCGGCCATGTGAACCCGAGCCTGGAGGTGATCAGGGAACTCGTCGCCCGGGGGCACCGCGTCAGCTACGCGATCCCGGCCTCGTTCGCCGACCGGGTCGCCGAGACCGGCGCCCGCCCGGTCGTCTACCACTCGACCCTGCCGACCGATGACGACCCCGACGCCTGGGGCACCGAACTCATCGACAACATCGAACCGTTCCTGCACGACGCGATCCAGGCCCTGCCCCAGCTCGCCGAAGCCTTCGCGGGTGACGAACCCGACCTGGTGCTCCACGACATCACCTCCTACCCGGCGCCCGTGCTCGCCCACCGCTGGGGCGTCCCCGCCGTCTCCCTCTCGCCGAACCTGGTCGCCTGGGAGGGGTACGAGGAGGAGGTCGCGGCGCCGGTGCTCGCCGAACTGAAGGCGTCCGAGCGCGGGCAGGCGTACTACGCGCGTTTCCGTGCCTGGCTGACGGAGAACGGGATCACCACCGACCCGGACCGCTTCGCCGGCCGCCCGCGCCGCAGTGTCGTCCTCATCCCCAGGGCCCTCCAGCCGCACGCCGACCGGGTCGACGCATCCGTGTACTCCTTCGTCGGCGCATGCCAGGGCGAGCGCGGCGACCAGGGGGAGTGGCGGCGGCCGGCGGACGCCGAGAAGGTGGTCCTGGTCTCCCTGGGCTCCTCCTTCACCAAGCAGCCCGCGTTCTACCGGGAGTGCGTGAAGGCCTTCGGGGACCTGCCCGGCTGGCACACCGTCCTCCAGATCGGCAAGCACGTCGACCCGGCCGAACTCGGCGAGGTGCCCGCGAGCGTCGAGGTGCACGACTGGGTGCCGCAGCTCTCCGTGCTGCGCCGGGCGGACGCCTTCGTCACCCACGCGGGCGCGGGTGGCAGCCAGGAGGGGCTGGCGACGGGCACCCCGATGGTGGCCGTGCCGCAGGCCGTGGACCAGTTCGGCAACGCGGACATGCTGGTCGCCCTCGGCGTGGCCCGCCGGCTCGACACCGAGGAAGCCACGGCGGACGCGCTGCGCGAGGCGGTCCTCGCCCTCGTCGGCGACGCGGAGGTCGCTGCCCGGCTGGCCGAGATCGGCGCCGGGATGGCCGAGGAGGGCGGCACCCCGCGGGCGGCCGACCTGATCGAGGCCGAACTCCCGCGCTGAGCCCGGCCGCAGGGGCGAAGGCACGGCGGAAGGCGGGGTCTCCGGGACCGGTTCGCACCCCAGAACCGGTCCCGGAGCCCTCGCCGTGCCGGGCTGCCGCCCGTCGCATGCCGCCGGTCTGGGTGCTGCGCGCTCGGGTGTGGGGTACCAGCCGCGCGGAGAGGGAGGGTTCCGGCCGTCTCGGCCGGGCGGCCGTACCCCCGGCCGGACCGCCCACCTCGTGCGGGCGGTCCGCGCCACCGCCGCCCGGCCGGTGCATGTGCCGTACATGAAGCGGGTGTTGCCGTGGCCTGTCCGCCTTGCGCCCTGGTGGCCGGCTTCTTGTTGAGAAACCTTGTTGAACAAGTCACGGGTCCATGAAGGTCTTGATCTGAGCGTGTCAATCGGTCAGGGTTTCGAGTCAGCCCCGGGAGATCTTCCGACCGAGGGCGAATCCCCCCACAAAAGATGACGAGGAGACCCCCTCTTCATGGCAACTCACAAGCGCCCCCACCGCCCGATCAAGCTCACCGCGGCCGTCACGGCCATCGCCGCCGCGGCCGGCGTCACGCTGCTCAACACGTCCTTCGCGGGCGCCGCGCCGGCCGAGGGCACGATCTACGGCGCCGACGCCGAAGGCGCCGTCGCGGGACGCTACATCGTCCTGCTGGACGAGAAGGCGGACAAGAAGAAGCTCGCCAAGGAGTACGGCGGAACGTTCCAGCGCAACTACTCCTCCGCGGTCTACCTCGCCGGACACCAGGACGCGGCCCCGGCCGACGTCGCCACCGCGCTGACCGGGGGCGCCACCGCCGACAAGATCACCAACCCCTCGGCGGGCACGCCCAACAAGCTGCTGAAGATCGTCGAGTAGCCGGGAACCCGGTGGTCCGGTACCGCCCGGCACCTTGACCGGCGGCCGCCGTGCCCTCCCCCACGGGGCACGGCGGCCGCCTTATCGTGTGGTGATGACAGCCAGGTACGCGGCGCTGCTGCGCGGAATCAACGTCGGCGGCGCCCGCAAGGTCCCCATGGCGAGGCTGCGCGCGCTCCTGGAGGACCTCGGGTTCACCGAGGTCGCGACGTATCTCCAGAGTGGCAACGCGGTCTTCGCCGACCCGGGTGCGGGCACGGCGCGGGACGCGGGCACGGCGCTGAACGTGGCCGGGGCCGACGCCGGCACGGCCCCCGGGCCGGCCGCCGAGGCGGCCCTCGCCGCCCGGATCGAGGCCGGCATCGAGAAGGAGTTCGGCTTCCGGGTCGACACCCTGGTGCGCGACCACGCCTATCTGCGCGGAATCCTCGACGACTGCCCCTTCCCGGCCGCCGGCCTGGCGGGCAAGCAGCTCCATGTCGTGTACCTCTCCGAGGACGTGGACGCGGAGGCCCTGACCGCCGCCCTCCCCGTCGACGCCCATCTGCCGGAGGAGTACCGCGTCGGCGACCGGGCCCTCTACCTCTACACACCGGACGGCATGGGGCGCTCCAGGCTGGCCGCCGCCCTGTCCGCCCCCCGGCCGCTGAAGGGGACGGTGGCGACCGCCCGGAACTGGAACACCGTCACCAAGCTCGTGGAGATGACCCGTGACTGACTCCGCGACCGAGGCCGTGAACGCCGCGATGGAGGCCGAGTTCCGGCTCCTGGACCCGGCGGTCCGCGCCTCACCGGAACTCCTCGCCGAGCTGCTGCATCCGGACTACCGGGAGTTCGGCACCTCGGGCCGCCTCTGGACCCGGGAGACGATCATGGCCGCGCTGCGCTCGCGCGACGCACCGTCCCCGCGTCCCATCACCACCACGCGGATGAAGGGGGTGCAGCTCGCCGCGGGGGTGGTCCATCTGACCTTCGACACCGAGTCCGGTGCGCACCGGGTCCACCGCAGCTCCATCTGGCGTCTGACCGAGAGGGGCTGGCTGCTCTACTTCCACCAGGGCACCCGCTTCGGCCACGGGGCCCCGGACCGGCCACTTCGGCCGGTCCAGGACCACGGGGTCCAAGTGGACCGCGGCAGGGGGCCATTGGCCGGGTAGGTTCGCCCATGGGCGCCGGCACCGGCACCGGCACCGAGACCGCCGCCTCCGCCGCTCCGGCCACCGCAGACTTCCGGCGATCCCGCCCGGCCTTTAGCCCGGATCACCTCCCGCTGGATCCTGGGGGTGCGGGCGCCCTGTGGGGTCCCTCACAGGGACACCTCGGACAGGGGTGATTCATCCACTTATGTCCGAATCATGCTGCGCTGTGTCGATCGCCTGTTTCAGGCGGTGACGGGCTCTTCTGGCTGACGCTTCCTCGGTGAGGCAACCCTTGGTAGACACGACGGGTCCGGTCCCACCAGCCGAGGGAACAGCATGCGTCACGACCAGGAAGCGGACCTCCACGCCTTCGAGATCGACCTCACCCGCGAGGAGGCCGTCCGCCGCGCCGCCGTGCTCGCCGCGATCGGGGACGACTGGGACCCGGTGGCCGTGCTGGCCGGCGAGGAGGAGGCGTACCGGCTGCTCTACTCCGGGCTCGACGCCGAGCAGCAGCGCACCTACGACCGGCTCGTGGCGGCCGGGGTGCTCCCGGCGCGGGACGGGGACGGCCGTGCTGCCGCTTGACCCCACCGCGGACATCGGGCGCCGCGCCTGGGTGCCCTGCCCGGGCTGCGCGGACCACCGCGACTGCGCGGTCTGCGAGGAGGGCCGGACCTGCCGCGCCCACTGGCGCTACCTGCTCTCCAACGAGGGCAGCCGGCTGCACCTCCAGTGCCCCGGCTGCACGCATCTCTGGGCCCACGAGACCGGCTTCGGCGCCGGCGGCGCCCGCCGCGCCTGAGCGTCTCACCGCCTGACCCGCCTGACCCGCCTGAGCGTCTCACCGCCCGACCGCCGGACCGCCCGACCGCCGGACCGCCCGACCGCCGGAGCGTCCGACCGCCGGACCGCCGGACCGCCCGACCGCCCGACCGTCGGACCGCCCGACCGCCGGACCGCCGGAGCGTCCCACCGTCCTGCGCACCTGACCCGAGCGGATCCGCGTGGCAGGCGCGGCCCGGCTCAGGCCGTGGCCCGCAGCTCCCGCACCGCGACCGCCTCGTCGTACCGGGCCAGCAGCAGCCGCGCCAGTTCCGGGGCCGGACCCAGCACATCCGCCAGGGCATCGGCCCCGGCGGCCGCCGCGCCCTCGGCGATCCGGTCCGGCAGCCGCCCCGGCGCGATGACGTACGGGGCGACCGCCACCCGCGCGCAGCCCTCGGCGCGCAGTTGGCGCACCGCGTCCTCGGTGCGGGGAAGGGATGCGGAGGCGAACGCAGGTCGCACGGCGCACCAACCGGTGTGCCGCAGCTCCCGCGCTGTTTCGGCGATCACTGCGATCGCCTCCGGGTCGGAGGAGCCCGCCGACGCCAGCACCAGGCCGGTCGAGCTCTTGTCGGCCGGGCCCAGCCCGGCCTCGTACAGCCGCCGCTCCACCGCGGACAGCAGCAGCGGCGACGGCCCGAGGACCTCGGCCTGCCGCACCCGCAGCGCCGGGGGCGCGCCCCGCAGCACCGCCGGGATGTCCGACTTGGCGTGGAACGCCCGTGTCAGCAGCAGCGGCAGCGCCACCACGTCCCGCTCGCCGTCGGCCGCCAGCCGGTCCAGGACCTGCGGTACGGACGGCGCGTTGAAGTCCAGGAACGCGACCTCGGTGCGCAGCCCGGGCCGCAGCGACCGGGCGCGCCCCACCAGGGCGTGCACGGTCGCCGCGTGCCGCGGATCGCGGCTGCCGTGGGCGACGACGAGCAGGACGGGACGGCGCATCGGGGATCAGCCCTTGACGAGGAGGCCGCGGCTGCGCAGGACCCACCGCTCCAGCGGGCTGAAGACCAGCAGGTCGATCGCGATGCCGACGGTCAGGATGAGCAGGATGGCGAGGAAGATGCCGGGCATGTCGAAGTTGTTCCGGCCGTTCTCCAGCAACTGGCCCAGGCCCAGGCCGAGATCGGGGGAGGAGGCGATGATCTCGGCGGCCATCAGGGAGCGCCAGGAGAAGGCCCAGCCCTGCTTGAGGCCGGAGAGGTAGCCGGGCAGGGCGGCGGGCATGACGATGTGCCAGGCGCCCCGGAGCCCGGTGGCCCCCATGGTGCGGCCCGCGCGCAGGAACAGCGGCGGGACCTGGTCGATGCCGGACACCAGGCCGTTGGCGATCGAGGGGACCGCGCCGAGCAGGATGACGGTGAACATCATCGTGTCGTTGAGGCCGAACCAGAGCACGGCCGGCGGCACCCACGCCACCGACGGCAGGGACTGGAGCCCGGAGAGGATCGGGCCGATCGCGGCGCGCACGAACCTCACCCGGGCCACCAGCAGTCCGAGGGGGGTCCCGATGGCGAGGGCGAGGAGGAAGCCGAGCAGGCCGCGGGACACACTCGTCCAGACGACGTCCAGCAGGGTGCCCTGCGCCCACATGGTGGCCAGGCTGTCCCAGACAGCGGACGGCGGCGGGAGCTTGTAGCTGTCGGTGACCTCGGCGGTGACCAGCAGCTGCCAGACCACGAGCACCAGCACCACGGCGGTCACCGGGGGCAGGACCTTCCGCACGAGGATCTGCCGCAGCGGTGTGCGGGTGCTCTGCACGGTGTCCAGTGCGTCGAGTCCGGCCTCCAGGCCGGCGAGGTCGTCGGCGCGGGCGGCGCCCTTCGCCGGGGTGTCCCCGGCCTCGGTCACGGCCGGGCCGGTCGTGTCAGTGCTGGCCATGGCGGCGGATCTCCCCACGCAGTTCCTCGGTGATCTCGACGGACAGCTCCGCGACGGCGGTGTCCTCGATACGGCGCGGCTGGTCGATGCCGACGGTCCATTCGCGGGCGATACGGCCCGGGCGGGAGGAGAGCAGGACCACGCGCTGGGCGAGGCGGACGGCCTCGCGCACGTTGTGGGTGACGAACAGGACGGAGAGGGAGGTCTCCTTCCAGATCCGGGTCAGCTCGTCGTGGAGGACGTCCCGGGTGATGGCGTCCAGGGCGGCGAACGGCTCGTCCATCAGCAGGAGGTCGCTGTCCTGGGCGAGGGCGCGGGCCAGGGCGACGCGCTGGCGCATGCCGCCGGACAGTTCGTGGACCCGCTTGCGATGGGCGCCGCCGAGACGGACCAGTTCGAGGAGGCGCTCTGCCTCCTGACGGCGTTCGGCCTTCGGCACACCGCGGAGTCTGAGGGCGAGTTCGATGTTGCGCCCCGCCGTGAGCCAGGGCAGCAGGGCGTGTTCCTGGAACATCAGGGCGGGCCGGCCGCCGGGGGTCTCGATGGCGCCCGAGGTCGGGCGGTCGAGTCCGGCGACCAGGTTGAGCAGGGTGGACTTGCCGCAGCCGGAGGCCCCCAGGAGGGTGACGAACTCGCCCCGGCCGACATCGAGGGTGATGTCGTCGAGGACGAGCTGCCGCCCGGCGGGTCCCGCGAAGGACTTCGAGACGTGCTCGAGGCGGGCGGCGGGGGCCGCCGTGCCGCCGGCGAACGTGTCGGCTCCGGCGGCGGCCTCGGTGGTGGTCGTGATGGCCATGATCGTCACCTCCTGGGGGTCGCTGGTGGGGGTTACTTCACGCCGAGGCCGGCGTCGGAGACCTCGGGCCGGCCCTCGGCCTTCAGGATCTTGTTGAGGATGCGCAGGTCGTAGATGCCGTCGAGGTCCGCCTCCGGGAGCAGCTTCGAGTCGACCGCCCACTCGGACTGGGTCCTCAGGGTCTCGGCCAGCGGGTCGTCGGTGATCCGGATCGACGGCCATGCCGGGTCGAGGACCTCGGCGGGCAGCGGCTTGCCGGACAGTTTCTCCAGCGCCTTGTTCGCGGACGCCTTGGCCGCGTCCGGGTTGGCGCTGATCCAGGCGTTGGTCCGCACCGTGCCGCGCAGCACCGCCTCGACCGCGTCCGGGTGCTCCTTGAGGAAGGTCTGGGACACGATGATGTGGGTGATGACGAACTTCCCGTCGGGCCAGATGCTCGTCTCGTCGAGGAGGACCTTGCCCCCCAGGGTGACCAGCTTGGACGCGGTCGGTTCGGGCACCCAGGCGCCGTCGAGGGAGCCGGACGCGAAGGCGCCGGGGGTGACCTTGTTGTCGGAGCGGACCACGGACACGTCGCCCTTGCCGGACTCGGTGTCGACCTTCCAGCCCCTCTCGTTGATCCAGTTGATCAGCGCGACGTCCTGGGTGTTGCCCTTCTGGGGCGTGGCGATCTTCTTGCCCCTGAGGTCGTCCAGCGTCTTGATCTTCTTCGGGTCGACGACGAGCTTCACACCGCCGGAGGCGGAACCGCCGATGACGCGCAGGTTCCGGCCGTTCGACTTGGTGAAGGCGTTGATGGACGGCGAGGGGCCGATGAAGCCGATGTCGATGCTGCCCGCGTTGAGGGCCTCGATCGCGGAGGGGCCGGCGTTGAAGGTGCTGGCCTTCAGCGCGGTGCCGCCCAGCTCCTTCTGGATGTGGCCGTCCTGGACGCCGATCAGGGCGGTGGCGTGGGTGAGGTTCGGGAAGTAGCCGAGCCTCACCTCGTCCACGGAGAGCTTTCGGCCGCCGGCGGCGGGAGCGATCTCGTCGTCCTTCGGTGCCTCGGCACCGTAGCCGCAGGCGGTGAGCACCACGGCGAACAGCGGCAGAACGGCCGCCGCGGTCAGGCGGCGCCGGAGCGCGGTGCGAGTGGCTGGCACGGGAGGTGTTCCTCTCGTCGGCCCGGTCCCTACGTCGTGTCGGACGCGGCCGGGTCGTGTTCGTCAGGGACGGGTCTTCGGTGGTGCGTGGCGCGGAGGGAGCGGCGCAGCAGGTACGGCGCCGCCGCCGGAGCGGTCAGCGCGCACATCGCGCCACCCCTCCCGTGCCCGCGCCGAGGGCGCCGCTGCCGACGCGGCCGCCCTCCTTGGCGAAGGTGGCCCAGACGTCGGTCATCAGAAGTCCCAGCCCTCGTCGTCGGGTCCGGGGGCCGGGGCGTCCGGGGCGGCGAACGCGTCGCCCGCCATGCCGGCCGCGAGGGTGGTGCCGTCCGCGGGGTCGATCAGCAGGAACGAGCCGGTGCGGCGGGAGTGCGCGTAGGAGTCCATCGCCAGCGGCTCGGCGGTGCGCACCCGCACCCGGCCGATGTCGTTGGCGACCAGCTCCCCGGGCTCGGGGTGCTGGGACAGGTCGGCCAGGGTCAGGCGGGAGGGGATCTCCTTCACGATCGCCTTCACCGTGCGGGTGGTGTGCTTCAGCAGCACCCGCTGCCCCACCGTCAGCGGCCGGTCCGCGACATGGCAGACCGTCGCCTCCACGTCCTGGCTGGTGGCCGGGGCGTCGCCGCTGGGCACGATGATGTCGCCGCGGGAGATGTCGATGTCGTCCGCGAGGAGCAGGGTCGCCGACTGCGGCGTCCACGCAGCCTCCACCGGCACACCCAGCAGATCGATCCCGGCGATCACCGACTGCCGCCCGGACGGCAGGACGGTCACCCGCTCGCCCACCCGGAAGGTGCCCGCCGCGATCTGCCCCGCGTAGCCCCGGTAGTCCGGGTGCTCCGCCGTCTGCGGCCGGATCACGTACTGCACCGGGAAGCGGGCGTGGCAGCTCGCCAGGTCGTGGCTGACCGGGACGGTCTCCAGGTGCTCCAGCACCGTCGGCCCGCCGTACCAGTCCATCCGTGCCGACGGCTCCACCACGTTGTCCCCGGCCAGCGCGGAGATCGGGACGGCGGTCACCTCGGGGACGCCCAGCTCGGTCGCGTACGCCGTGAACTCCTCGGCGATGGCCGCGAACACGTTCTCCGCGTAGTCCACCAGGTCCATCTTGTTGACCGCGAGGACCACGTGCGGCACCCGCAGCAGGGCCGCGATCGCCGCGTGCCGGCGGGTCTGCTCGACCACGCCGTTGCGGGCGTCGACCAGCACGACCGTCAGCTCGGCGGTCGACGCGCCCGTCACCATGTTCCGGGTGTACTGCACGTGCCCGGGGGTGTCCGCGAGGATGAACCGGCGCCGCGCGGTGGCGAAGTACCGGTACGCCACGTCGATGGTGATGCCCTGCTCCCGCTCGGCCCGCAGGCCGTCGGTCAGCAGCGCCAGGTCCGGCGCCTCCTGGCCCCGGCTGCGCGAGGCGTGCTCCACGGCCTCCAGCTGGTCCGCGAGGACCGACTTCGAGTCGTGCAGCAGCCGCCCCACCAGGGTCGACTTGCCGTCGTCCACGGAACCCGCGGTCGCGAAGCGCAGCAGCGTCGTCTGCTCCGACAGCCCGGCGAGCTGCTCGGTGGTGCTCGTCATCTCTAGAAGTACCCTTCGCGCTTGCGGTCTTCCATCGCCGCCTCGGACAGCTTGTCGTCCGCGCGGGTCGCCCCCCGCTCGGTCAGCCGGGAGGCCGCGATCTCCGCGATCACCGCCTCCAGGGTGGTGGCGGCCGAGTCCACCGCGCCCGTGCAGGACATGTCCCCGACCGTCCGGTAGCGCACCAGGCGCTTCTCCGGAGTCTCCGACTCCTTCGGGCCGCCCCACTCGCCCGCGGTCAGCCACATCCCGGACCGCCGGAACACCTCCCGCTCATGGGCGAAGTAGATCTCCGGCAGCTCGATCCGCTCCCGCCTGATGTACTGCCACACATCCAGCTCGGTCCAGTTCGACAACGGGAAGACCCGCACATGCTCACCCGGCGCGTGCCGGCCGTTGTAGAGCTGCCAGAGCTCCGGGCGCTGCCGGCGCGGGTCCCACTGGGAGAACTCGTCCCGCAGCGAGAACACCCGCTCCTTGGCCCGGGCCTTCTCCTCGTCCCGCCGCCCGCCGCCGAACACCGCGTCGAAACGGTGCTCCTGGATGGCTTCCGTCAGCGGCACCGTCTGCAGCGGGTTGCGTGTGCCGTCGGGGCGCTCCCGCAGCTTGCCCGCGTCGATGTACTCCTGCACCGAGGCGACGTGCAGCCGCAGTCCGTGCCGCTCGACCGTCCGGTCCCGGTACTCGATGACCTCGGGGAAGTTGTGCCCGGTGTCCACGTGCAGCAGGGAGAACGGCACCGGCGCCGGGGCGAACGCCTTCAGCGCCAGGTGCAGCATCACGATCGAGTCCTTGCCGCCGGAGAACAGGATCACCGGCCGCTCGAACTCCCCCGCCACCTCGCGGAAGATGTGCACCGCCTCGGACTCCAGCGCGTCCAGGTGCGACAGCGCGTACGACCCGTCCGCACTCTGTCGTGCCGTCGCGACGGTGGTGGTCGTGGTGGTC
This sequence comes from Streptomyces sp. CNT372, assembly GCF_000377145.1. Taxonomy (NCBI): domain Bacteria; kingdom Bacillati; phylum Actinomycetota; class Actinomycetes; order Kitasatosporales; family Streptomycetaceae; genus Streptomyces; species Streptomyces sp. CNT372. Next base: position 173,668 of record NZ_KB897781.1, on the reverse strand, counting down.
GTGGTGGTCACAGCAAACCCCTCTCGGCCAGCAGCACACGGACCGCCTCGGCGGACTCGGCCACGGTCTGGTTCTGGGACTCGATCCGCAGGTCCGGCGCCTCCGGCGCCTCGTACGGGTCGTCCACTCCGGTCAGGCCGCTGATCTCACCGGCCGCCTGCTTGGCGTACAGGCCCTTCACATCGCGCTCCGAGCACACCTCGACCGGCGTCGCGACATGCACCTCCACATAGGCGGTGCCCTCCCGCTGGTGCCGCTTGCGGACCGCCTCCCGGCTGTCCGCGTACGGCGCGATCACGGGTGCCAGCACCAGCACCCCGTGCGAGGCGAGGAGTTCGGCGACGAAACCGATCCGCTGCACATTCGTGTGCCGGTCCTCCCGGCCGAAGCCGAGGCCCGCGGAGAGGAACTCGCGGATCTCGTCGCCGTCGAGCAGCTCGACCCGGCGTCCCTCGGCCTCCAGCCGTGCGGCCAGTTCGCGGGCGATCGTGGTCTTGCCGGCACTCGGCAGACCCGTGAGCCAGATCGTGGCTCCGGTCACGTCGTTCTCCAAGTCGGTGCGGTCGGTGGCCGCCGGCGCGGGGTGCGCGGGCGGCGAGGGGGTGGTGGTCATCGGTGCGGGCCCGTCAGCCGTGCAGGCCGCACTCGGTCTTGCCGCGCCCGGCCCAGCGCCCGGCCCGGACGTCCTCGCCCTGAAGGACCCGGCGGGTGCAGGGCGCGCAGCCGACGGAGGCATAGCCGTCCATGAGGAGCGGGTTGGTCAGCACCCCGTGCTCGGCGACGTAGGCGTCCACGTCGTCCTGCGTCCAGCGGGCGATGGGGGAGACCTTCACCTTGCGGCGCTTCTCGTCCCAGCCCACCACCGGGGTGTTCGCGCGGGTCGGGGACTCGTCGCGGCGCAGACCGGTCGCCCAGGCGTCGTACTCCGTCAGGCCGTCCCGCAGCGGGGCGACCTTCCGCAGCGAGCAGCACAGGTCGGGGTCGCGGTCGTGCAGCTTCGGGCCGTACTCGGCGTCCTGCTCGGCCACCGTCTGGCGGGGCGTGAGGGTGATGACGTTGACCTCCATCACCGCGTCCACCGCGTCCCGGGTACCGATGGTCTCCTCGAAGTGGTAGCCGGTGTCGAGGAAGACCACGTCCACGCCCGGGAAGACGCGGGAGGCCAGATGGGCGACGACGGCGTCCTCCATGGAGGAGGTGACACAGAAGCGGCTGCCGAAGGTGTCCGCCGCCCACCGGAGGATGTCCGTCGCCGGGGCGTCCTCCAGCTCGCGGCCCGCCCGCTCGGCCAGCGACTCCAGGTCCCGGTCCTGCCGGACGGCCTGATCGGTCGTCATATCCTGTCCCTCCCGCTGCTGTCGGACCGGACCCCCCGGGCCAGGAGCCCGAGGAACTTCAGCTGGAAGGCCCGGTTGCACGCCGCGCACTCCCACGCGCCGTGGCCGCTCTCGTTGGGGCGCAGATCCTCGTCGCCGCAGTACGGGCAGTAGAAGGGGGCGGCTCGCTCGCTCATGACAGGGCGTCCTCCCCGGCGCGCGCGGCCCAGACCGCGAAGCGCTCGCCGTCCTCGCGCTCCGCCTGGTAGCGGCGCAGCACCCGCTCGACGTAGTCGGGCAGTTCCTCGGAGGTCACCTTCAGCCCGCGCACCTTGCGGCCGAAGCCGGCCTCCAGGCCGAGCGCGCCGCCGAGGTGGACCTGGTAGCCCTCGACCTGGTTGCCGTCCTCGTCCAGGACGAGTTGTCCCTTGAGGCCGATGTCCGCGACCTGGATCCGGGCGCAGGCGTTCGGGCAGCCGTTGATGTTGATGGTCAGCGGCTCCTCGAACTCGGGCAGCCGGCGCTCCAGTTCGTCGATGAGGGAGGCGCCGCGCGCCTTGGTCTCGACGATGGCCAGCTTGCAGAACTCGATGCCGGTGCAGGCCATGGTGCCGCGCCGGAACGGGGAAGGGGTGACCCGCAGGTCCAGCGCCTCCAGCCCGGAGACCAGGGAGTCGACCTGGTCCTCGGTCACGTCGAGCACGACCATCTTCTGCTCGGCGGTGGTGCGCAGCCGCCCGGAGCCGTGCTCCTCGGCCAGTGAGGCGATCTTGGTGAGGGTGGCGCCGTCGACCCGGCCGACGCGCGGCGCGAAGCCGACGTAGAAGCGGCCGTCCTTCTGCCGGTGGACGCCGACGTGGTCGCGCCACTGGGCGATCGGCTGCTCGGGGGCGGGGCCGTCGACCAGCTTGCGCTTCAGGTACTCGTCCTCCAGCACCTGGCGGAACTTCTCCGCGCCCCAGTCGGCCACCAGGAACTTCAGGCGGGCGCGGTTGCGCAGCCGGCGGTAGCCGTAGTCGCGGAAGATGGAGATGACGCCCTCGTAGGCGTCGGGGACCTCGTCCAGCGGGACCCAGGCGCCGAGGCGCACGCCCAGCCTGGGGTTGGTGGAGAGGCCGCCGCCCACCCAGAGGTCGAAGCCCGGTCCGTGCTCCGGGTGCTCCACGCCGACGAAGGCGATGTCGTTGATCTCGTGCGCGACGTCGAGGAGCGGGGAGCCGGAGATCGCCGACTTGAACTTCCGGGGCAGGTTGGAGAAGTCCTTGTTGCCCACGATCCGGCGGTAGATCTCGTCGATGGCCGGGGTGCCGTCGATGATCTCGTCCTCGGCGATGCCCGCGACGGGGGAGCCCAGGATGACGCGGGGGGTGTCGCCGCACGCCTCGGTGGTGGACAGCCCGACGCCCTCCAGGCGCCGCCAGATCTCGGGCATGTCCTCGATCCGGATCCAGTGGTACTGCACGTTCTGCCGGTCCGTGAGGTCGGCGGTGCCGCGCGCGAACTCCTCGGAGATCCCGCCGATGACGCGCAGCTGCTCGGTGGTGAGCCGGCCGCCGTCGATGCGGACGCGCAGCATGAAGTACTTGTCGTCCAGCTCCTCCGGCTCCAGGATCGCGGTCTTGCCGCCGTCGATCCCGGGCTTGCGCTGGGTGTAGAGACCCCACCAGCGCATCCGTCCGCGCAGGTCGGCGCCGTCGATCGAGTCGAAACCGCGCTTCGCGTAGATCGTCTCAATGCGTGTCCGCACATTGAGACCGTCGTCGTCCTTCTTGGTCTGCTCGTTGGCGTTGAGCGGAGTGAGGTGGCCCCGCGCCCACTGACCCTCGCCGCGGTGGCGTCCGGCCTTGCGACGGGGCGTGGCGGAGGCGGGCTCCTTGGGGGTGGCGGCCATGGGGATACGTCCTTCGAGACTGCAGGAGGGCGGCTCTGAGCTGCACACTCGCGGCGAGAGCGCGGCGGTGCGCAGGGCGGGGCGAAGACAGAAGGGGTGCGGCGGTGCTGGACTCTCAGCAGGCCGGACAGATGGCGCTGGACATGCGGCCGAGGTCGACGTGCCGCCGACTCACCAAGGCAATTCCAGTGCTGGACATGACGGAAGCGTGTCACGGGACTTTGGACCCAGTCCACCGTCATCCAATATGTGGACATCAATGTCTCGCAGGGTGGGACACTGTGTCGTAGGTCACCGCGGTGCGGACGCCCGTGGTCGTGCGGGTGCGCGGTCGCCGGGGCCGTCCGGCGACCGCGGAGAGGGTCAGCCGAGGGCGCCGGGCCAGGGGCCGGGGGTCGCGATCTCGTCCTCCTCCTCGACCCTGGTGGCGAAGAGCCGGAAGCCGCGCCGCAGGTAGTTGTCCATCGCGTGCGGGCCGTCCTTGGAGCAGGTGTGCAGCCACACCCGGGAGGTGGCGGGCAGGCCCGACCACCGCTCGGCCAGGTCCCAGGCCCGGGCCACGCCACAGGAGAGGAGGTGCCCGCCGATCCGCCGACCGCGGAACCGCGGGATCAGCCCGAAGTACACGATCTCCACGGCGCCGCCGTCCTGCGCCTCCAGCTCCACGTAGCCGGCGGGCGTCCCCCGGTCGTACGCCACCCAGGTCTCGACGCCCGGCCGGTCCAGCCACTTCTCCCACTCCGCGTACGTCATCCCGAGCCGGTCGGTCCAGCGGATGTCGCCGCCCACGGAGGTGTAGAGGAAGCGGCTGAACTCCGGCGAGGGGACCTCGGCGCGCACGACCCGGACGTCCCCCTCGGGCGCGGACGCGGGCCTCAGATCGGAGGGGGACGTCTGCTCCAGGGACCATGTGGTGACGGCGATGCTCATGGCGGTCAGACAATCACGCCGCCCGGATCCGGCCAAACCCCGGCTCCCCCGCCCGGGACCTCGCCCCCGGCAGCGGATCCGCCGCCCCGCGCCCCCGGGGCCCGCGCGCCGCGCGGACCCCGAAGCGGAGCGCGGCGGACGGTGTGCGGCCGGTCACCCGCTGCCCGCCGTACGGATACGGTAAGGAGGTGCAGGCAGCAAACGAGACACCCGAGCGGCCCCCGGGCCGGCTCCACCGGGCCCGAGTCCTCTACCGCAACGTCTCCAAGCGGAAGATGACCTGGCTGCTGCTGAAGGACACCGTCAACTCGTGCATCGAGTACCGCATCCTCGGCCTCGCGGCGGAGGCGGCCTTCTTCACCCTGCTCTCCGTGCCGCCGCTGATGCTGGGCCTGCTGGGCCTCCTCGGCTACATCGACGACTGGACGAACACCACCACCGTCGCCTCCATCGAGGAGAACATCCTCGCGGCCGTCGGCACCGTTCTGTCGGACCGGGGCGTCAACGACATCGCCAAACCCCTGCTGGAGGACGTCACCCAGGGCGGCCGGCCCGACGTCATCTCCATCGGCTTCGCCATCGCCCTGTGGTCCGGGTCCCTCGCGGTGAACGTCTTCATCGAAACCATCACCGTGATGTACGGACTGGACGGCCACCGGGGCATCGTCGCCACCCGGCTGCTCGCCTTCCTCCTCTACCTCATCGCCCTGCTGATCGGCGCGGTGGTCCTGCCGCTCGCCGTGGTCGGCCCGGACCGGGTCGTGGAGCTGATCCCCTGGGGCACCGAGGTGGTCCGGGCGCTGTACTGGCCGGTCGTCATCCTGCTGTCGATCGCCTTCCTGACCACGCTGTACCACGTGTCCGTGCCGGTGCGCTCGCCGTGGGTCGAGGACATCCCCGGCGCGCTGGTCGCCCTGGCCATGTGGGTGCTGGGCAGCTTCCTGCTGCGGATCTACCTGACCAGCACGGTGGAGGGACCGACGATCTACGGCTCCCTCGCCGCCCCCATCGCCTTCCTCCTCTGGATAGGGATCTCCGCGTTCGCCGTGCTGGTGGGCGCGGCCGTGAACGCCGCGATCGACCGGGTCTGGCCCTCGGTCGCCACGGCCGCGGCCCGCGCCGCGAACGAGCGCGCCCGCGCCGCCGACGCCGCCGAACTTCTGGCCCGCGCCCGGGCGTCCCAGCTGTACGGCGACGGGGAGGACGACGAGGACGACGGCGGCGGGGACATGCCGTCCGAGTTTCCCGAGCGCTGGTCGAAGTTCCTGCCGCCGGACGATGTGAAGTCCCGCCTGCACACGGGCCGGGACAACGGCCGCGACAACGGCCGCGACAACGGCCGGGAGCCCGGGCGGGGAGGCGGCGGCCGGGAGAACGGGCGCGAGCCCGGACCCGGATCGGGACCGGCCCCGGGCCCGGGCGGTGGCGCGGACGGCGGGGACAACGGCCGGTAGCCTCGAAGCCGTGTACCGCGAGCGGCCGTCCCGCCTGACCGGAGCCGTCCTGTGGACCCTCACCCCCGGGGCCCGCGACGGGGCCGCCGCCCCGCGTCCCGTCCTGCCGGACGGCTGTATGGACCTCCTCTGGAGCGAGGGCGGCCTCCTCGTGGCCGGACCCGACACCCGTGCCCACGCCGCCACCGACGCCCCCGCACCCGTCCGGGCGGGCCTGCGCTTCGCCCCCGGGACCGCGCCCGCCCTCCTCGGCGTCCCCGCCCGCGAACTGCGCGACCTGCGGGTGCCGCTCGCCGATCTGTGGGGAGCCGCCGAGGCGCGCCGGCTCGCCGCCCGGGTGGACCCCGCCGACCCGGCCGCGGGCCTGGAGGCCGTGGCACTGCGCAGGGCGGCGGACGCCCGTCCCCCCGACGCCTGGCTCACGCCCCTGGTCCGGCACCTGGCATCGGGCGGGAGCGTCGCCACGGCCGCCGAGCACGCGGGCCTCGGCGTACGGCAGCTCCACCGGCGCTCCCAGGACCTCTTCGGCTACGGACCCAAGACGCTGGCCCGCATCCTGCGCCTGCGGCGCGCCCTGGCCCTGATCCACGACGGTGCCCCGTACGCCGTGGCGGCCCTCACGGCCGGCTGCGCCGACCAGGCGCATCTCGCGCGGGAGATGCGCGCCCTCAGCGGTATGACCCTCGGCGCCTACACCGAGGCGTCGGCGAAGAGGGAGACGCCCGTGCCGTCCGGGTCGAGCACCACCGCGTAGCGCTGCCCCCACGCGGCGTCCCACGGCTCCATGTGGGCCGGGTACCCGGCCGCGACCAGTTCCGCGTAGCGGGCGTCCACGGCCGCCGGGTCCGCGCAGCGGAAGGCGAGGCCCAGGCGCTCGCCGCCGGACGGCCGGGTCCAGGACGGGTCGAAGGAGCGGATCGTCTCCTCGGTGTCCCACAGCACCCGGACCCCGCCCGGCAGCACGGCCTCGGCGTGCGGGGCGGAGTCCGCCCCGGCGGGCACGTCGAGACCCAGGCGGCGGTAGAAGGCGAGTGAGGCGGCCATGTCGGAGACGACCAGGCCGATCGCGTCGAGACGCGGGGGCACGGGCCCCGGGGTGGTGTGCGGTTGCTCGGTCATACCGCCACCGTAGGGCGCGCGCACGGCCCCGTCTTGAAGGATTCGGACACCCGCCGGCCACCCGCCCGCAGCCGCCGGCACCGGCGCCGCACGGGGTGAACTCCTGGCCGGATCAAGGCGGTTGCACGCGTACGCCGGGTCGCCCCGGGGCAGGGACACCGCGACGCGTGCGACGGCGGCGCCGGGGTCGACGCCGGCCGAGGGACCCGAGCGGAGGCTGCATGGAGCAGAGAGACGGATGGCGGTTCGCGGACGACCGGGGCCGGACGGCGGCTTCGCCCGGCACCCCGGCACGACTGGTCGCCTACCTCCAGGCGGGTGCCGCGCTCTTCGACCACGGGCTGCGCCCCGTGGCCGTGTTCGGCTCGGCGCACGACGGCCCGGAGGTGGACCCGGCGAAGGCCGGCGCGCTGCCCCCGGGCGAGGTGACCTACCTCGGCCCCGGCCCGGGCGTCGGCGTCGACGCGTTCCTGGCGCACCGCCCGGACCTGGTGGTCGCCGTCGGCTACGGCACGGACCGGGTCTACGGGCTGGACCCGGACACCGCCAAGCATCTGGAGGAGCACGTCCCCGTCGTCCTCCTGGACGTCGGCCAGGGACACTCGCTCGACGAGGTCCGCGACCGGTTCACCGCCCTCGCCGTCTCCCTCGGTGCGGCCTCCCGGTCGCCGTCCGCGGTCGAGGCGGCCCGCGAGCGGCTGCGCGCGGCGGCCGCACGGGCCCCGGGCGCGCGCGTCCTGGCCCTGTCGCCCGCCGGACCGGACAGCGTGCACCTGGCCCGCCCGGGAGCCTGGCCGGACCTGCGGGCGCTCGCCGACTGCGGGGTGCGGATGGCGGCCCCCGCGCCCGGCGCGGGCGTCAACTGGTCCACCACCGACTGGACGTCGGCCGCCCTGCTGGAAGCCGACGTGGTCCTCGCCGATGTCCGGGTCAACGCCGAACCCCTGGCGCGCCTCGCCGGCAGTCCGGCCTGGCGGGCCGTCACCGACGGCAGGACGGTCGTCCCCTGGAACCCCGAACTCCCGTGCAGCGCACCCGCCCACGCCGCGTTCTTCGACCGGGTCGCCGAGGCCCTGGCGGCGCGCCGGGCCTGAGAGAGGCGCATGGCCGGAGAGAGGCACAGGGGCCTGGGAGAGGCGCGCGGGCCGAGAGAGGCACAGGGGCCTGGGAGAGGCGCGCGGGCCGCCCGCGAAACGGTCCGCAGGGCGGGCCCGGCCGCCCGCCCTGCGGACGTTTTGGATCGCGGCGCCCGCGCTCACTACGATCCGGCGGATGATCATAAGAAAACGGCTCGCGACCGGGCTCTGCGCCCTGCTCGCGGCCCTGGCCGCCGGGCTGCTCCCCGCGGCACCGGCCGCCGCCGGTGAACCGGCGGCGAAGGAAGCACCCAAGGTCGAACTCGTCCTCGACGTCAGCGGTTCCATGCGGGCCTCCGACATCGACGGCAAGAGCCGGATGGCCGCCGCCAAGCAGGCGTTCAACGAGGTCCTGGACGCCGTCCCGGACGAGGTGCGGCTCGGCATACGCACCCTCGGCGCGGACTACCCCGGCGACGACCGCGAGCGCGGCTGCGAGGACACCCGGCAGCTCTACCCCGTCGGACCGCTCGACCGCACCGAGGCCAAGGCCGCCGTCGCGACCCTCGCGCCCACCGGCTGGACGCCGATCGGGCCCGCCCTGCTCGGCGCCGCCAAGGACCTGGAGGGCGGCGACGCCACCCGCCGGATCGTCCTGATCACCGACGGCGAGGACACCTGCGCCCCCCTCGACCCGTGCGAGGTGGCCCGCGAGATCGCCGCCAAGGGCATCCACCTCGTCATCGACACCCTCGGCCTGGTCCCCGACGCCAAGACCCGCGCCCAGCTCCGCTGCATCGCCGAGGCGACCGGCGGCACCTACACCTCCGTCCAGCACACCAGGGAACTCTCCGGCAGAGTCAGCCAGTTGGTGGAACGCGCGGCCGACCCCGTGGTGGTGCCCGTCGCCACCGAGGGCGCCGAACGGTGCGACGGCGCGCCCGTGCTCACCCCCGGCCTCTACACCGACCGCGAGAAGTTCGGCGAGCACCGCTGGTACCGGGTCGACGTGCTGCCCGGCCAGGAACTGCGCGCCTCCGTCAGCATCGGCGCCGACCGCCGCGTGGGCCGTGACTACGGCGTCCTGCTGCGGGCCGTGACCGTGCACGGCCGCGAGATCGTGCGCGGCTCCGAGGCCGGGGACGGCCGCACCGACCTGATCTCCACCGGGCTGCGCTACCCCAAGCCGCCCTCCGACGACGCGGACGACACCGACGCGAAGCCGGCCGCGGAGACGGTCTGCCTCCAGGTCAGCAACTCCTTCTCGCCCGCCGCCGGGGTCAAGACCGAGCCCGGTATGCCCGTCGAGCTGACCGTCGACGTGACGGACGCGCCCGACGCCGCCTCCGACGTGGCCTCCTTCGGCCTCGGCCGCGGCTGGTGGCTGCTCGGCCTGCTGGTCGTCGCGGGCTTCCTGACCGGTCTGGTGTGGGGCTGGGTCTCCCGCTGGCGCGTCTCCGTCTGGAGGACCAACTGATGCGTGGCACAAGGATCCTGACGGCCGGCCTGCTGGCCGGCGCCGCCCTGCTCGGCCCGGCCGTCCCGGCCGCCGCGGACACCCCCTCGCCGAGCCCCACGTCCACGGACGCCGGGACCACGGAAGCCGGGCCGACGGAGGCGGGCACCACCTTCCGCACCGCCACGCCCGTGAAGCAGGGACAGAAGGCGACGGCGGACGCGTCCAGCGGCGACTACCTCTACTGGGTGTTCTCCGCCGCGGCGGGCGACCGCCCGACCGTGCGGGCCAAGGTCACCCTCCCCGAGTCCACCGCCCGCCACGGCGCGTCCACCTGGCGGATCGACGTGTACGACGGACTCCGCCGCCGCCAGGCGTGCATGTACGGGATGCAGAGCCGCACGGCCGAACGGGAAGCGGCCACCGCCGAGTTGTCCTGCACCCTGCGCCCGGTCCGCTCACTCGCCGACCCGTGGGCGAACGACCCCCTGCCGGGCAGCTACTACGTCCGGCTGACCGTCACCGCCCTGCCCGAGCAGGACCAGGGCCTGCCGGTGCGCGCCGAGATGGAGGCCGTACCGCACGAGGCCGGCGGTGCGTACGCGGTCGACGGCGCGCTCGCCGAACCGCTGGTGCCGGGCATCTCGGCGGAGGTGCGGCGCAACGAGGAGAAGGCCGGGCTCGACCTCTCCTCCGGCTGGTGGTCCGACCGCTGGCTGTGGACCGGCGCGGGCGCTGTCCTCGCCGCCCTCGCGGGCGTCGGCGGCTATGTCCTGACCCGCGGTGCGGGCCGTCCCTCGCGGGTGCCGCCCGGCGCCTGACCGGGCTCGTACCGGGACTTCCCCCGCTGCCCGGCCGGGCCCGTACCGGGTTGCGCCCCCGGGCGCCCGGCCGGGCCCGTTCTTCCCGCCCGCGGGACGCGGAAGCGGCCACGGCATTCGATGCCGTGGCCGCTTCCGCGCGTGGCCCGCGCCCGGATCAGAAGGCGAAGAGCACGCCCTTCGCGCTCCCCTTCATACAGGGGTTGCCGAAGGTGTGGCGGTACGCGACGCGCTTGCCCTCCCATACGCCGTCCGCCGTGACGGTCACCGGGTCCCACTGCCGGGTGCAGGCGACGTCCGGGTCGGGCGTCACCGTGGCCTCGAACCGCCCTGCCTGGGCGCGCAGTTCGGCGCAGGCCGCGCGGGGCGCGGGGTGGGAGCCGCGGGCGGCGGGGGCGCAGTCCAGGGTGACGGCGCGCAGCACCGTGCCGTCGAGGGTCTCGTCGCCGGTGGTGACCGTGAGGACGAGGGCCGACGGCGCGTAGAGGCTCTCCGCGCCGGCCGGGGCGGCGCCGGCGCTGCCCGCGCCCGGGGCGAGCGCGAGGCCGAGGGTGAGGCCGGCGAGCGCGAGTCCTCTGGCGATGTACCGCATAACGAACACTCCGTTGGGTTCGGGGGTGTGAATCCGGACCGGAGTCTTGCCGATTCCCCGGGCGAACGCCCGCCGCTGGGGCGGGATCAGGTCACCGGTGGTGATGCTCCGGGGCCAGGCGGTGACCGGCCTCCGGGTACTGACCAGCCGTTCAGTAGTGCGAATGTTTGGCCAAAGAAAGACGTTAGAGGTGATTCGGCGCGCAAACATAAGGTGAATGGACCCTTGAATCATTGATTGAAAGGTGGAGTGCCCTCTCGGGGCCCCATCGATGCCCGCACATCCCACCAGTGGTCGTCACCGGCCCGCCGGGGTTCACTGGCAACGAGAGGCCCCGGGCCGGGAGGAGCCTGCCGATGGAACCCGTCGAAGCGCTGGACCGCGTGGCGTTCCTGCTGGAACGCTCCCGCGCCGAGACCTACCGGGTGCGGGCCTTCCGCACCGCCGCCGCGGCACTCGCCGCCCTCGACCCCGACGACCTCGCCCGCCGGACCGGCAGCGGCGACCTGGAGCGGATCAAGGGCGTCGGGCCCAAGACCGCCAAGGTCGCCCGCGAGGCCCTGGCCGGCGAAATCCCCGGCTATCTGCGGAAACTGGAGGACGAGGCCGAGGCCGCCGGACCGCTCGCCGACGGCGGTACCGAACTCCGCGCCGCCCTGCGCGGGGACTGCCATCTGCACTCCGACTGGTCCGACGGCGGCAGCCCGATCGAGGAGATGGGGCGCACCGCCCGCGCCCTCGGCCACGACTGGGCCGTCCTCACCGACCACTCGCCCAGCCTCAGGGTCGCCCGCGGCCTCAGCCCCGACCGGCTGCGCGAACAGCTCGACCTGATCGAGGAACTCAACGCCTCCTGGAAGCCGTTCCGGCTGCTCACCGGCATCGAGTGCGACATCCTCCCGGACGGCACCCTGGACCAGGAACCCGAACTCCTCGAGCGGCTCGACCTGGTGGTCGCCTCCGTCCACTCCAAGCTGCGCATGGACGCCCCCGCGATGACCCGCCGCATGGTCCGGGCCGTCGAGAACCCGCTCACCGACGTCCTCGGCCACTGCACCGGCCGCCTGGTCACGGGCGAACGCGGCACCCGCCCCGAATCGAGCTTCGACGCGGACCGGGTCTTCGCCGCATGCGCCGAACACGGAACCGCCGTCGAGATCAACTCCCGCCCCGAGCGCAGGGACCCACCCCTGCGGCTGCTGCGCAAGGCCGTCGACGCGGGCGTCCTCTTCGCGATCGACACCGACGCCCACGCGCCCGGACAGCTCGACTGGCAGCTCATCGGCTGCGACCGCGCCGAACGCTGCGGGGTCCCCGCGGAACGGGTCGTCAACACCTGGAGTGCCGCACAGCTCACCCGCTGGACCGGCACGGGCCGCACGCCGTCCGCCTCCTGAACGGGCCATGGGCCACCGGTGGCCTCTCCAGCGGTGGAATACCACCGGTGGAGAGGCCACCGGCGGTGGAAAGCCGCCGGCGGGGAAAACCAGTGGCCCCCGCGTGACACCTCCCTCTACGCTGACCCCGTCGAAGGGACGGCCGCCACGCGGCCCCCGAGCCGAACCCGTACGCGACGCCGCACCGGCGCCCGCGCAGACGCGAACAGGAGGTGTGACCGATGGCTGTCATGGCGACGGGCACTGCCCGCATCCGACGCATCCACCGCACCTCCTCCGTGGCCTCCGGCTGACCACACACCTCTCCCGCGCCGTAACGGCGCCCGCCGGGGCCACCCTGCGAAGGGCTCCCGTTGAACCTCTCCGTACCGTCCGCGTCCTCCGACGCGTCCGCACACCCCCTCGCCGCCCACGGCTGGGACGACGCCTGGGCCGACGCGTTCGCCCCTTACGCCGGGCGCGGTCTGCTGCCCGGCCGGGTCGTCCGTGTCGACCGGGGCCGCTGCGACGTGATCACCCCCGTCGGCACCGTGCACGCCGACACCGAGTTCGTCACCCCGCACGACCCGCTGCGGGTCGTCTGCACCGGTGACTGGGTCGCCGTCGACCCCGACGGCGACCCGCAGTACGCACGTGCCGTGCTGCCCCGCCGGACCGCGTTCGTGCGGTCCACCTCCTCCCAGCGGTCCGAGGGGCAGATCCTCGCGGCCAACGTGGACCACGCCGTGGTCTGCGTCTCGCTCGCCGTCGAGCTCGACCTCGGCCGCATCGAGCGCTTCCTCGCCCTCGCCTGGGAGAGCGGCGCCACCCCGCTGGTCGTCCTCACCAAGGCCGACCTGGTGCCCGACGCCACCGGCCTGTCCCACCTCGTCCAGGACGTGGAGACGGTCGCCCCCGGCGTCACGGTGCTGCCCGTCAGCGCCACCACGGGCGAAGGGATGGAGGAGCTCACCGCGATCCTGGCCGGCGGCACCGGCGTCCTGCTCGGCGTCTCCGGCGCGGGCAAGTCCACCCTCGCCAACCGGCTGCTCGGCGAGGAGGTGATGGAGACCGGCGCGACCCGGGAGACGGACGGCAAGGGCCGGCACACCACCACCACCCGCAACCTCCTGGTCATGCCGGGCGGGGGAGTCCTCATCGACACCCCCGGCGTCCGGGGCGTCGGCCTGTGGGACGCGGGCGACGGCGTCGGCCAGGTCTTCGCCGAGATCGAGGACCTGGCCGCCGGCTGCCGCTTCCACGACTGCGCCCACGAGGCGGAGCCCGGCTGCGCGGTCCTCGCCGCCGTCGAGGACGGCAGCCTGCACGAACGCCGGCTGGACAGCTACCGCAAGCTCCTCCGCGAGAACCGCCGCATCGTCGCCAAGACCGACGCCCGGCTGCGGGCGGAGCTGCGCCGGGACTGGAAGCTGCGCGGCGCCCAGGGCCGCGCGGCGATGGAGGCCAAGCGCGGCCGCCTCCGGTGACAAGGCCGCGGGTCCGCACCCCGGCCGGGGTGCGGACCCGCGCCGTCAGTCGGCGGTGCCCGGCTTGACGCCCCACACATAGAGGCGGTCGTCGAGGCCGAGCAGGTTCCAGAGGGTGGCCGCGTCGTCGAGCGACAGGTTCACACAGCCCGCCGAGCCGCCGCCGTCGTACAGGTCCCCGGGGCGCCCGTGCAAGGCCTGCCCGCCGTCGAAGAACTGGGCGTACGGCATGGGCGCGTTGTCGTAGAGGGTGGAGACGTGGTCCCGGCTGCGCCAGTACACCGTGTGCCAGCCGGGCCGGGTCTCCTGCGCGTCCCGCCCGGTGCGGACGGGGACGGGTCCGAAGTCCACCCGGTCGCCGGTCTGCACCCACAGCAGCTGGCGGTCCATGTCCACGCAGGTCACCCGGTGGGAGCGGACCGGGCAGTGCCCGGCGGCGTTCGGGTCGGCCGACGCCTCGGCGGCGACCATAGTCCGGTAGGTGCCGAGGTCCGCGTACCCGTCGGTGCGGGGCGCGCCGTACTCGCGCTGGAAGCCGCGGATCGCCCGGCAGTCGGCCTCCGACTGGCGCCCGTCCACGGGCCGTTCGAGGTACTTCTCCAGCGGCCGCTGGTAGGGACCGGTGGGGGCGGTGCACGCGGTGGCGTCGGCGGGGGCCGCCGCGAGCGCGGGTCCGGTGGCGGCGAGAGTGCAGAGCAGTGCCGTGGCCGCTGCTGCGGCCACGGCACGAGGTATGCGGGGTATGCGGTGTCTGCGGTCAGGGCGGGGCACGTCACGACCTCCTGGCGGGAGCGCGGTTCGGTCCCGCCAGTCGACCAGCGACCGGGTTCGGCCGCCCACTCCTGAGCGGCCGAACCGGTGAGCGCCCCGGGGTACGAGCCGGCGTGCGCCGCACCGGTCCGGTGCGGCGCACGGACGGGTCAGAGACCGGCGGTCACGCGCGGGCGGTCCTTACCCGGCCGGTCCTTCCCGGGACGGTCCTTGCCCGGACGGTCCTTGCAGTCCTTGTCCTTGCAGGGCTCTCCGCGCTCGTTGTCCAGCTCGACGGTCACACCGCCGGTGCTGTTCTCCTCCGTCACCTCGTACGGTCCGGATACCGGGTTGCCGGGGAGTACGTAGCCCTCCGGGACGGCCGTCTCACGCAGGTAGTAGGTGCCGAGGGGCAGATCCTCGAAGGAGCAGGTGCCCGCGCTGTCGGTGGCGCAGTCGTCGGCCCGGGTGTCCGGGGCGGCGCCGCCGGTCTGGAGGCCGGGGATGTTGTTGGTCTCGCGCCACAGCTCGAACACCGCGCCCGCCAGCGGGTCGCCGTTCTTCGCGTCCGTCTTCAGCAGCCGCAGGGACCCTGTGGCCGGGGTGGGTGTGGGGGTGTTGACGGCGGTGATGGTGACGCCTTCGGCCGCGTTGTCCTCGGTGAGGGTGAGGGGGCCGAAGACGGCGGGGTCGGGGAGTTCGTAGCCGTCGGGGGCGCCGGTTTCGCGCCAGTAGTAGGTGCCGAGGGGGAGGTTGTCGGTGGTGCAGGTGCCGGTGGCGGGGGTGGTGCAGGTGTCGGTGAGGGTGTCGGGGTTGGTGCCGTCGGTCTGGAGGCCGGGGGTGTTGTTGGTCTCCTGCCACAGTTCGAAGTCGGCTCCGGCGAGGGGGTCGCCGGTTTCCGCGTCGGTCTTGACCACCTCGACGGACCCGGTGGTGGGCTGGGGGTCGCCGCAGTCGGGCAGGTCGCCGTCGAACGGGTAGGCGTGAAGTTCCTGACCGCCGCCGCCCGTCGCCGCACTGGTGTGGGTCAGCGAACCGGTCGTGAAGAAGCGGCCGTTGACGCCCGGCAGGGTCACCGTCGTCATCGAGGACTGCTCGCCGACCAGGACGCTGCCCTGGAACTGGCCGGTGCCCGCCAGGTCCACCTCGGTGGCGTCGGGGAAGTTCCACAGCAGGCGCTCGCGGTAGCCGTTCAGCGGGTCGGACTCGTCGATGCCGCCGCTGAAGGTGCTGATGGTGCGGTTCGCCCCGAGGAGGTTGACGAGGATCGTCGCATTGGCCGGGATGTTGTCGAAGACGATGCCCTGCTGACCCCCCGTGTTGGGGTTGACCAGGTCGAAGTCGACGTTGAAGACCTGGAGGGCCGAGGTGCCGTCCCCGGTGAACGTGGTCTGGAAGACCTCGTTGACGGCCGTGCCCGTGGGGGTTCGCGGCTGCCCGTCCACCCGGGCGTAGCAGCGGCTGGCGTCGGTGAGCTCGTCCCGGAGTCCCGCGTAGGGCTCCACCGCGGCGTCGTCCTGGATCAGCTCGCCGGTCACGGTGCCGGTCACCGTGCCGGCGTGCCGCACGATGCCCCGCTCGGTCGTCAGACCGCCTGTGGTGTCCAGGGTCTGCCCGGCCGCGACCGTCACGTCGCCGCCGGTCGTGAGGAAGTCGGAGTCGACGGGCGGCGGCACGCGGGAGCCGACGCCCACGATCCCGAGGTTGTAGTTCCCGCCCGCGGCCGGGTCCTTGTTCTGGTCGAAGCTGTCGAGGACGACGACGCGGCCCTCGGCCTCCGCCGCCCGGCCCCGGACGAGGAAGTCGTCGCCGACGAAGATGTTGATCGCGTCGTCCCGCCCGGCGAACGGGCCGTTGTTGATCCCGGGGAACGGGTCCGGGCAGTCGCCGGGCACGCACGGACCGAGACCGCCCGGAAGAGGTGCGGCGACCGCGGGGGCCGCACCCGGTCCGAAGGCGAGCACGGGGACGGCCGTCGCGAGGACGGCGCACGCGGCACCGGTCGCGCCGGCGCGGGAACGCAGCGCTGCCAGGCGCTGGGAGATGGGTCTCATGCGGGGCATGTTCGAGCACCCGCTCGCAAGGGGCCGGTGCGCGACGCACGACCTTCCTCTGTTCACCCGAGCGATCCCACCCGAACGGGTCGCCCCGGTTGCGGCCTGCTGCTCCGGGCTCAGGCTCCGACCGTCACCCCCACCCAGGCGCCCACCACCAGCAGGCAGCCGAACAGCTCCACCAGCACACTCGTGCCCGCCGACCGCATCACCGCCCGGGTGGATGCCTTCGCCGGGGCGTGCCCGCCGAGCCGCCGGCGCTCGCACAGATAGATCCCGCCGATGAACCCGGGCACCGCACCCACCACCGGCAGCAGCACGAAGCCGAGCAGCGCCCCCGCCCCCGCGTACACCGCCATCCGGCGGGTGATGCCCAGACCGCGCAGTCTGCGGGGCGGCAGCAGCCACACCACCACCTGGACGACCAGCAGCACGGCGGTGGCACCCACCAGCAGCCCCCACGCGGCGCCGGACAGCTCCTGCACCGCCCACCACAGGACGGCGGCCCACACCAGCCAGGGCCCCGGCACCCCAGGAACCAGCACGCCCAGCAGACCCAGCAGCATCACCCCGCCCACCAGCACCTGCTGCCATACGCCCATCTGCCCAGAGTGCAGGATGGGCCGCCTCCCCGCAGATCGCGCGGCGCGGGCACCGTTCGCGCAGGTCAGCCGGGCCGCCGGGGCCGCCGGTGCGGGCGGGCGGCCCCGGGACGGCCGCGGCTCAGCCCGGCCGGCGCAGATCCCGGGCGACCCAGCCCCGGGCGTACGCGTGCCAGCCGAGCTGGAGCCGGGTGGTGACCCCGGTCAGCTCCATCAGCCCCTTCACCCGGCGCTGCACCGTGCGCAACCCCAGGTCGAGCTGCTTGGCCACGCTCGCGTCCGTCATCCCCGCCAGCAGCAGCGACAGCACCTGGAGGTCCACCGCGTCCGGCCCGGCGGCCGTCTCCTCGACGACGGTGTCACCGACCCGGGCCAGGCGCAGCGGCAGGGCGTCCCGCCACACCGACTCGAACAGACCCGACAGCGACTCCAGCAGCCCGCTCGCGTGCACCACCAGGGCAGCGGGCTCGGCGCCCCGGCCGGTCAGCGGGACCATCGCCAGCGCCCGGTCCGCGATCACCAGCTTCGTCGGCACCCGGCCCACCACCCGGACCCGCTCGTTCCGGCCCAGCGCCGCCGACAGCTCCGTGATCCCGTCCGGGACCGACAGCACCTCCCGCTCCACGACCACCCGGTAGCGCACCCCGCGGACGGCCGCCTTCTCCTCCGCCTCGTTGTCCGTCCCGCTCACCGCCACCGGCTTCCCGGTCACCAGCGCGCACACCTCCTCCACCGCGCCGAGCTGCAACTGCGTGAAACGGTGCGTGACCGCGCTCGCGCCCGTCACCACCTCCACCAGATCGTGCACCGACGGCTGCGCCGACTCCGCGCGGTACTCCTCCGCCAGCAGCGCCGCCGCCAGCTCCGCCTGGTCCAGCTCGTGCCGCTGCTGTGTCAGCAGCGCCCCCAGCGCCACCCCGGGCGGGGCCGCGACCCAGCGTCCCGTCCGTGCCGAGGACTGCGCCGCTAGACCTTGCTGCTCCAAGCGGCGCAGCGCCCGCTCGGTCTCCGGCTCGGTCAGCGACAGGCGGTGCGCGAGATCGCCGATCTCCGCCGCCCCCATCGCGACCAGCACCCGGTACGCGGTCTCCTGCCGTTCGTCCAGTCCTATCGCTCCCAGCACCCTCCGGACCTCCCCTGACGTGCGTTTCATCCCCTGAGACGGCACCGCCGTGGCGGAAAACGGCCACGGCGTGAACCCGCCGCCGGACATCATCGCCGCATCAGCCGTTCCTCTGCCAATGTGGCGCCACCGCGCCACCGCGCCACCGCGCCACCGCGGCACCAACGGCTCCCGGCGACAGGGCTCTTGCGCCCGTTCGACGCCGGTTTCGGATGTGGAGGGCGATGCGCCCGATATCGCGTACGGCACGGGGAGCGGCCACCGCCGCCGGCCGCTTCCTGGTGACCCGCGACGCCGGCGAAGAGGCCCCGCTGCCCAAGCGCCTGGAGTCGGGCAAGGAGATAGGGCAGACTGGAGTCCCGTTCGGGGTCTTCGAGGTTCCCGCCGACGAGGCCGCGTGCGAACTGGTACTGGAACAGCGGAAGACCGGCTCACCCGCCGCGGTCCGGAAGCGCTCCACCGAGCTGCGGACGACCTGGAAGTTCCGCCCCCGTCTTGACGAGAGCGCGTCCTCGCAGGGCATCCCCTGCTGTTGCCGGGTTACGGTCTTCCGCAGGACGGTCTCAGGACCGTCCCGGCGCGAGACGGCCGGCGGATCACGCCGGGCGTCATGGGTCACGCGGGCTACCGCCCCCGGGCCCTGACCGCCGCGAAGCCGTCCTTGACCCGTCCTCGTCCCCGTCCTACGACGACGGCGGCACCTGGACCGCGACCGTGGACCACACGGGCGCCGGGGGCGAACAGGTCACGCTGCGCACCGAACTGACGGACGCCGACGGCGACTCCGTCACCCAGCTCGTGGTCGGCGCATACGCCGTGCGCTGATCACGACCGGTCCGCCGGGCGTCTTTCCCGTGGGGGGTTGGGCCGCCCGGCGGACCACTTCGTTCGCGGCTTCGTTCGCGGCTTTGCGCGCTGCTTCGTGCGCGGTGGCGGCGATTTGTCGCATTGCCATTTTTCGGGCGACACCGTTTTCCGCGGGGCCCCGCGGTGGACAATAGGGGCATGAGCGAGCAGGGGGAGAGGCCGCCGGCCCGACGACAGCGGTCCGAGGACGACTGGTGGCAACGCCTCTACGACGACACCGCCCCGGACACGGGCGCACCGCCCGCCCCGACGGGCGACACGGTCGACGACCGCTTCGCCTCGGCGTCGGGCGCCCTCACCCGCGCCTGGTGGGACCCTCCGTCGGAGGCGGCCCCCGCGTCCGGGCCGTCCGCCCCGGACCGGGTGGACGGGGACGTGCCTCCGGACCGGGTGGACCCCGGGGACGGGATGGCACCTCCGGACCGGGTGGAGGAACCTCCCGGTTTCCCGCGGGGGGCCGGGGCGGCCCCGGCCGACCGGGCTCCCGGCTCCGCCCGGGTGGGCGGGGCGGCGCCTCCGGCCGACGCCGGGGCGGCCCCGGCGGACGGGACCGGGCCGGGTCCGGCCACCGGCTCCCCGCCGGGCCGGGCTCCGGCGACCGAGGCCTCCGGCGCGGACCGGTCCGCGCCTTCGGACCGGGCCCCGGTGGGTGGGGCCCTCGCCCCGGACCGGGCTCCGGTGGGCCTCACGGCCCCGGCCCAGGCGGGCGGGACCCCCGCTCCGGACCGGGTGGACACGGCGGACTTCACGGCCCCGGCGGAGGTGGGCGGGGCCCCGGACCGCGCGGAGATGCCGCCGGACCGGGCGGAGGAGCCTCCCGGCTCCGCCCCGCCGGCCGGGGTGGACCCGGCGGACGCGGACCTCACGACCCAGGCCCCGTTGGGCGGGCCCCCCGGCCACCCGCCGGACCGGGCCCCGGATCGGGCCGGGCGGGCCGTCGGCCCGGAGCCGGGCGCGCCGCGTGCCGACGGCCCCGGCGTGGCCGACCCGCGGGCCGCCGCCGTGGCCCCGCCCGAGCGGGCGCAGGAGCCGCCACCCCGGCCGGCGGGGCCGCCCGAGGTCCCCGCGGAGCCGCCCTGGCTGCCGCCCGCCGCGCCGCCCGCCGGTGGTTTCCGGGACGTCCCGCCCGCGAGCCGTGACGGCGAGCTGCCGCAGCGCCGCCACTACACCGGCCCCACCCTGCCGCCCGCGCCCGCCCCGGAGGCCGCCAGTCCCTCCGCGCCGGAGAGCGCCCGTGCCGAGGCCACCCCCGGCGCGACAGAACCCGGCGCGACAGAACCCGGCGCGACGAGGCCGGGCGCGACAGGACCCGGCGCGACAGGGCCCGACGCCCGCGGCCCCGGCGAACCACCCGACCGGGACGCGGCCGGCGACCCGCCCCACCTCGTGCCCCGCCCCCGGGGCGGCGTCGTGGGGGACGGGCCGCCCACGTACGACCCCGAGCCCACCGCACTGCCCGCCACCGACGCGCTCGAACTCGCGGCGCTGGTGCCCGACACCGTGCTCGACGGCGCCCGGTACGGCACGTACACCCTGCGCGCCGCCTCCGTGCGGGGCGACTCCGCGCGCTTCCGCGGCGAGCCCCGCCGCGACGCGCTGCTCACGGCCCGCTTCGGCACCGGCCCCACCGCCCTCGTGCTCGTCGCCGTCGCCAGCGGCAGCCGCCGCACCGAGCACGCCCACCTCGCCGCGGCCGACGCCTGCCGCTGGATCGGCTCCGCCGTCGGCCGCAGCCACGCCCGCCTCGGCGACGACATAAGGGCGGGCCGCCGCGGCGACCTCAAGTCCGGCCTGCACCGCCTCACCGACCGCAGCTTCGGCAAACTCCGGGCCCGCGCCGCCGAACTCGGCGTCGAACCGGAGGAGTACCGCGTCGGCCTGCGCTGCCTGCTGCTCCCCGCCGACCCCGACTGCCGCACCCGGGTGTTCTTCGGCGTCGGTCCCGGCGGGTTGTTCCGGCTGCGCGACGGCGACTGGCAGGACCTGGAGCCCCCGGACCCCGCCCCGGCCGACGTCACCGGCGAGCCCGTCGTCGGCTACGGCTCGTCGCCTCCCGAGGCCGGCCCGGAAGGCGACCGGCTCACCATGGACCTCGACATCGTCACGCCCCGCGCCCCGTACATCGAGGACCCCGTGCCCCCGCCGGCCGAACCGTTCCGCTTCCGGGCGTCCGTGGCCCGCCCGGGGGACACCCTGCTGCTCTGCGGCGCCGGCCTGGCCGAACCCCTGCGCGGCGAGCCCGCCCTCGCCGGTGAACTGGCGGACCGCTGGAACGGATCGCCCGCCCCGGGCATGGCCGCGTTCCTGGCGGACACCCAGATCAGGGTCAAGGGGTACGCCGACGACCGTACGGCGGTGGCCGTCTGGGAGGCGTGAGCGGCGTGCCCGTGCATTGATGGACGTCGGGGCCGAGGTACGTCCGGAACACGGGAAGGGCTCGCAATCCCATGGCCAAGCAGAACGTGGCGGAGCAGTTCGTCGAGATCCTCGTCCGCGCCGGTGTCGAACGCCTGTACGGGGTGGTGGGCGACAGCCTCAACCCCGTCGTCGACGCCGTCCGCCGGACCCCCGGCATCGACTGGGTGCATGTGCGGCACGAGGAGGCCGCCGCCTTCGCCGCGGGCGCCGAGGCGCAGCTCACCGGCCGGCTCGCGGCCTGCGCCGGCTCCTGCGGCCCCGGCAATCTGCACCTGATCAACGGCCTCTACGACGCCCACCGCTCCATGGCCCCCGTGCTGGCCCTCGCCTCGCACATCCCCTCCTCCGAGATCGGTCTCGGCTACTTCCAGGAGACCCACCCGGAGCTGCTGTTCCGCGAGTGCAGCCACTACTGCGAGATGATCTCCAGCCCGCAGCAGATGCCCCGCCTCCTCCAGACGGCGATCCAGCACGCCGTCGGCCGCGGCGGGGTCTCCGTCGTGACCCTGCCCGGAGACATCGCCGACCGGCCCGCCCCGGCGAAGACCGCCGAGCACGCCCTCGTCACCAGCCGCCCCACCGTCCGCCCAGGCGACACGGAGCTGGACGAACTGGTCGGCATGATCGACAAGGCCAGGCGGATCACCCTCTTCTGCGGCAGCGGCACCGCCGGCGCGCACGCCGAGGTCATGCAGTTCGCGGAGCGCGTCAAGTCCCCCGTCGGGCATGCGCTCCGCGGCAAAGAGTGGATCCAGTACGACAATCCGTACGACGTCGGTATGAGCGGTCTCCTCGGCTACGGCGCCGCCTACGAGGCCACCCATGAGTGCGATCTGCTGATCCTGCTCGGCACCGACTTCCCGTACAACGCCTTCCTCCCGGACGATGTGAAGATCGTGCAGGTCGACGTCCGGCCCGAACACCTGGGGCGCCGCTCCAAGCTGGACCTCGCGGTCTGGGGCGATGTGCGCGAGACCCTGCGCTGTCTGATCCCCCGGGTGCGCGCCAAGTCCGACCGGCGCTTCCTGGACAAGATGCTGAAGAAGCACGCCGACGCCCTGGAGGGCGTGGTCCGCGCCTACACCCGCAAGGTGGAGAAGCGGACCCCGATCCACCCCGAGTACGTGGCCTCCGTCCTCGACGAACTCGCCGACGACGACGCGGTGTTCACCGTCGACACCGGGATGAACAACGTCTGGGCCGCGCGTTACATCTCGCCCAACGGCCGCCGCCGGATCATCGGTTCCTTCAGCCACGGCTCGATGGCGAACGCGCTGCCCCAGGCGATCGGGGCGCAACTCCTCGACCGGGACCGACAGGTGGTGTCCATGTCCGGGGACGGCGGGTTCACCATGCTGATGGGCGACTTCCTCACCCTGGTCCAGTACGACCTGCCCGTGAAGGTGGTCCTCTTCAACAACTCCGCGCTGTCGATGGTGGAACTGGAGATGCTGGTCGCCGGGCTCCCCTCGTTCGGCACGGCCAACCAGAACCCGGATTTCGCCGCCGTGGCCCGCGCCTGCGGCGCCCACGGGGTGCGGGTGGAGAAGCCGAAGCAGCTCGCGGGCGCGCTGAAGGACGCGTTCAAGCACAAGGGTCCGGCTCTCGTCGACGTGGTCACCGACCCCAACGCGCTGTCCATCCCGCCGAAGATCAAGGCCCAGATGGTCACCGGCTTCGCACTGTCGGCGAGCAGAATGGTCCTGGAGGGCGGGGTGGGCCGGATGGCCCAGATGGCCCGGTCCAACCTGCGCAACGTGCCCCGCCCCTGACGCTCCGGGCCGATCCGGATGAGTGGTGCTCACCGAGTGGGGCATGCATCCCGTGGGCGCGTACACGGCGTACGCGGCCGGCAGGTGTGAACTCGCTGCGAGTGGGGGGAAAATGACTGCACGTCACGGGGGAGCCGGCGTACGGGGGCGGCTCCACCGCAGGCTGGGCCACGGCGATCTGACGGCCGTGCCCGAGGTCCGGCACGCCTTACGGGACCTGCTCGGCAAGTGGCCCGACCCGGGGACCGGCTCCGCGCGCGAGGGAGCGGGTGACGCGGTCGACGTGGCCGAGCTGCTGGCCAGCGAACTGGTGACCAACGCCCTCGTCCACACCGACCGGGGCGCGGTGGTCACGGCGACCGTGGAGGACGCCCGGCTCCATGTCGAGGTACGGGACTTCGTCGCCGTCCTCCCGGTCCGCGAGGCACCCGGCACCGCTGCGGAGGAGGCCGGTTCGGACGGGGCGTCGGGCGACGGCTCCGAGGGGGCGGACGGCGCCGGCCTCGGCACCTCGGGCCGGGGCCTGTTCCTGGTGGACCGCCTCGCCGACGCCTGGGGCGTGCGGACCGCGCAGGGCGTCGGCAAGGTGATCTGGTTCGAACTGCACGCGGAGGCCGCCGCGTAGCACGGCACGAGTGTCTTCCCGCCGGGGGCGGGAAGACACTCGGCTCAGCCGAACTGCTGCTCCAGGTCCTTGAGTTTGCGCTCCAGGGAGTCGAGCCGCGGCAGGGTCTGGGTGTCGTCCTCGGCCGTCAGGTCGACGGTGACCGGGTCAGCCCCCCGGGTGCCCACCGCCTGGAGCGAGGGCCGGGCGCGCACGGGCAGCTGTCCCGGCTCGGCTATGGCGGGCTCCACGACGGACCCCGCCGGCTCCACCGCGGAAGCCTGCGATGCCTGCCCCTGCCCGCCAGGAGCTGGGCCGAGCGCGGGAAGCTGCGTCGCGCGGCCCCTCCCCAACCCCCAGGAACGGTGCTGGCGGTTGTACGCCTTGATCCGGGCCCGGTCCAGCTTCTCCTGGTCCCGGCGGCGCATCCGGTTCTCCTGCTTCTCCCGCCTGTCCTCGCGGACCTCGTCGACCGCCTCGTCCAGCGTCCGCACGCCCTCCAGCAGCATCAGCGACCAGGCGGCGAAGGTCTCCCGGGGTGCCCGCAGCCAGCGCACGATCCGGATCTGGGGCAACGGGCGCGGCACCAGGCCCTGCTCACGCAGGGCGGCCCGGCGGGTCTGCTTCAGGGCACGGTCGAACAGCACCGCGGCCGACAGCGACATCCCCGCGAAGAACTGCGGCGCGCCGTCGTGCCCGAGGCCGCGCGGCGCGTGCACCCAGTTGAACCAGGCCGCCGCCCCGGCGAACAGCCACACCAGGAGCCGGGACCCGAGGGCCGCGTCACCGTGGCTGGCCTCGCGCACGGCGAGGACGGAGCAGAACATGGCCGCCCCGTCGAGGCCGAACGGGACCAGGTACTCCCAGCCGCCGGAGAGGTTCAGGTTCTGGCGGCCGAAGCCGACCAGGCCGTGGAAGGAGAGCGCGGCGGCCACCGCCGCGCAGCAGAACAGCAGGACGTACGAGGCCGTGCCGTACACGGCCTCCTTGCGCCGGCGGCGCTCCTCGCTGCGTTCCCAGGAGTCGTCGGCCGCGCCCTTGGCGTCGGAGTTCCCGGCGCGCTTGCCGCGGGTGAGCACCGCAACCGCCGCCAGGACTCCCAGGAGCATCACGCCGCCGGGAAGCAGCCAGTCCAGCGATATGTCGGTCAGTCGCATGCGGTGTCCCTTGCATCGCGTGAGGCGTTTCGGCGGCCATAGTGGCCGACCGTGCGACCCGCTCAGGGGGTTTCCGCGCAAGACCACGCCATCGGGGCGCTCGGGAGCGGAGTTGGGCGTGATCTGGTCGAACTGAACTACGGGGAAGGGAGGTTGTGTTCGATTCGAGGCCGCCCGAAGGGGTGGCGTGGAGTCGTGGGAGTCCGATTGGTCCCGCTGTGGACGGCGGGCGGTCCGGCGCGGGCCCCCGGTGGCAGGCGGTCGGTCCGGCGCGGGCCCCGGGTGGCCGGTGGCGGTCGGGCGCGGGTCGGTGCGGTCCCGCGCGGGTCGGTGCGGCGCCGGTCGGGGTCAGGCCCCTTGCCGAAGCCGTTCGACGCGCTCGGCGTCACAGGTGCGCGGGCAGGTCGCGCAGGTGTCCTCGGGGCGCAGTGTGTAGAACAGGCAGCAGCTCGCCCGGTCGCGGGTGGGCAGCACCTCCCCGTCCGGGCCGGTCAGCTCGCGGAAGCCGGCCGTCCCCACGTACGGCTTGGTGGCGCCCGGGAGCAGCAGCTCCAGTTCGGTCACGGCGCGCTGCTCCTCGCCGAGGAGGTGGGCGACGTACCAGAGCCCTTCGACGATCTCGTCGGTCGCCATGCCCCACAGGGCCCGGCCCCGGCGGCGCATCCGGGGGCCGAATCCTTCCAGCACGGGACCGAGGTGCTCGGCGACGGCCGCGCGGACCTCGGCCCGCAGGGCCTCCTCGTCCGGGACGACCCGGGCGCCGGGCAGATCGGCGCCCGGATCGCCCGGCAGGCAGGAGAACGTGTCGATCCTCACGGCCATCCGCCCGAGGGTGCGCTGGAAGGCGACCTGCTCCGGGGGGACGCGGGGCACCCGGCGGTGCAGGAACCAGGGCACGGTGACCAGCAGGCAGGCGGGCCAGGCGTAGCGGTGGAGACCGAAGCTGGCGGTCACATCGGGGCGGGCCTGCTGTCCGTAGTCCCGCAGGACCTGGGCGTCGTCCCAGGCCAGGAAGGTGTCGAGGGCCTCGCCGCCCGCCGCGAGCTCGTCCGCGCGCACCCAGCCGGCGTCCTCGGGGAAGGGCTCGCCGGGGCTCAGCTCGGTCACGCGCAGACCGGAGAACACCTCGGTCAGGCGCGCGTAGGACCCGCTCACCGGGGAGGCGAGGGCGGGGAGCAGGGCGGGAACGGTCATGCCGGGGACCACCGAATCGACGATCGTTAGCAGGTAAGCCTTACCTTACCTGATCTCCCGCCGTGTTTGAACCGCGGCCCTGCCCGCCTATCGTGCACACCGGGCCTCGCACACGCCAGCCGGGTCCGTACCCGGCCGACCGAGGAGACCCGAGTGGAGCAGGCCCGCCCCCGCGCGTCCGCGCCGGGCGCCCCGGCACCCCTGCGCGTGCCCGCGCAGGGGTCGTCGGTGGGTGACGGGCGGGCCCCCGCGGGCGGGGCCTCGCCGACGGCGGGCGCGCCGCGCGACGGCACCACGGCGGGCGGGGCACGGCCCGCGCGCGGCGCCGAGGGCACGGCCGCGCCCCACCGGGCGCGGGACGACCGTGACGGGGGCAGTCCCGCCACCGGGGCGGGGGACGCGTGGCTCCCGTCGCCCGGCCCGGCCCGGACACGGGGCGTGCGGCGGCATTCCGTGCGGGAGCAGGTGCTTCAGGCGTTGCGGGCCGCGCTCGTCGACGGGGAGCTGGCGCCCGGAGCCGTCTACTCCGCTCCCGCGCTCGGCGAGCGCTACGGCGTCTCCGCCACGCCCGTGCGCGAGGCGATGCAGCAGCTCGCCGTCGAGGGCGCGGTCGAGGTCGTGCCCAACCGCGGCTTCCGCGTGTGCGTGCGCACCGGCCGGGAGCTCGCCGAGCTCGCCGAGGTGCGGGCCCTGATCGAGGTGCCCGTGATGCTGCGGCTCGCACGTACCGTCCCCGCCGACCGCTGGACCGCCCTGCGCCCCCTCGCCGAGGCGACCGTCGTCGCGGCGGCGCACGGTGACCGCGCGAGCTACGCCGACTCCGACCGGGCCTTCCACCGCGCCGTACTCGCCCACGCAGGGAACGAGCAACTGCTCGCCGTCGCCGACGACCTGCACCGCCGCTCCCAGTGGCCGCTGTCCGCCGTGGCCGGCGCCCGGCCCGCGAGCGCCGTTCCCGACCGGGCCGTCCTGGTCGCGGACGCCGCCGAGCACATGGCCCTGCTGGAGGCGCTGATCGCCCGGGATCTGACGGTCGTGCAGTCACTGGTGCGCGAGCACTTCGCCGGAGCGGACGTCTGACGGGTGCGCGCGGCAGTGTGGACGGTGGCCAACCGGCTCGGGGTGACCGCCGGAACACCCGCCGAGCTCCGCGCCGCCCTGCTCGCCGGGCCGCCTCTCCCGCCCGGCCCCGTCCGGGTCGCCCTGCCCGGGCACGACGCGGACGACGTCGCCGAACTCGACTGCCTGCTCAGGGACTTCGGTCACGCCGGGCTCGCCCTCACCCACACCGCTCCACGGCCCGGGCCCGCGGACCTCTCCGACCCCTCGGCCGTGATCCGCGCCGACGTGTACGCGGTCACCGCCGCGTACGCGCACACGGCGCCCGCCGACGAGCACGGCGGGCTGCGCACCGCGTGGCTGCGCGCCGGTCAGGCGCTCATCCGCGGGGACGCGCCGCCCCTGCGCGCCCTGGCGCTGCTCGCCGCCCTCCCCGCCGACGCCGAACCGGCGGTGCGCGTCGCGCTCACCGCGCTGTCGTCGGGCGCCCCGTGGACCGTGGTCCCGCTCGAGGGGGAGGCGGGTCCCGCACCCGTGCCCGTCGCCGCGCTGGGCGTTTTCGCCGGGCGGCTGCTCGTCGCGGACCGGGCCGGCACGGTGCGCGGGCTGGACGCGCGCCGGCCCGTCACCGTCGCCACCGGCGTCCGCGTCCGCGCCCTCGCCACGGCCGGGAACGGCGCGCTCCTGCTGCTCGACGAGCGCGGGCGGCTGCGCGTCCACGGTCCCGGTACCGCGCTGACCGAGGCCGTCGCCGCCACCCTCGACGCGCACCCGGGGACCGCGCTCGCCGCGGCCGCCGGTTCGGTTCTGGTGGGCGACCGCACCGGCAGCGTGCACGCCTTCGGCCCGGCCGGGCTCCACCAGGCGGCCCTGCACACGGGCCGGGTCACCGCCCTGGCCGCGACGGGCTCCGCCGCGCCGGTCGTCGTGAGCGGGGGAGCGGACGGCACCGTCCGCCGCTGGCGCCCCGGGCGGACCGATTCCGGTGTGCCGCTGGCCCGGCGGCCCTTCCCGGTCACCGCGCTGCACGCCATGGAGGCCGACGCGGGGTCCGGGCCGCGGTCCGGCACCGCGTACGCCGTCGCCTGGGCCGACGGGCTCGCCGAACTGCACCGCCCCGGCGCCGCGCCGCTCGGCTTCCGGCCCGGGCCCGCCGTCCGCGCCGTCGCCGCCGTCCCGGACGGGAGCCTGGTCGTGGGGACGGACGAGAACCTGGTCCGGCTCAGGCCGCACCGGAACGACGGGACCGGACCGGAATGACTCGACCGGACCGGACCGTAGGGCGAAGCGGGCTGAAGTGTCCGCGCGGGGGCACGAAGTGATCACGTTCGGCGACATCCTGGCCATGGGTCGACTACCCTGGACGGCCCAGTCGTCCACCGCACCATGCGCAGCACAGGGGGCCCCAATGACCACCGGCGACCGGTCCGGCGAAGAGCCCCGCACGTCGTTCTCCGACGAGGAGTGGGCGCGCTTCCAGGCCGAGAGCGAGGGTCCCGCCCGGCTCGACGCCCCCAAGGAGCCGTCCGCGCGGGCGCGCATGGTCGCCGAGCGGTTCAGGCAGGCGGACGAGCTGGCCGCCCGGCGCCGGGGCCGGATCCGCCGGCTCACCCGGCGGGGCCGCCGTGAGCGCGCCGAGCCGGACGCCTGGCGCGCCTGGAGCGCGCCCGGCCGGACCCGGGTGCGGAGGAACGGAGTATGGCTGTTCATCTGGATCGCGGTCGCGGTCGGCTTCCTGCTGGCGCTGATCGCGCCGGGCCGTGTCCTGCCGTTCCTCTTCTGACGGCTTCTCTCCGACGGGCCACCCGGTCACGTCCCGGTCACGTCCCGGGCGCGGCGGTGGTCACGGCGGCGCTCACTCGTGCGGACCGGCCACGGCGGCTCACGGCGGCGGCGGTTCGAGGCCGGACAGCAGGGACGCGACGTCCAGCCCGGTCAACAGGTACTGCTCGAAGGCCGGGTTGTGCAGCGCCCACGGCGAACGCCTCAGCCGCACCCGGTCGATGGCGCCCTCGTTGTCGTGGCCCAGCTCGATCAGGGCCTGCGCCGCGACCAGACCGGACCGGTTGTAACCGGAGTAGCAGCGCACCAGGACCTTCCGGCCCGCGCGCACCGCGTCCGCCGCGACCACCGCCAGCCGCCGCACACTGTCGATCTCGGCCGCGGTCAGCCAGTCGTCCGGGATCGGCGCGACATGGTGCTCCACACCGGGCGCCGGGCCGTGCCCGTTCCGCGTCCACAGACTGACGACGAGGTCGAACTCCCGCCCCACCACGACGTCCTGGTGCTTGCGGACGCCGTCCGTCCAGACGTGGCCGCCCATCCACAGGCCGGTCGTGACCTCGTCCCACCGGGTCCGCGGTTCCGGGACGTCGCCCTCCCTGCGGCGGCTCCTCACGGCGCGGCTGGCGCGGTGGACTCGGTGGAGGGCGTTCCGGCGGGGGCCGTCGTCCCGGTGGAAGCCGTCGTCCCGGTGGAAGCCGTCGTTCCGGTGGAAGCCGTCGTTCCGGCGGGGGAGGGCTGGGCCGGGACCCCCGCCGAGAGCTGGGAGCCCAGCCACACCGGCACCCCGCCGAGCAGCCGGAAGAGCCGCCGTGCCTCGGCCCGCAGCCGACCCGCCTCCGGTTCCTCCTCGCAGTCCGCGAGCCCGGCGAGCGCCGGCGCGGTCCCGATCAGATAGCCGAGTTCCTCGCGCAGGCGCAGGCACTGTGCGAAGCCGTTGCGGGCGGCCGCCACGTCGCCTTCGCGCAGGGCGATCCCGGCGAGCTGCTGCCAGGTGAAGGACAGCAGCAGCGGGTCCTCCTGGGCGCTCGCGCCCGCGTGCGCCCGCTCGTAGGCCGCGCGCGCCGCCTGCGGGGAGTCCGCGATGTGCTCCGCGACGAGTCCGCGCCGGAAGTCGAGCAGCGGCCGGCGGGGCGAGGCCGGCGAGAGGAGGGCCGCCGCCCGGCCGAGGGCGGAGCGTGCCTCGTCGGCCCGGTCCCGCACACCCAGCCGGGTCGCCGCGTACGCCAGCCTGCCGCGTTCGCTCGCGGCCCCGCCGCGCTCCTCGTCGTCACCGGCCACCGCCTCGGCCGTGCGCAGCGCGTCCTCGGCCTCGGCCCACCCGTCGCAGGTGAACAGGCAGCGCTCGACGAGGAGTCCGGCCCGTTCCAGGGCGACCGCGGGTTCGGCTGTCCGGCAGGTGAGCAGCGCCGCCGCGTCGGTCCAGCAGCCGCGCGAGCGCAGCCGCCATACCGCGGTCTGGAGGGGATCGTCACCTGCTGTGGTTCCGGAACCAGACATGGCGGTATGCGCCACTTGCCCTCCCCGAGCACGCCATTGCGCTGTTGAGTGAGCTGTTGAGTAGGACGGCATCTCAGCATGGATCGGCGTGCGCGGCCAAGAGGTCGAGTGAATTCGTTCACAAACTTTCAGCGGCCGACCGGGTCCGCCTCGGAGCCGTCGCCGGGGGTGATCAGAGCGAGGTGACCCCCGTCGTTGAGCGGGGTCGGCACGGCCAGGACGGCCGTGCCCGGCTCGCCCGCCGAGGCCCGGACGGCGTCAATCAGGTGGATCTCACCGTGACCCCCACGGGTGACCGCCACCAGTGGCGAACCGGGTGACGCGGCGATCGCCCGGCGCTGCACACCGTCCCACGGGGTGCCCCCGGCCCGGGGCGCCTGGTCCATCGGGGGCAGCGGGACCCGCGCGGAGACACGGGGTACGCCGGAATGCGCAGTGAGCAGAACGAGTTCGTCGCCGTCCGGGTGGACGCGTGCGTACGCGACATGGTGCGCGGCGACCGCGAGCCGGAAGACGAGTCCGGGGCCGAGCGGGACGCGGCCGGTGCGGGGCGGGGCGTCGGACGGCGAGTCCAGGTCGTGCCACCAGGCGTCGTTGGTCCATTCCGGCCAGCGGCCCGGGTCCGCCGGCCCGCCCCGTACGCAGGACCACAGCAGTCGGCGGACCGGGTCCAGCCGCAGGTAGTAGCCGCGGCCCGGGCCGCCCCACGGCAGCGGGGCTTCGGCGGTCGGGCTGCCGTCGGCGCGGTGGTCGCGGCGGAGGCGGTGCACCCCGGAGCCCGCGGCGGCGAACAGCCGCCCGGTACGCGGGTCGTGGGCGTCGCCGTGCGCGTCGTCGTCGGGCAGCGGGAGCACGGCGGCCGGGACCGCGGGCGGGCAGGAGGGGGGCGATGCCATCAAGTCGGCGTGGCGGTAGACGGCGAAGGAGCCGGGTTCGCGGTGGCGGAGGACGACGAGGGCGTCGGGGGTGTGGGGGGCGGGGGGCGTGGCGAGTGCGTCCGGGGTGCCGGAGGTGTCGGGGGCTGGGCTGCCCTGTCCGGGCCCGGGGTGGGGCCCGGGGCCGAGGACGGTGACGCCCGGTTCGCCGGTCCGGGTGCGGACCCGGACCGCGCGGGGGCGGCCGGGCGGGGCGGCGAGGTCGACGGCCGTCAACAGGTCGCTCCAGGGCTCCCAGTTGCGGCCGAGCCCCGTGGTCACGGCGACCAGCCGGCCGGTCGGGTCGACGGCCAGGTGCTCGGCGGGTACGGCCACCGGCACGGTCGTCTCCACCAGCGGACGGCCGTGGTCCGGGCCGTAGACGTCGAGGACGACGAGTTCGCCCGCCGCCTCGTCCACGAACGCGGCCCGGCCCCCGGGCAGGGCCAGGAAGCCCGCGTGCTCGGCGAGATGACGGCCCTCGACGAGACCGCGTTCCCGGCCGTCGGGGAGGTCCAGCACCCGGACGTTCCCGGCGACCTGGTCGGCGACGAGGAGCCGGGGCGGGGCGGAGATGGGCGGCGGTGCGGGCATGGCGGGCTCCGGGGGGAGGGGGTCATGGGCTTGTTGGCAATGATTATCATGTGGAACTCTGTGTCAGCGAAACGCAGCGAATCGCAGCGAAGAGAAGCAGCGAAAAAGTAGAGAGAAGAACGCGATGTCCCGCCGTGCCCTGATCACCGTCCGACGATGGGCGGCCGCCGCCGTCATGGGAGCCCTGCTCACCGGCTGCGGAACCACCGCCACCGACTCCGGGAGCGAGGCGGGCAAGGGCGAACGGCCCGAGTCCCGCACCGAGGTCTCCGTGGACCCCATATCCGCCGCCCGCTCGATCACCGACGCCCGGGGCGTGAAGGTCGCGACCGAGCAGCCGCCGGCCAGGATCGTCTGCCTGGTCGCCCTCTGCGACGACATGCTGGCCGAACTCGGCATGAAGCCCGTCGCCACCAACTCGGCGCTCCTCGCGCACCCCGACTTCCTCGGCAAGGAGCAGGCCGCGCGCATCCCCGTGGTGCCCGGCGGCTTCCTGAGCCCCGAGGTCGAGGCGATCCTGTCCCACAAGCCGGACCTGGTCATCGGCCTGGAGGACACCCACGGCAAGCTGGCTCCCGCGCTCAAGGGGGCCACGACCTTCTGGCCGGTGCAGCCCGGCACCTGGGAGGACAGCGTGGGCTATCTGCGCGACCTCGCCGCGCTGACCGGCCGCACCGGGGAGGGCGAGAAGGCGGAACGCGCCTTCCGTACCAAGCTCGCCGACGCGGAGTCCCGGCGCAGCCCGCAGACCGCGCTCGTCATCTTCGGCAGCGACGAGAACTTCGGCGTCGCCACCCCCGGCAACGACGTTGCCGCCGGTCTGTTCCCGAAGATCGCCGACTACCCCTGGCAGAGCCGCGGGGTCGAGGGCGCGTACAGCATGGAGGAGATCCTCGCCCAGGACGTGGACGTCCTGTTCGTGGAGACGCTCTCGTTCGGCGGCCCGGCGGAGGAGAAGCTCTCCGACAAGCTGGCGAAGAACCCGCTCTGGGCGCAGATCCCCGCCGTGAAGAACAAGAAGGTCTTCGAGGTCGACGCCGAGGTCTGGGCCAAGGGGCGGGGGACGCGTTCGCTCGGCATCGTCCTCGACGAGGCGACGGCCGAACTCCGTTGAGGGGGCGGGGAGACGCCGGGGGGCCCGGGCGGGCCCCCGGGCCAGTCGGGGCCGGCGAGCGCGGCCGGGAGGCCGGGCGCGAGCGGGGCGTCGGGCCGGGCCGGACCGGGCAGGCCCGCACGGGGCAGGCCGTCCTCGCGGGCGGGCTGCTCGTGGTCGCGGTGCTGGGCGCGCTCTGTCTGGGCACGCCGGTCGTGCCCCCGTGGGAGCTGCCCGGGGTGATCGGCGGCGAGGGCCTGGCCGGGATCGTGGTCACCGAACTGCGGCTGCCCCGGCTGGTGCTGGCCCTGGTCGCCGGGGCCTGTCTGGGCGCGGCGGGGCTCGTCCTCCAGGAGGCCCTGCGCAACCCGCTCGCCGTGCCCGAACTCCTCGGTG
Source organism: Streptomyces sp. CNT372 (assembly GCF_000377145.1). Lineage (NCBI taxonomy): Bacteria > Bacillati > Actinomycetota > Actinomycetes > Kitasatosporales > Streptomycetaceae > Streptomyces > Streptomyces sp. CNT372. The sequence goes on along the minus strand of NZ_KB897781.1, from coordinate 140,271 downwards.
TCTCCTCCGGCGCGGCCCTCGGCGTGGCCGCGCCCCTGGTCCTCGCCGTGTCCGTACCGCTCGCGGTCCAGCCGGTGCTCGCCATCGGCGGGGCGGCGCTCGGGGGCGTACTGACGCTGCTGGCGGCGGGGTTCGGGCGCAGCCCGTCGGCGGTGCTGCTCACGGGGGCCGCGGTGGCGGCCGCCCTCCAGGCGGCGCTGCTGGTCCTGATGGTGCTGGCCGACCAACTCGACCTCCAGCTCATCTACCGCTATCTGCTGGGCAGTCTGTCCGCCCGCACCTGGCCGGACGTGCACGGCCTCTGGCTGTGGCTCGCCGCCGCGGTGCCCGCCCTGGTGCTCTGCGCGCCGGTCCTCTCCGTGCTGCGGCTCGGCGACGACGACGCGCGGGCCCTCGGTGTACGCGTCCGGCGGGCCCGGCTCGCGGCGCTCGCCATCGTGGTGGTGCTGATCGCCCCCGTGGTGGCGGTGTGCGGGCCGGTTGCCTGGGTCGGCTTCCTCGCGCCGGCGCTCGCGCGCCGGCTGCGACCCGACTCGGACGCGGTGGGGTGGCTGCCGTGGGCGGCGGTGTGGGGCGCGGTCGTCGTGGCCTGCGCGGATCTGCCGGCGCGGCTGGCGCTGGCGCCGGTGGAGACGCCGGTCGGCGCGTGGACGGCGTTGCTGGGGGTGCCGGCGGGGGCGGCCCTGCTGAAGACCCGGGCGCGGGAGCGGTGCTCCGGGGCGTGAACAGTGCTCCGGGGCGTGAACGGTGCTCTGGGGTGTGAACGGTGCTCCGGGGTGTGAACGGTGCTCCGGGGTGTGAACGGTGCTCCGGGGTGTGAACGGTGCTCTGGGGTGTGAACGGTGCTCTGGCGAGCGAGCGGTGCTCGCCTGCCAGAGCGGTGCTCGTGTGTGGAAGCGGTGCTCCGGCGAGTGGACGGGGATCCGGCGCGGGAGCGGCGGTCCACCGCGGGAGCGGTGCTCCCGAAAGTGAACGGTGCTCCGGAAAGTGAACGGTGAGGTGCCGCGTGAGCAGCGATCCGGTGAGTGAGCGGTGATCTCGCATCAGAGAGGTGGACAACAACGTGAGCACTGATACCCATCCGGAGCACTGCTCTCCCCCTGGGGCGCCCGCCCCTGCGCAGGAGGCGGGCGACTCCACCACGCGCGCCACCACACGCGCTCCCGCGGAGGCCGCCCCCACGGAGCCCGCCTCTACGGAGCCCGCCGCGCAGGCGCCCGAGGCCGCCCCTGCGCAGCCCGCCGCCGCTTCCCGTACCCGCCCCCGCGCGGCCGACCGTCGCGGCCTGCTCCTGGTGCCGCTCGCGCTCGCGGTGCTCGCCGTCGCCTGCGCCGACCTCGTCGCCGGGCGGTCGCTCGGCCCCGCCGAGGTCTGGGGGGTCCTCACCGGCGACGGCCCGGCCGACGCCCGCCATATCGTCTTCCAACTCCGGCTGCCCCGTGCCCTGGTCGCGCTCGCGGCCGGCGCGAGTCTGGGGCTCGCCGGGATCGTCCTCCAGTCCGCGCTGCGCAACCCGCTCGCCGGTCCCGAGGTCACCGGTGTGACCCCGGGCGCCGTGCTCGGCGCGGTCGCGGCCACCGGCCTCGGCGTCGCCGGCTGGCAGTCCCCGGCCGCCGTGGTCGCCGCCGCCTGCGCGGGCGGCTTCGCGGGCGCGGGGCTGCTGTGGCTGCTGGCGGGGCGCGAGCAGTCCGACCCGGAGCGGACCGCCGTCCACGGCGTCCTGGTGTCCGCCGTGCTGTCCGGGCTCACCGCGATGGTGCTGCTCGTCGCACCGGGCGAACTGGGCAGTGTCGTCCAGTGGTTGGTGGGCTCCACCGAAGGCCGGGTGTGGGCGCACTGGAACCTGCTCTGGCCCTGGGCCGCCGTCTGGGGGCTCGCCGCCTGCGCCCTCGCCGTGCCGCTCACCCTGCTGCGCTGCGGCGACGAACAGGCCGCGGCCGCCGGGCTCGCGACCGGCCGGGCCCGTGCCGCCGCCCTGGTGTGCGCGGTCGCGCTGACCGCCGGGGCCGTGTCCGCGGTGGGCGCCCTCGGCTTCGTCGGGCTGCTGGTGCCGCATCTGGCGTTCGCCGTGTTCGGCGCCGATCTGCGCCGCGCGCTCCCCGGCGCGGCCCTCGTCGGGGCCCTGGTGGTCTGCGGGGCGGACGCCGGGGCCCAGTGGGTCTCCCGGGCGCTGGCGGACGCCCTCGCGATGGACCGGCTCAGCGTCCCGACGGGCGCGCTCACGACCCTGGTCGGCGCGGCGCTGCTGCTCGTCGTCGCGCGGCGAGGGCGTGTCCTGTCATGACCGGCCGCGCCGGCCCGTCCCCCGACCGCACGTTCCCCGAGACCTGGAGACACCCTGTGACCGCCGTACCCGCACAACCCCCTTCCCCGGCCTCGTCCGCGCCCCCGGAGCACCCCGAAGGTCCCGGCCCGGGTACCGACGTCCGTTCCGGTACCGACGTCCGTTCCGGTACCGACGTCCGTTCCGGTACCGACGTCCGTCCCGGCGCCGAAGCCCGTCCCGGTACCGACGCCCGCCCCGGCACCGGTGCCGGCAGCCTGCGGGTCCAGGGACTGCGGTTCGGCTACCCGGGGCGGGAGGTGCTGCGCGGCGTCGACCTGGGGATCGGCGCGGGCGAGTCCGTCGCCCTCGTCGGGCTCAACGGCTGCGGCAAGAGCACCCTGCTGCGGCTCTGCGCCGGGCTGCTGCGCCCCGCCGCCGGCCGGGTGGTCCTGGAGGGCGACGACCTCGCCCGGCTGTCCCGGCGGGCCGCCGCGCGCCGGGTCGCGCTGCTCCACCAGTCCGCGCCGCCCGTACCGGGCATGACGGTGCGTCAGCTCGTCCGCCAGGGCCGCTACGCCGCCCGGGGCCCGCTCGGGATGCTGCGCGACGGTGACGACACCGTGTGCGCCCGCGCCATGGCGGACGTCGGGGTCGAGGCATGGGCCTCGCGGCCCGTCGACTCCCTCTCCGGCGGCGAACGGCAGCGGGTGCGCCTGGCCATGGCCCTCGCCCAGGACACCCGGCTGCTGCTTCTCGACGAGCCGACGACCTACCTCGACCTGCGGCACCAGCTGGAGGTCATGGCCACCGTCGCCCGGCTGCGGGAGGAGCGCGGGCTGACCGTCGTGATGGTGCTGCACGACCTCGGGCACGCGGCCCGCTACGCCGACCGGATCGTGGCGCTCCGGGACGGCGTCGTGGCCGCCGACGGCCCGCCCGAGGAGGTGGTGACGCCTCGTCTGCTCGCCGAAGTCCTCGGTGTAGCGGGCCGGGTGGGCCGGGATCCGGAGGGTGGCTGGCCGGTGTGTTACCCGGATCACCCACTGCCGGACACCCAGCCCCTTGCGAAATGAAAATCATATTCATTAGAGTGCGGGGTGTGTCGCCGGTCCGCCGGCGGGACGCAACCATCCATCCGAACTGACGGAGGTTCAACTCATGGAGCAGCACAAGGTGTTCAGCCCGATCGCCGAGCAGGGCCAGCTCGCCCACCTGTCGGCCACCCACTCCAACGCCCTCGTCGAGAACCCCTTCGAGGACGCCGCCGACACCGCTGCGGACGGCGACAAGTAAGTCCCGAGGGCCCGCCCGGACAGCCGTCCGGGCGGGCCCGTCCCGTTCCCGCGTCCCTTCGGCGTCCGTGCCGGAGTCCCACCGGAATCCCAGGAGAGACCACCGTGCCCATCGCCCGGCTCGCCCCCGGCGTCGCCCTTGTCACCGTCCCCGGCCGGGGCCTCGCCGTCCGCACCCCCGACGGGGAGTTCCTGCGCGTCGACACGGGGGACGTCCCCGCGGACGCGCTCGGCCTCACCTGGGACACCGATCACGCCCCCGGACTCGACGCGCTCACCCAGGCGTTCGCCGAGGCCGGCTACCTCTCGGAGCCCGGTCCCGTGTCCGGGCCCGCTGCCGCGTCCGCGCCCGCCGCGCCCGCCGAAGGGTCGGCCGAACCCACGGCCGGCGAACCCACCGCCCAGTCCGTGGCTGCCCCGCCCGTGGCCGGTCCGCCCCGTCTCGCCGGGCGGACCGTGCTGGTGGTCGGCGACCCCGTCCTCACCGCACCACTGCTCCACCTCCTCCGCGACGAGGGCGCCGACGCCCGCTTCGCCCGGGAGGCCGAGCTGACGGACGCGGTGGACGCGGTGGACGCGGCCGGGCCCGGCACGGCCGTCGTGTGGTGCCTCGACGCGCCCGTCCCGCCCGGCGCGTGGGACGCGGCCGACCGGCTGCCCGGCCGCGGCGTCGCCTGGCTCCGCTGCCACCGGGAGGGCGCCACCGCCTGGATCGAGCCCCTGGCCGCCCGCCCCGGCGACGTCACCGCCCGCCATGTCCGCCTGCGCCGCCTCGCCGCCACGCCCGCGCACCGTGAACTCGACGCCTACTGGGCCGGATCGCGCACCGAGGACACCGGGCCGCGCCACGGGGCCGCCTCCGCGGCTCTCACCGCCGCGCTGCTGACCGCCGCGCTCCTGGAATGGGCGGCGGCCGACGGCACCGGTGGCGGCGCACGCACCCTGCGGCGGATCGACCTGCGCGACCTCACGGTCACGGAGCACACCGTGCTGCCGGTGCCCGAGGTCGCGCCCATACGCCGATGAGTCCCCACGGGACCGCACCGACGCCGGGATCGGCCACCGCGCTCCCGGCCCCGGCCGCCGGGCTCCCGGCCCCGCGCCCCGCGCCCGAGGCGCTGCGCGTCGTCACCGGGGACGGTGTGCCGCTCGCCACCGAGGTGCGGCTGCCCGCCGGACCCGGCCCGTTCCCCGCCGTCGTCCTGCGCACCCCCTACGACCGCCGCAACCACCGTGCCGAGGCGGCCGCCTGGGCCGCGCGCGGCTTCGCCGCCGTCGTGCAGGACGTCCGCGGCCGGTACGGCTCCGGCGGCGACTGGCACCCCTACCGCGACGAGGCCGCCGACAGCGCCGCCACCCTGCGCCGGGTGCGCGAACAGCCCTGGTCGGACGGTCGGGTGGTCGCCGTCGGCGCCTCCTACGCCGCCCACTGCGCCCTCGCCACCGCGACGGCCGGGCCCGGAGCCGGGGCCCCGCCCTCCGGCCGCCCCGACGCCGTGATCGCCGCCGTGCCCGCGCTGGGTCTCGCCGAGACCGGACGCGAACCCACCGGCCCCGAACGCCTCTACGCCCGCGCCGGCTGGTGGGCCGCGCACGGCGACCGGCCCGACGCGGACGAGCACGCCCTCGCCCGCGCCCTGGCCGCCGACCCCCGGCTGCTGGAACGCCTGCCGCTGATCGACCTCCCGCGTCGACTCGGACGTGACCTCCCCTCCTGGCCCCGGGTGTGGGAGACGTCCCGCCGCACCACGGTGACCGGCGGGGCCGGTGCGCCACCCCTCCTCGTCGTCGGCGGCACCCACGACCCCTTCGCCGACGACGCCCTGCGCCTCTGGCGGGACTGGCCCGGCCCGGCGCGGCTGCTCGTCGGCCCCTGGGGGCACGGCCTGACCGCCGATCCCGCGCCCGGCGCGACGACCGGCCACCGGATCAACCTCGGTGATTTGTATGTGCGTTGGGCCCGGGCCGCGCTCTCCGGCGCCCTCGGCCCCGGTCGGCGCGGTGCCGTCGCCCTCGGTGGCGCCGGACACTGGTGCCCCGTGGACGCGCTCACCCGGGACCACGTCCGGGAGTTCGGCCGCCCCGCCGGTCTCCGGACCCTGCACGGCGCGGAGTTCACCGCCGACCCGGCTGCCCCCGTGCGCAGCGACACCCTCGACGTGCCCGCCGGCGGGGCGGCGCCCGGGAAGGCATCGGCGCCCGACCGGACCGTACTGGTCACACTCCCGCTGGACCGCCCGCTCGACGTCGTCGGCACCCCGTACGTCCGGCTCCGCGCCACCGCGTCCACGCCGAGTGCCGACTGGGCCGTGCGACTGGTCGCCCTCGACCCGGACGGCCGCGCCGACCACCTCGCCACCGGGATCGTGCGCCGCCACGACCCGCCGGGCACCGAGGCCCGGTTCCGCGTCCCGCTCGGCCTCACCGCCCGACGCCTGCCCGCCGGGACCCGGCTGCGCGTCGAGGTCGCCGGACACCACTTCCCCGCCCACGCCCGCAACCCGCACACCGGCGCCGACCCGGTGCGCGCCAAACGGCTCGACCCGTCCCGGCGCGCCGTGCGCGAGAACGGCAGCGCCCTGGTGCTGCCCGTCACCGCCCGGCGCAGCCCGGCCGACCCCGTACAGGAGACCTGCACATGACCGGCCCGCTCCCACTCGACGCGCTCGTCGACCCCGTCTGCGGGCTCATCCGCGCCGTCGCCCCCGTCCCGCACCCGTCCGGCGCGCCGCCGCGCTACACGGCGATGACCGCCGATGTGGCGGACGCCCGCCGGTTCGGGGCGTGGCCCGCCGACCGGGTGTCCCTGGGCACGACCTTCGGCGACCCCGACGGGGCCCGCGTCGCCGCCGTCGCCGAGGCGGTGGAACGGTACTGCGGCAACAGGCTCCCTCCGCCCGGCACCCCCGGCGCGCCCCGCCGCGCCACGGCCGCCGAACTCACCGCCGAGGGTCACGAGGTGTACGGGCCGGGCGAACTCCCCGCCTACGCCGACTGGCAGTACGCCCGCCCCGGCTTCCCGTACCGCCCTCTCACCCCCGACACCCCCGCCCTCTGGACGCCCGTCCGGGAAGTGGGTGTCCGGGAGGCCGGTGTCCGGGCGGCGGGGGAGGGCCGGGAGGTGTGGGCGCCGGTCGCGCTCACCCATCTCAACTGGCGTCAGGGCGAGTTGCGCGAGCTGCCCCGCACCCACCACCTCAACTACGCGGGCATCGCCACCGGCCAGGGTCTGGACGACGCCACCGAGCGCGGGCTCCTGGAGATCGTGGAGCGGGACGCCCTGGAACTGTGGTGGCATCTCGACGGCCCCACCCGGGGTATCGACGTCGACTCCGTGCCCGGCCTCGCCCACGACCTGGACGGCTGTGCCCTGGAGGTGTCGGTCGTCGAGATGCCCTCGGAGTTCGCGCCCTGCATGGCCGCGCTCGTGCACGACCGGGAGCGCGGTATCCACGCGGCCGGCTTCGCCTGCCGGTACGACCCGGCGGACGCGGTCCGCAAGGCGGTCCTGGAGGCCGTGCACACCTGGGTGTTCACCCAGGGCGCGGTGGACGCCGACGGCTGGGTCTTCCGCGCGATCGAGGCGGGCATGCTCGCCCGGGGCCTCTACCTCGACCACCGGGCCGACCGCCGCTATCTCGACGACTGCGGGCCCGACTTCGCCGCCGTCCGGGACCTGGGCGCCCATGTGCAGGTGTGGCTCGACCGTCGGACCGCGCCGCTGGCGGAACGGTTCACCCGCCCCGCCCTGGGCACCGTGCCGGTCACGGCGGTGGCGCACGGCAGCCGGGACCTGCTGCACCGGCGCCTGGCGGAGGGCGGCCACCGCGTCCTGACGGCCGACCTGACGACGGAGGACGTCGCTGAGACCCCGCTGCGGGTGGCCCGGGTCCTCGTCTCCGGTCTGGTGCCGAACGCGCCCGCGGCCTTCGCCTACCTGGGGTGCCCGCGCTTCGGCCGGGCGGCGCTCGCCCGGGGCTGGCGCACCGAAACGCCGTCGGCGGCGGGCGACTTCACGCTCGTACCGCCGCCGCACATGTGAGGGCGGGGACGACGGGCATGGCGGGGAAGAACCGGATGACGGGGGCGAACCGGATGACGGGGACGACCGCGACGAATGGGCGGACGCCCGGGGCCGACTCCGCCGGGGCGGAAGGTGCGGACGGAGCAGCCGCGGCGGAGGACGCGGACGGCGCGCGGCGGCTGGTCCGGGAGGCGCTGGCGCGGGCCCGCTCGGGCGAGACCCCCGGCCCGGACACCCCGGCCGGACGGGCTCGCCCCGGACTGCCGGGCCCGCTGCTGCCGGTGCCCGCCCGTCTCGACCGGGCGCTGCGGCACGCGCTGGCCGGGACCCGGCTTCGCCCGGCGGCCTCGGCCGGAGGGCTGCACCCCGTCGACACCCATCTGCTGCTGGGGTCGGGGTGCGGTCTGCCACCGGGGCGTTACGCGTACGACCCGGCCCGGCACCGTCTGCACGGCCCGCACCGTCTGCACGGGCGTCGCGGTGGCGCGGCGCAGGCCGGGGCCCCGCCGGACGGGGCCGTGGCCGTGCTCACGGCCGTGGCGCGCAGGACCGTCTCCCACTACGGGCACCGGGCCTGGCCGCTGGTCCTCCTGGACCTCGGCCACGCGGCCGCCGCGCTCGCCCTGGCGGACGCACCGGCCGTGTCCCTGGACGCGCCGGGGGCGCTGCTGTCGGCCGCGCTGGGCGGCGAGGTGACCGAACCGGCTTTCGTCGCCGCCCGGTTGACCCCGGGGTCGGACGCGGACGCGCTGCTGGAGTGGGCGGCGGGCGGTGCGGACCCGGGCGCGGTCGGGGGCGTGGGCGTTCCGGCGGCCGGGGACCCACGTGACCTGGAGACCGCGCGGGCGGTGCTGGCCGTGCTGGCGGCGGCGGGCGGGTCCGGGCGGCCGGCGTGGAGCGCGGCCCCGGCGCCGCTGCCCGGGCATGTGCTGCTTGGACGGCGCAGCGCCGAGCCGGGCTTCACGGGGGTGCCGGACGCCGATGACCTGGCCTGCCTCCTGGCGGCGGCGGGTTCGGGCCCGGGCCGGGGCCTGGGGTGGTGCCTCGCCGTCGGGGGACCCGAACCCGGTCTGCTGGCGCTCGCACCGGGCGGCCCGGACGGCGGGCTGGTCCGGGTCGCGCACGGGGAGGTACTGCCCACGCTGGCCCGCTGGGGCGCGCGCCAGGGGTGGATCGCGGCGGCGGGGGCGGTCCTGCTCGCCCACGGCTGCCCCGACGACGCCCCGCCCGAGCGGGTGCGACGCGAGCACCTGGCCGCCGGGTACGGGGTGGGCGTCGCCCAGGCCCTGGCCACGGCGCGGGGGCTGCCGTCCCGGCCCGTCGGCTCCTGGCAGGACGCGGACCTGGGAGCGGCGTTGGGGGACGCACCGGGCCGGGACCGGGTCCTCCACGGGCTCGCCCTCGGCCGCATGTTCGCGCCACACAGGTCCGAGCCGCCCACGTCGGCGGCGCACATGTCGGCGGCGCACATGTCGCGGCGCCGGATGTCCCCACCACCCACCTCGGGGCCGCACATGTGCCCACCACCCATGTCCGCCCCGCATACACCACCCGCACCGCGCCCTGGAGACGACGCCTGATGATGCTGCACCCCGAACTGCTGCGCGCCGCGCGCACGGCCCGTGCGCCGCTGCTCGGGGCGAGCGCCCTGCTCGCCGCCGTCGCGCTCACCCACCTCGCCCAGGCCGTACTGCTCGCCCTGGCGCTCGCCCGGATCGCACGCGGCGACACCGCCGCGCTGCCGCCCCTGCTCGGCGGGGTGCTCGCCGCCGTCCTGGTGCGGGTGCTTCTCGCCCGCGCCCAGCGGCGTACCGCCGTCCGCGCCGGTTCGGCCGTGCGGACCCGGCTGCGCGACGACCTCCTCGCGCGGCTCGCCCGCACGGGGCCGCCGCGGGACGCGCACACCCGCGCGGGCGCGGTCCGGGCGACGCTGGTCGACGGCGTCGAGGGCGTGGACGCGTACGTCTCGCGCTACCTGCCCCAACTGCTGGTCACCTGCGCCCTGCCGCCGGTGCTGCTCGCCGCCGTCGCCCTCGTCGAACCCCTCGCCCTGCTCGCGCTCGGCCCCGCCCTGCTGCTCGCGCTGTTCGCGCCGCGCTGGTGGGACAAGCTCCTGGAGCGCCGGGGGCAGCAGCACTGGGGTGCGTACGAGGCCCTGTCCGCCGACTACCTGGAGGCCCTCCAGGGGATGCCCGCCCTGCGGGCCGCCGGCGCGGTGGGCCGGGTGCGCGAACGGCTGGAGGAGCGTTCGGCCGCGCTGCACCGGGCGACCGTCGCCAAACTGCGCGTCTCGCTGGTCGACACCGGCATCACCGATCTCGCCGTCCAGGGCGGCACGGTCGCCGCGGTGCTGGTCGCCTGCGGGTCCGCCGTGTCCGGGAGCGCCGCCCCCACGGGCACCTACCTGGTGCTGATGCTCGCCTCCGAGTGCTTCCGGCCCGTGCGGGACCTGTCGCGCGAGTGGCACGCGGGCTATCTCGGCGTCTCCGCCGCGGACGGCATCGCGGAGCTGCGCACGGCGCAGGGCGGTGTGCCGGACGACGGGACCCGCCCCGCCGAGTGGCGCACCCCGCCCGAGATCCGGTTCGAGGACGTCCGGTTCACCCACCCCGGCGCCGCCCGGCCCGCCCTGCGCGGCGTGGACTTCACGGCCCCGGCCGGATGCGTCACGGCGGTCGTCGGGCCGTCCGGCGCGGGCAAGTCCACGCTGCTGGGGCTGCTGCTGCGCAACGCGGACCCGGACGCCGGCCGGGTGCTGATAGGCGGCCACGACGCGGCCTCCTACGCACTCGCCTCGCTGCGCCGTTCGACGGCCGTCGTCTCCCAGGAGACCTACCTCTTCCACGGCAGCGTCGCCGACAACCTTCGCCTGGGCGCGCCGGACGCCGAGGACACCGCGCTGCACGCGGCGGCGCGCGCGGCGGGCGTGCACGACGAGATCCTGCGGCTGCCCGAGGGGTACGCGACGCTCGTCGGCGAGCGTGGCGCCAACCTCTCCGGCGGCCAGCGCCAACGGCTCGCCCTGGCACGGGCGTTGCTGTCCAACGCGCCGGTCCTCGTCCTCGACGAGGCGACGAGCGCGGTCGACGAGCGCCGTGAGGCGGAGATCGTCCGCGAACTGATGCGCGCGGCGCGGGGGCGGACCTGTCTGGTGGTCGCCCACCGCCTGGACTCGGTCCGCCACGCGGACCGGATCGTCGTCCTCGACGACGGCCGGGTGGACGCGGTCGGCGACCACACCCGCCTCGCCGCGGCGGACGGTGTCTACGCCCGTCTGATCGGCGCGGGCGCGCCGGAGCGGGGGCGCGCGGCATGAACGCGACCCCCGACCCGCGCCGCCCCGCCGTGGACCCGGCCCGCCCCGGGCCTTCCGGGGAGCCCGCCCGCCCCGGTCCCGGTCCCGGCCTGCCCGGGTGCGGTCCGGCACCCGACCCGGCCCGCCCCGGGCCCGGCACGCCGGGTGCGACTCCACCGGGCCGCACCGCGCCCGGGGGCCTGCCCGTCCCCGCGCCCTCGGGCTCCGCCGATCGAGCGCGTCCCGCCGCCCCGTCTGAAGGCGGAGCGCCGTCCGGACCCGGTACCGGCCCCGGCCTGCCCGGGTGCGGTCCGGCACCCGACCCGGCCCGCCCCGGGCCCGGCACGCCCGGTGCGACTCCACCGGACCGCACCGCGCCCCGGGGCTCCGCCGATCCGGCGTCCCCGGGCCCCGCCGTCCCCGCGTCCCCGGGCCTCGTCGCCCCCGTACCTCCCGCCGCCCCACCCGGAGGCGGGCCTCCGCCCGCCCCCGGCCTGCCCGGGTGCGGCCCGGAGGCCGCCCCGGAGCTCGCCGGTGTCGGCGCGACCGGGGGAGCCCCGGCCCCCGCCGTCCCGGACGCGCCCCGCACGGCCCCCGGCACCGCCCCCGCCGCCGCGCCCGGAGGCGAGCCCTCGGACGTCACGCCGCCCCAACGAGGGTCCCTGCGGGCGCTGTTGCCCGTGCTCGGGGCGCATCGGGGGATGACCGTGCGGACCTTCGGCGCGACGTTCGCCGGGCAGCTCGCGCTGGTCGTGCTCGTCACGCTCGCCGCGCACACGGTCGGCACGGCCGTCGTGGACGGCGACCCGCCCGCGCCCGGGACGATGGCCGCCCTCATCGGGCTGGTGCTGCTGCGCGCGTGGACGACCTGGCGGGAGATGGACCTCTCCCACGACCTCGCCTACCGGGTCCTCGCCGAACTCCGCGTCCGCGTCTTCGACGGTCTTGCCCGCAGCGCCCCCGCGCGGGTCGGGGGCCGTCGCAGCGGTGACCTGGCGTCGGCCGCGCTCGGGGACGTCGAGGCGCTGGAGTTCTTCTACGCGCACGCGGTGGCCCAACTCCTCGCCACCGGAGCCGCGTTCGGCGCCGGGAGCGTCGTGCTCGCCGTCCTCGACCCGTGGCTGCTCGCCGCCGTGCTGCCGGTCGCCGCGCTGCTCCTGCTCGCCCCGGCCCTGGAGGCGCCCGGCCGCGCCCGGCGCGGGGCCAGGACCAGGGCCGCTGCGGCGGAGCTGTCGGCGGAGACCGTCGAGACCGTCGACGGGCTCCGCGAGCTGCTCGCCTTCGACGCCGTCGACGGCCGCCGGGCCCGGCTCCGCGCGCTGGGCGCGCGCCTCGGCGAGGCCCAGCGCGCCGAGGCGTCCCGCGAGGCGGACGCGGCGGCCGTGCGGGACCTGCTCGTCGTCGCGGCCGTCGTCGGAGTCGTCGTGGCCGCCGCGCACACCCTCTCGGGAGCGTGGGCCCCGGCGGCGATGGCGCTCGCCCTCGGCGTCCTCGCGCCCGTCGCCGACTCCGCCGCCGCCCTCGCACAGGCGGGCGGGCTGCGGGCGGCCGCGTCCCGGGTCGGGGCGGCGGTGCGCGCCCCGGCCGTCGCGCCCGCCCCCGCGGCCCCCGTCGCGCCGCCCGAGGGGCCCCTCGGGGTGCGGATGCGGGGCGTCCGCTTCGACTACGGCGGCGCGCCCGTGCTGGACGGCCTCGACCTGACCGTCCGGCCCGGCGAGACCCTGGCGCTGATCGGGGCGTCCGGCGCGGGCAAGTCCACCTGCGCGCACCTGCTCGCCCGCTTCTGGGACCCGCACCAGGGGAACGTGCTGCTCCGGACGGACGCGGGCGAGGCGGTGGACCTGCGCGAGCTGGCGGACCAGGAGCTGCGCCGGGCGGTCGCCGTCGTCGGGCAGGAGGCACCGCTGTTCCACGGCTCGCTGGAGGAGAACCTGCGCCTCGCCGCACCCGGTGCCCCGGCCGAACGGCTCGCGGAGGCGGCCCGGGTCGCGGGCGTCGACCGGCTGGCGGCGGAGCTGCCGGACGGCTGGGCCACCCCCGTCGGGGAACGCGGCACGACCCTGTCCGGCGGGCAACGGGCCCGCGTCGCCCTGGCCCGGGCGCTCCTGGCCGACCCGCGGGTGCTGGTCCTGGACGAGACGACGGCCAACCTCGACGCGGAGGCGGACGCGGCCGTCGCGGCGGCCCTGCGGGCGGGGGCGGGCACCCGGACGACCATCCTCATCGCCCACCGGCCCGCCACGATCCGCCGCGCCGACCGGATCGCGGTCCTGGCGTCGGGGCGGGTGGTGCAGACGGGCACCTGGGACGAACTGACCCGTGAAGGCGGCGAGTTCACCCGTGTGACCCACCGCGCCCCCTGACCCCGGCCCGGGCCGGGGTCGGGGACGGGCCACCCCCGGCCCTGACGCGCCGGTCGGCGCGGCCCGGCCCGGCGCTTGGACGGCCGGCCGAGCGCCGGCACGGGGAACCCGGATCGCCTCGGGGACGGGTGCGAACTGCGGGAGTCGCCCCCGGGTGCGGGGAAGCAGGGGCACGCCGGTTCCGGCTTCCCGGACGGCAGGCGGCCGGACGGGGGTGAGCGGCGCCCGGACATGCCGCGAGCACGGCACCCTCGCGAATCCTGGAGTCCGTCGGGCTCGTGGATTCGCGAGGGTGCCGTGCTCGTTGTTTTCCGCGGTGCATGGACGGCCCTGTGCCCGGCGCCTCGATGTCTCGCAGCCGCACGGCGGTCGGAGGGCTTCACGCGTCGCGGCCGTCAGAGAGAACGTAGAACCTCAAGCGCACTTGAGATCAAGGGGTGGATCAGGGACGGAATCCCCGCGGGATTCCGCACGCGATTGACACAGCCCACCGTGCGGGCAGCATGCTGTGAGTCCGGAACGGAAATGAGGAGGTCACGTGGCAGGTCGTCACTCGGAGCCGGGGCGCGGGGCCGCCCGGGCAGAGGGAGCCGCGGAGCAGTCCTCCGCGGGCTCCTGGGGTGCGCGCCTGCACGCCCTGTGGATGGCCACGGAGCGCATCGACGACGTCACGGCCATGGCCGACCACGTCTACGGGCTCCTGATCGACGAGCCGGGCGTCGTCGCCGTGGTCGGCACGCGCTGGCGCGGCGCGTCCCTGACGTACTACCGAAGACTGACCGAGGGCGCCGCGGACGCCATGCCGGTCACGGGCACGCCCGCCACCGCGGGCCCGGCCGACGGCACGGCCCGCGCCCGGGAGCTGTACGCGGACCCCGGCCGCACCGGCCCGGTCCTCTCCGACCACGCCCTCAGTCCCGCCCCCGGGCCCGGGACAACCGCCGCCTCCGAGCCCGACCCCGCCGTCGCCCCCGGGACAACCGCCGCCTCCGAGCCGGGGACCGCCGCCGACCCGGGGCCGGCCGGACCCGCCGCCTCCTTCGAACCCGAGGCGCGGCTCTGCGCCGAGGCCGGCGCCCGCGTGGTGCTGGAGTCGCGCTTCGTCCTCGGCGGCGACGACTGGGCCGCCCTCTCGGTCGGGGTCGCCGGCCCCGCCGACCTCACGCCCGAGCTGCGCGAGCGGCTGACCCAGGTCGCCGACGTGCTGGTGGCGATCAACAGCCGCATCCTCGCCACCCGCGCCCACGAGCGGCGCCAGGTCCAGGACGCCCTCCTCGCCGAGGCCTCGCTCCAGATGGACGAGAGCCTGGACGTCACCGACACCCTCAGCCGGGTCGCCCGGCTCGCCGTGCCGGCCGTCGCGGAGGGCTGCGTGGTGCACCTCGCCGAGCCCGGCGCCGGACCGGAACCGGTCGCCTGGGCGCACGTCGCGGCGACCGGCCAGGACTGGCTCGCCGGTGTCGCCCGGGACGACCTCTGGCTGGGCGGCGTGCTCCGGGGCGTCGTCGCCCGGCGGGAGGGCCTGCTGCTGCGGGGCGAGGCGCTGGCCGGGAGCCCCTTCGGGCCCGGCGGGGACGGGCCGGGCGCCGCGGTCCGCGCCGTCAGCGTCAGCCCCCTGCGCGCCCGCGGACGCACCCTGGGCACCCTGACCTTCCTCTACGAGCGCGTCGACGACGGCCTGGCCGACCCGCAGATGCTGGACGACCTCGCCCACCGGGCGGCCCTGGCGATCCACACGAGCATCGTCCACGACCAGCGGCGCCGGCACGTCGAGCAGCTCCAGCGCCATCTGCTGCCGCCCGCCCTCCCCACCCACCCCGGCGTCCTGCTCAGCTCCGGCTACGCGGTCGGCGACGCCTCCCTCGACGTCGGCGGCGACTTCTACGACGCCGTCCTCCACGAGGACCGGCTGGCCCTGTTCATCGGCGATGTGTGCGGCCGCGGCGCGGAGGCCGCCGCGATGACCGGCCTGGCCCGGCACACCCTGCGCACCCTCCTGGAGGACGGAGTGCCGCCCGGCCGCGCGATGGAGCGCCTGAACACCGCCCTGGTGCGCGACGCGGCCTCCCGCTTCGTCACCGCGCTGGTCTGCGTCCTCGAACCGGAGGACGACGGCGGCTACCGCGTCACCAGCGCGGGCGGCGGGCACCCGCACCCCCTGGTGCTGCGCGCCGACGGCACCGTGGAGACGGTCCGGGTGCCCGGGATGCTCCTCGGGGTCGTGCCGGACGCCGAACACCCGCACACCGTGGCGCGCCTGGCCCGCGGGGACACCCTCGTCCTGTTCACCGACGGCCTGACCGAGGCCCGGGGAGCCGACGGGAGTATGTTCGAGGACCGGCTGTCGGACGCGGTCCGCCGCTGCGGCCGGGAACCGAAAACGGCCGCCGAGCGGCTGATCGACATGGCGGCGGACTTCAGGGCACGCGGCGACGACGACACCGCCGTGCTGGTGGCACATGTGGAGGAGAGACCGTGAGCCCGGTGTTCGGCGGCGAGACCGTGACCGACCACGACCGCGTCCTGGTGGTCGAGGACTCCGACGAGGACGCGGAGGCCATCGAACGCGCCCTCGCGCACACCCACCCCGACCTGCGGCTGGAGTTCGTGCGCCGGGGAGAGAAGGTGGTCGGCACACTGCTGGCCTCGCCGACCCTGCCCGGACTGATCCTGCTGGACCTGAACATGCCCGGCACCGGCGGCCACAAGCTGCTGCGCGCCCTGCGCGCGGAGCCCCGGCTCGCCGGGATCCGGGTGGTGGTCTTCACCTCCTCCACGACACCGGCCGAGGTCGAGCGCTGCTACGAGGAGGGAGCCGACAGCTACATCTACAAGCCCATCAACTTCACCCTCTTCCGCACCGTCCTCAAGGGCGCGGTCGACTACTGGCGCCAGACCCGAGAGTGAACCAGAACGCCGTGCCCTCGCCCGGCACGCTCTCCAGCCACAGCCGCCCGCCGTGGCGTTCCACGATCCGCTTGACGACCGCCAGCCCCACGCCCGTGCCGCCGCCCCGTTCGGCCGGGCCGTGCAGCCGGTGGAACAGGGCGAACACCGCCTCGTGCTGGTCGGCCGGGATGCCGATGCCGTTGTCCCGTACGACGATCGCCGTCTCCGCCGCGTCCGCGCCGGGCGGGACCACGGACCCGGTGCCCACCTCGACCGTGCGCCGGTCGTGGTCGCCCGCGTACTTGGCGGCGTTCACCAGCAGGTTGACCAGGATCTCGTAGAGCCGGTCGCCGTCCGCGCGGACCACCGGCAGCTCCCCGCGCAGCACCGTCACCCGCTCCTCGGCCAGCCGCGGCCCGGCGACCTCCAGGGCCGCGTCCAGCACCTGGGCCAGCGGCACCTCGCGCACCTGGAGCCCCGCCCGCCCCAGACGGGCGTAGTCCAGCAGGGAGTTGAGGAGTTCGTCCATCCGGCCCGCGAGGCGCTGCATGGTCTCCAGCCGGCGCAGGCTCGTCGCGTCCAGGTCCCCGCCCGCGTCCTCGTGCAGGAAGAGCGCCGCGTTGGAGATCCCGCGCAGCGGCTCCTTCAGGTCGTGGGCGGCGGCGTGTGCGAAGGAGTCCAGGTCCGCATTGGTCGTCCGCAGCTCCTCGTTGAGCCGCGTCAGGGTCTCCGCGTGCCGCAGGACCAGGCCCGTGAGCAGCCGCCACAGCTCCAGCGCCGCCGAGCGGTCGTACGCGCTCCACGGTGCGCTGCGGCCTCGCATCACCGAGCGGAACACCGCCGAGGAGCCGCGCGGGGTGAGCCGTTCGCCGTGCGGGCCGAGCCGGACCGGCTCGGCCGGGTCGGCCGCCCAGACCCGGGGCTCGGGCCGCTCCCGGCGCGTCCAGGCCAGGAACTCGCCGGACCGGGTCAGCGGCACCAGCAGCACGCCCGCCGGGCAGTCCGGGACGGTCTCCGCGTCGACGCCGAGCCGCTCCGCGGCGATCTCCGGCAGCCGGTCGGTGATCCACGGCTCGCCGGGGGTCAGCCCGGCCGCCAGCTCCGACAGGGCCCCGACCAGGGCGTCCGGGGACGGGGTCCCGGAGACGGTGGCCCGCCCGCCGTGCAGCAGCACCAGGCCGTCGGCGCCCACCAGTTCGCGCACGGCGTCCGTGTGCGCGGCCAGCGACTCGGACGGCCCGCCGTCCAGCAGGTCGGCGAACTCCGCGGTCCGCTCCACCGCGGTGTGCAGGGCCTCGGTGCGCTCCCGCTCCTCGATGACCGTGAGCTGCAACGAGAAGGCCGTGCCGAAGAGTTCGCAGGCCGCGCGGACCTCGGGGGCCAGCGGGGCCGGGGCGGCGCCGTGGCAGGCGATCAGCCCCCACAGCTCCCCGTCGCGCAGGACCGACACCGACATCGAGGACCGCACCGCGATGTTGCGCAGGTACTCCAGATGGAAGCCCGACACGGTGCGCAGGGCTGCGCCGGACAGGTCGAGCGGCTCGCCGGTGGCCGGGCGGGCAGGCGGGTGCAGGGGGACGTTCTCGCCGTCCACGTCGGCGATGACCCGGATCCAGTTCTCGCGGTAGAGGCGGCGCGCCTGCGGTGGGATGTCGGTCGCCGGGAACCACAGGCCGAGCCAGGGCTCCCAGCCCTCGGCCACGTCCTCGGCGACGACCTCGCCCGGGCCGTCGGCGCCGTCGAACCGGTAGGCCACCACCCGCTCGTAGCCCGTCAGGGCGCGTACTTCGCGGACGGCCCGGGCGCAGCACTCGGTGACGGTCCGCGCCGAGCGCAGCCGGGCCAGGGCGGCGCGGACGCCCTGGTAGAAGCTGGTGAACCGGAACGGCCCGGTGTCGTCGCGGGGTTCGAACTCCAGCACCATCAACTCGCCGACGCGGTGCGCCGAGAGGTCGAAGTGGCGCCGGTGGCCGTTTGCGCCGGCGGTGACCGGGAGGGAGGCGCCCGCCCGGCCCGCCTCGGTGGCGGTCTCCAGGGCCTCCCGCCAGTCCGTCCCGGCCATCACCCGGGTCACCGGGCCGCCGACCAGGTCCTCGGCGGCCGCGCCGAGGAGCCGGCCGGTGTTGCGCGCGGCCGTGTCCACGAGGCCGGTGGCGGCGTCCACGGCCAGCAGGGTGCCGTGGGCCTGGACCCCGCCCAGGAGGTGGATCGGCTCACGGACGCAAGCGGTCAGGTCGAAGCCGCCGGGCACCGAGGCCTCGGCCGACCGGGCCCGTTCGGACAGCCAGGGATCCACGTGTGCGCCGCCTTCCGTAGGGCCCGCGGCCACCCGTGCGGCGGGCGGGGCCGTCCGCCATCCTGCCAGCCGCCCGCCGCGACCGGTCGCGGGCGGCCGCGTACCCGCGGTGGGCCGGGGTACACGGGCCGCACCGGCCGCCCGGCCCGGCGGACTCCTCCGCCTCCGGTGCGGCGGAGGAACGGCGAGAGGCGACGAGATGCATCGACACGGCACGGACCGGCAGACGGCGACGGGCCCCACCGGAGCCCCGGCCCCGGGGCCCGGCCCGGACACCGGCCCGGATACCGGCCCCGCGGCGGGCGCCCCCCGCGCGGCGGACCGTGTGCCGGGCCCGGACCGTCGGCGGGGCCCGGGCTCCGGCCCCGGCACGGCCTCCCGCCCGGACCTCGTACCCGGTGCCTCTTCTCGCGGCGGCGGCTCCGGCGCGGGCCGCAGCACCTCCGGCGCGGGGCACAGCGCCCCCGAGCCCGCCGGGCCGGGCCCGGGCACGGGCTCCGCTCCCGGGCCCGCCCGCAGCGCCCGGGGCCCCCGCAGCGCCGAGGGGGCCGGGCTCGGCCCTGCCCCGGACCCCGTGCCCGGCCCCTCTTCTCGCGGCGGCGGCTCCGGCGCGGGCCGCAGCACCTCCGGCACGGGCCACAGCACCGCCGAGCACGCCGGGTCGGGCCCCGCCCCGGACACCGGGCCCGGCCCCTCCTCTCGCCACAGCGTCCCCGGCACGGGCCACAGCACCGGCGAGCACTCCGCCCCGGTTCGCGCCCCCGGGCCGCGGACCGCCCCCGGGCCCGCCCGGAGTGCCGAGATGGACCCCGGGCAGGACCCGCGGCGGGACCCGCTGCTGCCCGGCACCCGGCAGCTCGCCCAGTTGCAGGCGCGCTGGCAGACGATCGCCTGGACGGCGCTGTGCCTGCTCCTCGCCCTCTGGGCGGTGTGGAGCGCGGTCGGGGCGGTGCGTGGGACCTCGGCGTGGGTCTACTCCGCCGTGGCATGCCTGCTGCTCGCCGCCGCCGTCGTCGTCCGCGTCGCCGCCGTGCGCCGCCGGACGCGGCTGTGACGCGCCGCTGACGGCCGGGCCCGGGCCCGGACCCGTCGCGGCCCGGGCCCCGGGTCACCGCCCCCCACCGGACCGTGGCGGACGGCCCGGCCCGGCGGCATGGCCACCGCCTTGGCCGCGCGGTCCGCGGTGTTCCCGGATCGCCCGCCGCGACGGGCCGCTCCCGAGCCCGCCGCGACGTGCGGCCGACACCGGTACACGGCGTCCGGGCATCGGCGTCAGGACATCCGCAGGGCGAGGAAGAAGTCCAGCTTGTCCTCCAGCCGGGACAGATCGCGGCCGGTCAGCTGCTCGATCCGGCCGACCCGGTAGCGCAGGGTGTTGACGTGCAGATGCAGCCGGGCCGCGCAGCGCGTCCAGGAGCCGTCGCAGTCGAGGAAGGCCTCCAGGGTGGGGATCAGCTCCGCCCGGTGGCGCCGGTCGTAGTCGCGCAGCGGGTCCAGCAGCCGGGCCGTGAACGCGCGCCGCACATCGTCCGGGACGAACGGCAGCAGCAGCACGTGGGAGGCCAGCTCGTGGTGGCCCGCCGCGCAGACCCGGCCGGGCCGGGCGGCCGCCACCCGGCGGGCGTGCCGGGCCTCCTCCAGCGCGCCGCGCAGCGCCTCCGCCGAGTGCACGGTCGCGCTGACGCCCAGGGTGAGGCGCCCGTCGTCCGCGAGGCCCGCCGACAGCGGGGCGCGCACCGACTCCAGCAGGGCGTCCGCGTGCAGCCCCGCGTGGACGGGCGGCGCCCCGCCGGTCGCCGCGCCGTCCGTGCCCTCGTCGCCGGGGGCGCCCGGGGACTCCGGGCCCGCCGGGCCCAGCGCCGGCAGCGGCACCAGCGCGATCGCCTCCTCGCCGGTGTGCGCGACGGCGATCCGGTCCGCCGGGTCGGGGCCCCCGGTGGCCGGGTCGACGAGGACCTCCTCCAGCAGGGCCTGGGCCATCGCCCCGGACCCGCCCTCCGGTTCGGCGGCCCAGTCCACCCTGGCGACCACCACCTGCCAGTGCGGGGCCGTGCCCAGGCCGGGCAGCAGCACCGGCGCGGCCACCCGCAGCCGGGCCGCGATCTCGGCGGGCGGGGCGCCCGCCTGGACCAGCTCCAGCACCTCCTGCGCCAGCCGCCGCCGCACCGTGCGCGCCGCCTCCCGCCGGTCGCGTTCCACCGCGATCAGCTGGGTGACGCCCTGGAGCAGGTCCAGCCGCGCGGCCGGCCAGTCCCCGGCGTCCGCCTCCACGGCGAGCAGCCAGTCCGCGAGGACGCTCTCGCGCACGTCCCGGACGGCAAGCGCCGTGCCCCGCGCGGTGTTGCGGACCGGGAACAGGGAGTACGCGGTGCCGTCGAGCAAGACCCGGTGCGGGGCGCGGCGGCCCGCGCGGACCGCGGCCAGGTGCTCGCCGGCGAGGGCCGCCCCGGCGGCGGGCGGCAGGTCCGCGCCGGCCCCTGCGATCTGCCGGCCGGTGGGGGAGAGGACCCAGGCCCGCAGGTCCAGGTCGGAGCCGAGGAGGTCCAGGACGGCGTCCGGACCGCCGCCCGCCGGACCGGAGGTCATCAGCCTCCTGTGCCTGTCGACGACGGCGGCGAGGTCCCCGGCCCGCTCGCCCGACACCTGCCGGACCACGTACTCCGTGATGGTTGCGAACGCAACGGATTCGTTCACCGCGAAGAGCGGCAGCCGGTGGCGCGAACACGCCTCGACGAGATCGTCCGGGATGTCGCCCAGCTCCGCCTCGCCCGCCGCCAGCCCGGCCACCTGCGCGCCCGCCAGGATGCGTACGAAGGGCTCCGAGTCCTCCGGGCCGCGCCGCCAGGCCAGGCCCGTGAGCACCAGCTCGCCGCCGGAGAGATAGCGGCTCGGGTCCTTGAGGTCGGTGGTCATCACCCCGCGTACCCCGCGGTCGAGCTCGTCCTCGCCGCCGAGCAGCCGCAGCCCCAGGGCCTCGGTGTCCAGGAGTGCGCGCAGCCGCATGTCGTCGCCGCCGATCTGTCGTGTCGTCGTCGTGGTGGTCGTCGTGGTGGCCGTGGGGCTCGCCCGGACCGGACGGGGAAGGCTCGCCCCGTGGCTGATACCGGACGGAAGGCATGGCCACGGTTTCCGGGAAGAAACGGCGAGGTTGCCGATCTCCGTCTTTCGTTCGAATCTACAAGACGAGGAAGGCGGCCAGCCAACTCCTTCATGGTTTCGGTGACTGCACCCCGCCGGTCGGCGCTTGTGTACTGGACCACATCGCATGAACAGCACATGAACATCCAGTCGAGGGCCGGCCGTCCCGGGCCCGTTGCGACGGACCCCGTCAGAACGCTCAGCAGAAGCGCTCAAGCAGCAGCTCAAGCAGAAGAGAGCCATTCATGGACTTCCTTCGTCCCGCAAGCTGGGAGGAGGCGCTCGCCGCGAAGGCGGAGCACCCCACAGCAGTGCCCATCGCGGGCGGCACCGATGTGATGGTCGAGATCAACTTCGACCACCGCCGGCCCGAGTACCTCCTGGACCTCAACCGCATCGGCGAGCTCACCGAGTGGGAGGTCGGCGGCGAGAGCGTCCGGCTGGGTGCCTCCGTCCCGTACACGAAGATCATGGAGCACCTGCGCGCCGAGCTGCCCGGTCTGGCGCTCGCCTCGCACACCGTCGCCTCCCCGCAGATCCGCAACCGCGGCGGCGTGGGCGGCAACCTCGGCACCGCCTCCCCGGCCGGTGACGCGCACCCGGCGCTGCTCGCCGCGGGCGCCGAGGTCGAGGCCGAGTCGGTGCGCGGCTCCCGGCTCATCCCGATCGACGAGTTCTACACCGGGGTGAAGCGCAACGCCCTCGCCCCGGACGAGCTGATCCGCGCCGTGCACATCAGGAAGGCCGACGGGCCGCAGCAGTACTCCAAGGTCGGCACCCGCAACGCCATGGTCATCGCGGTCTGCGCGTTCGGCCTGGCCCTGCACCCCGAGACCCGGACCGTGCGCACCGGCATCGGCTCCGCCGCGCCCACCCCGGTCCGCGCCCGCGAGGCGGAGGACTTCCTCAACGCCGCCCTGGACGAGGGCGGCTTCTGGGACAGCGGCGCCATCATCACCCCCTCGATCGCCAAGCAGTTCGCGGAGCTGGCCTCCGGCGCCTGCAACCCGATCGACGACGTGCGGGGCACGGCGAAGTACCGCCGCCACGCCGTCGGCATCATGGCCCGCCGCACCCTCGGCTGGACCTGGGAGCAGTACCGCGGCACCGCCCGCACGCTGGAAGGAGCGGCATAAGCATGCGCGTCAACTTCACCGTCAACGGACGCCGCCAGGAGGCGGACGACGTCTGGGAGGGCGAGAGCCTCCTCTACGTGCTGCGCGAGCGCCTCGGCCTGCCCGGCTCCAAGAACGCCTGCGAGCAGGGCGAGTGCGGCTCCTGCACCGTCCGCCTGGACGGCGTCCCGGTCTGCTCCTGTCTCGTCGCCGCGGGCCAGGTCGAGGGCCGCGAGGTCGTGACCGTCGAGGGCCTCGCCGACTTCGCCAGGCAGCGTGAGCAGCGCGCCGAGCACGGCGGCTGCGCCACCGGCGCCTGCGGCTCCGGCGCGCCCGCCGCCGGGGGCACCAGCCTCCAGGACGCCCAGCAGTGGCAGGCCAGGGGCACCGACTCGCAGACCGGCGAGGGCACCGAACTCTCCCCGATCCAGCAGGCGTTCATCGACGCCGGCGCCGTCCAGTGCGGCT
This sequence comes from Streptomyces sp. CNT372, assembly GCF_000377145.1. Classification (NCBI taxonomy): domain Bacteria; kingdom Bacillati; phylum Actinomycetota; class Actinomycetes; order Kitasatosporales; family Streptomycetaceae; genus Streptomyces; species Streptomyces sp. CNT372. The sequence goes on along the minus strand of NZ_KB897781.1, from coordinate 117,125 downwards.
TCTGCACCCCCGGCCTGCTGGTCGCCGCCGACGAGATGCTGGAGCACAACCCCTCGCCCACCGACGAGGACATCCGCGAGGCCCTGTCCGGCAACCTCTGCCGCTGCACGGGCTACGAGAAGATCCTGGACGCCGTCCGCCTCGCGGCCGCCCGCCAGGAACGCCAGGGAGAGGCGGTCTGACCATCATGGCGCTGAATCCACGGGCCGCCACGGCCCCCGCCGGCACCCCGACCGAGGTCACCCAGGGCTCGCAGACCCGGGGCGGCATCGGCGAGTCCACCCTCCGCCCCGACGGCACCCTCAAGGTCACCGGAGAGTTCGCGTACTCCTCCGACATGTGGCACGAGGACATGCTGTGGGGCCAGATCCTGCGCTCCACCGTCGCGCACGCCGAGATCGTCTCCATCGACACCTCCGAGGCCCTGGCCCAGGCCGGCGTCTACGCGGTCCTCACCTACGAGGACCTGCCCACCGAGGTGAAGAACTACGGCCTGGAGATCCAGGACACCCCCGTCCTCGCCAACGGTGTGGTCCGCCACCACGGTGAGCCGGTCGCCCTCGTGGCCGCCGACCACCCCGAGACCGCCCGCCGCGCCGCCGCCAAGATCAAGGTGGAGTACCGGGAGCTGCCCGTCGTCACCGACGAGGCGTCCGCCACCGCCCCCGGCGCGCCGCTTCTGCACCCCGGCCGCGACGACCACCACGTGGGCCACGTCCCGCACCCCAACATCGTCCACCGCCAGCCCATCGTCCGGGGCGACGCCGACGAGGCCGCGAAGCGCGCCGATGTGATCGTCACCGGCGAGTACGTCTTCGGCATGCAGGACCAGGCCTTCCTCGGCCCCGAGTCCGGCCTCGCGGTGCCCGGCGAGGACGGCGGCGTCGACCTGTACGTGGCCACCCAGTGGCTGCACTCCGACCTGAAGCAGATCGCCCCCGTCCTCGGCCTGCCCGAGGAGAAGGTCCGGATGACGCTCTCCGGCGTCGGCGGCGCCTTCGGCGGCCGCGAGGACCTGTCCATGCAGATCCACGCCTGCCTGCTGGCGCTGCGCACCGGCAAGCCCGTCAAGATCGTCTACAACCGCTTCGAGTCCTTCTTCGGCCATGTCCACCGCCACCCGGCGAAGCTCTGGTACGAGCACGGCGCGACCAAGGACGGCAAGCTCACGCACATGCGCTGCCGGATCGTGCTGGACGGCGGCGCCTACGCCTCCGCCTCCCCGGCCGTCGTCGGCAACGCCTCCTCCCTCTCCGTCGGCCCCTACGTGGTCGAGGACGTGGACATCGAGGCGATCGCCCTCTACACCAACAACCCGCCCTGCGGCGCCATGCGCGGCTTCGGCGCGGTCCAGGCGTGCTTCGCCTACGAGGCGCAGATGGACAAGCTCGCCAAGGCCCTCGACATGGACCCGGTCGCCCTCCGGCAGCTCAACGCCATGGAGCAGGGCACCCTGCTGCCCACCGGCCAGCCGGTGGACTCGCCCGCGCCCGTCGCCGAGCTGCTGCGCCGCGTCAAGTCCCGACCGCTGCCGCCCGAGCGCCAGTGGGAGACCACCGAGGGCGCCGACGTCCGCGCGCTGCCCGGTGGCCTCTCCAACACCACCCACGGCGAGGGCGTCGTCCGCGGCGTCGGCTACGCGGTCGGCATCAAGAACGTCGGCTTCTCCGAGGGCTTCGACGACTACTCCACCGCCAAGGTGCGCATCGAGGTCATCGGCGGCGAGCCCGTCGCCGTGGTGCACACCGCGATGGCCGAGGTCGGCCAGGGCGGCATCACCGTCCACGCGCAGATCGCCCGCACCGAACTCGGCGTCACCCAGGTGACCATCCACCCCGCCGACACCCAGGTCGGCTCCGCCGGCTCCACCTCGGCCTCCCGCCAGACCTATGTCACCGGCGGCGCGGTCAAGAACTCCTGTGAGCTGGTCCGCGAGAAGGTCCTGGAGATCGGGCGCCGCAAGTTCGGCTCCTACCACCCGGCCTGGGCCACCGCCGAACTCCTCCTGGAGGGCGGCAAGGTCGTCACCGACGGCGGCGAGGTACTGGCCTCCCTGGCGGACGTGCTGGAGGACGAGGCCGTCGAGATCGAGGCCGAGTGGCGCCACCGCCCCACCGAGGCGTTCGACCTGCGCACCGGCCAGGGCAACGGCCACGTCCAGTACTCCTTCGCCGCCCACCGGGCCGTCGTCGAGGTCGACACCGAACTCGGCCTGGTCAAGGTGATCGAACTGGCCTGCGCCCAGGACGTCGGCAAGGCGCTCAACCCGCTGTCCGTCGTCGGCCAGATCCAGGGCGGCACCACCCAGGGCCTGGGTGTGGCGGTCATGGAGGAGATCATCGTCGACCCCAAGACGGCCAAGGTCAGGAACCCGTCGTTCACCGACTACCTGATCCCCACCATCCTCGACACGCCGACCATCCCGGTCGATGTGCTCGAACTCGCCGACGAGCACGCTCCCTACGGGCTGCGCGGCATCGGCGAGGCCCCCACCCTGTCGTCCACCCCGGCCGTCCTCGCGGCGATCCGGAACGCGACCGGGCTGGAGCTCAACCGGACGCCGGTACGCCCCGAGCACCTCACCGGCACCTGATCGCCCGGTTCCGTCGCGGCCCCCGGGCCGCTCCCGGGCCCGCGACGGAACCGGTCCGCACCACCGCAGAACCCGTACGACCGCACCACCGCAGAACCCGTACGACCGCACCACCGCAGTCACCGCAAGACCCCGCAGAGCACGTTCATCTCGGGCCGTCCCCCGGGTCGTGCAGCCGAAGCACCTTCCCAAATCCCGCCATCCACAATCTCCACGGCGGGTGCCCCTGTGAACCTTGGGAGTAGGCACCATGACCCAGCAGTCCACCGAGCCCCGGACGACGGCGGAAGACGCCGGCGCCGGCACGCGCCCGCCCGCCGGAAGATCCTGGCTCGACCGGTACTTCCACATCACCCGGCGCGGTTCCACCGTCGGGCGCGAAGTCCGCGGCGGCATCACCACCTTCATGGCGATGGCGTACATCATCCTGCTCAACCCGGTGATCCTCTCGGTCCCCGACGTCAACGGCGGTCGCCTCGACGGCGACCAGCTCACCACCGCCACCGCGTTCGCCGCGGCCGCCACCACGATCGTCATGGGCCTCGTCGGCAATGTGCCGCTCGCCCTCGCCGCGGGACTCAGCGTCTCCGCCGTCATCGCCTTCCAGGTCGCACCCGAGATGACCTGGGCGAACGCGATGGGCATGTGCGTGATCTACGGTCTGGTCATCGTGCTCCTGGTCGTCACCGGCCTGCGCGAACTGATCATGAACGCGATACCGCTCGCCCTGAAGCACGCCATCACGATGGGCATCGGCCTCTTCGTCTGCCTCATCGGCCTGGTCTCCGCCGGGTTCGTCACCTCCATGCCCGGACCGGGCGGCGTCGCCGGGGCCAAGCCCATCCAGCTCGGCACCCATGACATGCTCACCGGCTGGCCGGTCCTCTGCTTCTCGGTGACCGTGCTGCTGATCTTCGTCCTCCAGGTCCGCAGGGTCCCCGGCGCCATCCTCATCGGCATCGTCGGCGGCACCGTCTTCGCCGCCCTGGTCCACCAGTTCGCCGGGCTGGACCGCGACGCCTGGGGCGGGCTCAACGCGCCCGAGCTGAACGGCTCCATCATCAGCGCCCCCGACTTCGGGCTGTTCGGCAACGTCTCCTTCAGCGGCATCGGCGACATCGGCGGCATCACCGTCGGCGTCATCGTCTTCACCCTGGTCCTGGCCGGCTTCTTCGACGCCATGGGCACCATCATCGGCATCGGCCAGCAGGCCAACCTCGCCGACGAGAAGGGCAAGATGCCGGGCCTCAACCGGGCCCTGGCCGTGGACGGCGCGGGCGGCGCGATCGGCGGTATCGCCGGCGCGTCCGGGCAGACCGTGTTCATCGAGTCCACCGCGGGCGTCGGCGACGGCGCGCGCACCGGCCTCGCCAGCGTGGTCACCGGCCTCGGCTTCACCCTCTGCCTGTTCTTCACCCCGCTGGCCCAGCTCATCCCCTCGCAGGTCGCGGCGGCCGCGCTGGTCGTCATCGGCGCGATGATGCTGACCAACGCCCGGCACATCGACTGGACCGACTCGGCGACCTCCATCCCGGTCTTCCTGACGACCGTGCTGATGCCGTTCACCTACTCGATCACCGCCGGTATCGCGGCCGGTGTCATCGCCCACGTCGTCATCAAGGCGGCCCAGGGCAAGATCCGCGAGATCGGCTGGCTGATGTGGGTGCTCACGGCCGTCTTCCTGGCCTACTTCGCCCTCAGTCCGATCGAGGGCTGGCTCGGGGTCGGCTGACCGGCACCGCCCCCCGCACAGCCCACTCCCACACCGACACCGACACCGACACCGACACCGACACCGACACCGATTCCGACACCCGAAACCCGAGGAGAGACCCAGATGCTGGACATCGCCGAAGAACTCCACCGGTGGGTCGAGCAGGGACGCGCCTTCGCCGTCGCCACGGTCGTCGCGGTCGGCGGCAGCGCGCCCCGGCAGCCCGGGGCCGCGCTCGCCGTCGACAGCGAGGGCACCGCGATCGGCTCGGTCTCCGGCGGATGCGTGGAAGGCGCGGTGTACGAGCTGTGCACCCAGGCGCTCCAGGACGGCCGGACCGTCCTGGAACGCTTCGGCTACAGCGACGAGGACGCCTTCGCCGTGGGCCTGACCTGCGGCGGCGTGATCGACGTCCTCGTCACCCCGGTCCCCGCCGACGCCCCCGCCCGGGGGGTGTTCGCGGCCGCGCTGGCCGCCGCCGCCCGCGGGGAGGCGGCGGCGGTCGCCCGGATCACCGACGGACCCGCCGACCTGGCCGGCCGGGCCCTGCTCGTCCGGCCGGGCGGAGGATTCGAGGGCACCCTCGGCGGCCACCCCGAGCTGGACCGGACCGCCGCCGGGGAGGCCGCGGCCCTGCTGGACGCCGGCCGCACCGGCACCGTCGCCATCGGCGCGGACGGCTCCCGCTGCGGACAGCCCCTGACCCTGCTGGTCGAGTCCAGCGTCCCACCGCCTCGCATGATCGTCTTCGGGGCCATCGACTTCGCCTCCGCGCTGGTGCGCGCCGGCAAGTTCCTCGGCTACCACGTCACCGTCTGCGACGCCCGGCCCGTCTTCGCGACCCCGACCCGCTTCCCCGACGCGGACGAGATCGTCGTCGACTGGCCCCACCGCTACCTGGACGCCACCGCCGTGGACGGACGCACCGTGCTGTGCGTCCTCACCCACGACGCCAAGTTCGACGTCCCGCTGCTGGAACGCGCGCTGCGGCTGCCCGTCGCCTACGTCGGCGCGATGGGCTCCCGCCGCACCCACGAGGACCGCAACCGGCGCCTGCGGGAGGTCGGCGTCACCGAACTCGAACTCGCCCGGCTGCGTTCCCCGATCGGGCTCGACCTGGGGGCGCGCACCCCGGAGGAGACCGCGGTCTCCATCGCGGCGGAGATCGTCGCGACCCGGCGCGGGGGGTCGGGCGTCTCCCTCACCGGGGCACACACGCCGATCCACCACGACGGGCCGGACACGGTGGCGGGGCGCATCGGGTCGGTGGCCTGAGCCCGGCCGGGCCGGGCGACGCGCCCGGGTCCGCACGGCGGCTCGGCCCGCGCCCCGCGCCGGGCCCGCCCCGGGGCTGTGGGCGTCCCCGCCGCGTAATCCGCTACCGCCACGGCCGTACGCGGACCAGACTCGTCGTATGACGCACATCGTGAGCACCGGCACGGACATGGACGCGTTCCGGGACGCGGTCACCGCCTGGGCGGCCGGCGGTCCCGGCGGTCCCGACGGTCCCGGCGGCCCGGACGGAGGCGCACGTGAGCTGGCCGCCCGGCTGCCCGTCCGTACCGTCGTCCTCCTCGAAGGCCCGAGCGACGCCGCCGCGGTCGACGCCCTGGCCGGGGCCCGCGGCCGGGACCTGGCCGCCGAGGGCGTCTGCGTCCTGCCGATGGGCGGCGCGATGAGCGTCGGCCGCTTCGCCCGCCTCCTCGGCCCGGCCGGTCTCGGCCTGCGCCTCACCGGACTCTGCGACGAACGCGAACGCCCCTACTACGCCCGCGCCCTGGACGGGACCGGCGCCTCCTTCCACGTCTGCGCGGCGGACCTGGAGGACGAACTCATCCGCGTCCTCGGCGCCGCCCGGGTGACCGGACTGATCCGGGACGAGGGCGAGGTGCGCGCGCTGGAGACCTTCCTGCGCCAGCCCGCCCAGCAGGGCCGCGCCCCGGAGCAGCAGCTGCGCCGCTTCCTGGGCACCAAGAAGGGCCGCAAGATCCACTACGGCCGGGTCCTCGTCGAGGCCCTCGCCCCGGACCACGTCCCGGCCCCGCTGGACGCCCTCTTCGCGGACCTCCCGGCGCCCGGCCTCCGGACGCTCCGCTCCTGAAACCGCCACCGCCGCAACCGCCACGGTCACCGCCGCCCGCCGGACGCCGGGCTTCCGGACCCGCCCCCGGGACACTTCCGCCTCCGCTGAACGCCCGGGCGCCCCCGCCCGTACCACCCGTCGGCCGGGGCGGGCCCGCCGCCGGTGCGAGGAACGGGCAGCAGCAGGCAGTCCCCGGGAGGCATGTCGTGGCCGGCAGCAACGTCACCGCACTGTTCCGCGCGAGTACCGCGCACAGTCCCTCGTACTTCACCCTCAGCCGGGCGGGCGGGGCGGGCGGCGGGGAGATCACCGACTTCTGCATCCCCTGCAATCCGTACTTCCCCACACCCGCCATGTTCGACGAACTCGGCGCCCGGCTGCGGGACATCCTCACGTACTACCCGAGCAGCGCCGAGACCGTCACCGCCGAGCTGTGCCGGGTCCTCGGGCTCAACCCGCAGACCGTCGCGATGGGCAACGGCTCCACCGAGCTGATCACCTGGATCGACCACCTCCTCGTCCGCGAGTCCCTGGCCGTGCCGGTGCCGACCTTCGGACGGTGGACCGACCAGCCGATGGAGACCGGCAAGCGCGTCGACATGCTCCTGCTGCCCGAGGCGCGCGGTTTCGCCCTCGACGTGGACGCGTTCGTCCGCTTCATCCGCAGCCGGGGCTCGCGCGTCGCCGTCGTCTGCAACCCGAACAACCCCGACGGCGGGCTGCTCACCAGACACCAGGTCCTCTCCCTCCTCGACCAGCTCCACGACCTCGATCTGGTGGTCGTGGACGAGTCCTTCCTGGAGTTCGCCGACGAGGGGCCCGAGGTGAGCGTGGTCGCCGAGGCGGTCCTGAGGCCCAATGTGATCGTGCTGCGGAGCCTGGGCAAGAACTTCGGCCTGCACGGCGTCCGTTTCGGCTACCTCGTTGCCAACCCGGCCCTCGCCGGCCGGGTGCGGGCCGCGCTGCCCAAGTGGAACCTCAACTCCTTCGCGGAGACCGTGGTGTTCATGCTCGCCGAGCACGGCCGGGAGTACCTGCGAAGCCTGCGGCAGGTCTGCCGGGACCGCCACGACATGACCAGGACGCTCGCCCAGCTGCCGGGCCTCACCGTCTACCCCTCCCAGGGCAACTTCGTCTATGTGCGCCTGCCCGAGGGCGCCGACGGAACCATCCTGCGTGACCGGCTGCTCGCCGAGCACGGTGTCCTGATCCGCGAGTGCGGCAACAAGATCGGCAGCTCCAGCCGGTTCGTCCGGCTGGTGGTGCGTCCGGAGCCGGATGTGCGGCTGCTCGTCGGGGCGATGGAGCAGGTCCTCTACGGGCAGCGGGTGACGGCCCCGTCGCCGCCGCCGGTGCCGGAGGCGGCGGCGCCGATGCTGGCGGGGGTGCCGGCGGGGCCGGTGGCTGCCGTCGCCCCCAGGGGCGTGGCCGGGGCCGTGGCCGTGCCGCGCGCGGTCGCCCCCGAGTCCGTCGCCCCCGAGTCCGTCGTTGCCGGGCCGGTCCCGCCGGCCGCCGAGGCCGCCGCCCCCGCCGGCCTCGTCCCCCTGCCCCCACCCCTCCCCCTGCCCACTCCGGGCGCGGAACCCCAGGCCCCGGCGCGGCCCGGGCCGCCGCCGTCGTCCCCCGAGCCCGGCGTCGCCCGGCCCGGCCTGGCGCGGGCCATGACCGCGGGCTACAAGTCCTCCGGCACGGCGGCCGTCGACCGCCTGATCAACGGCACCTGAGCCGGACCGACCAGGGCGGGGGCCGGGCGGGACCGGGACCTCGTAGCGGACAGCCCCTGTCCGCCGGCCCCTGTCCGCAGGGCTCGGTAGCGTACGGCCATGGCGACGAAGACCTCGCACCCGCACCCCGTGCTCGGCACGCGCGCGCTCAACCGCGCCACGCTGGCCCGCCAACTCCTGCTGGAACGCGCGGACATGGACCCGGTGGCAGCCGTGACGCACCTCGTCGGACTCCAGGCGCAGAACGTCAAGCCGCCCTATCTCGCCCTCGCCGCCCGCCTCGACGGCTTCGACCCCGAGACGCTCTCCACCGCCATGGCCGACCGGACCGTGGCCCGGATGGTCACCCTGCGGTCCACCATCCACACCCACACCGCCGACGACTGCCTGGGCCTGCGCCCCCTCGTCCAGCCCGCCCGCGACCGCGAACTGCACCAGTTCCGGGGGCGGCTGTCCGGGGTCGACCTGCCGCGCCTGGCCCGGCTGTCCCGTGAACTCGTCGAGGAACACCCGCGCACCATGGCCCAGTTGCGGGACGCCCTGACCGTCCACTGGCCCGACGCCGACCCGCCCGCCCTCTCCGTCGCCGCACGCTGCCTCCTGCCGCTGGTCCAGGTCACCCCGCGCGGCCTGTGGGGGAGGAGCGGCCAGGTCGCGCTGACCACCGCCGAGCACTGGTTCGGCCGCCGGGCCGAGGAGACTCCGGACGCGGACGGCACCGTCCTGCGTTACCTCGCCGCCTTCGGCCCCGCCTCGGTGAAGGACTTCCAGACGTGGGCCGGCCTGACCCGGACGCGGGAGGTCTTCGAGCGGCTCCGCCCCGATCTCCTCGTCTTCCACGACGCCCGGGGCACCGAACTCTTCGACCTCCCCGACGCTCCCCGCCCCGACCCGGCCACCCCTGCCCCGCCGCGCCTGCTGCCCGAGTTCGACAACCTCCTCCTCTCCCACGCGGACCGCACCCGCGTCGTCTCCGCCGAGCACAAGCCCCGTACCTGGAAGGGCAACCAGGCTTTCCGCACCTTCCTGCTGGACGGCTTCGTCGCGGGCCTCTGGCGCACCGACACCACCATGTCCACGGCGGTCCTCACCCTGGAGCCCTTCATCCCCCTCACCCGCCCCCAGCGCACGGCCCTGGAGCAAGAGGCCCACCGCACCCTGACCCTCCTCCACCCGGACCTGCCGGGGGACGTGAGGGAGGGCGCGGTGCGCGACTGAACGGGCAGGCCGGGGGCGCGTCAGCCCAGTTCGGCCGTGTCCAGGTCGATGCCGAACGGCTCGGGCAGCCGGATCACCGCTCCGAACGGGTGAGGACCGTCGACCTTGGTGTAGCCCAGCCGCCCGGGCTCCCCGAACAGGGTGACGCTCTGCTCCTGGCGGTCGACCAGGAGGTAGAGCGGGGCGTGGTACTCGGCGTAGCGCCGTCGCTTGACGACGAGGTCGGTGTCCCGGTTGGACTCCGAGGTCACCTCCACCACGAGCAGGGTGTCCTCGGGCAGCAGGGCGGTCGCGCCCTTCGCCTGGGCCGCGGGGACGACCGCGATGTCGGGCACGTACCAGTTGGACGACCCGGGGAGGTCGAGGTTCCCCGACCCGGTCACGCATCCCAGCTCCCGGGCACGCGGGCGGATCTGGTCCCGGATCGACTCCGCCGCCGCTTCGTGGTCCCAGGTGGGTGTCACGGGTTCGATGATTCCCTCGATGATCTGGGCGCGGTCGCCCTTGATGTGCTGGACGGCGTACTTGAGAGCCCTTTCGGGATCCACATTGCCGTAGTCGGCGGCTGTGCTCATCGGCAGTCCTGTGGTCGAGGCCGGCCCCGGCCTGTTCGTGCATACCGTGACGGGCCGGCGCGCCGCCGGACCGTCCTCGTTCGGGAAGCGGAGTCCAGCGTATCCGGACCCGCGACGAGCCGGGTTCAACCGGCCGGCGCGGCCGGCGGCCGGACGCCGGACCACTGCTCCGCCCCGAACTCCTCGAAGCGCTCCCGCTCGGTGAAGCCCAGCTTCAGCGCGAGGCGCAGCGCGCGGGAGTTGGCGGTCCGGGTGCGGAAGACGACGGACCCGTGGGGAAGGGCGGTCGCGAACCAGGCGAGGGCCGCCGCGCACGCCTCGGCGGCGCAGCCGTGTCCCCACGCCTCCGGCAGGAACAGACAGCCGAGTTCGGCCGCCCCGGCGGACGGACCGAGGTGGCCCGGGCGGTCCGGGGTGCGTCGGTCGAGGGTGACCGTGCCGGTCATCGTGCCGTCGAGGTCGACCACGAAGAGGCCGGGGCGCCGCCCGGGTATCGCGGGTACCGCCCGTTCGAGGTCGGCCCGGGGGCGGGGGCCGCCGAGGTACGTGCCCACCTCCGGGGAGGCGAACAGCTCGATGAACCGCGGGCGGTCCCGGGCCTCGGACTCGCGGAGGAGGAGCCGCTCGGTCCTGATCGGGGCGGGGGGCCAGGCGACGAATCCGGGTCCGGTCACGGTGGGCAACCCTACGGCAGGGCCCCCGCCCGCCGGGCCGCCGTCACCGCCTCCAGGCGGGTGCGGGCGCCGAGTTTGCGCATCGCGGAGCGGAGGTAGCTCTTGACGGTCTCGGGGCGCAGGCCCAGCCGGGCCGCCGCCCTCGCGTTGGTCGTGCCGGTGGCGACGCAGGCGAGGACGTCCAGCTCGCGCGGTGTCAGGGCCACCCCGCCGAGGCCCGGGCCCGCGGGGCCGCGGGGTGCGGAGGCCGTGGCCAGGCGGCCGCAGACCGCGAGGAGTTCGTCCCGCAGGGCCGGGTCCGTGATGCGCGGGGCCAGGGCGCGGAGGGCGCCGTGGGCCTCGCGGACGGTCTCCCACGCGCCCGGCGGAACGCCCTCGGCAGGGGCCGCCGCCCCGGCCGCCGCGAGAAGGGCCCGCGCCTCGTCCCCGGCCGCCGCACGGACGGCCCGCGCCTCGTCCGCGACGGCGAGCGCCTGCTCCACGTCCCGCGCCGCCGCCGCCACCGCGTCCAGCACCCGGTCGCCGAGGACGTGCGGGCTGCGCAGCGCCCCGTAGAGCACACCCCGGACCGTGCGCCGCACCACCACCGGCACGGCCACCACCGAGCGCAGGCCCTCCGCCGCCACCGGCCCGTCGTAGTCGTGGGTGATGGTGCGCGCCTCGGGGTAGTCGGTCACCGCGCACGGCCGGGCCAGGGCCATCGCCCGGCCGCCGAGCCCGTTGCCGCCCCGGATCGCCAGCCCGCGCAGTGCGCCCGTCTCCGCACCCGTCAGCGCGGACAGCCGCAGCGGCCCGCCCGGCCGGGCACCGGCGGGCAGCAGCCCGCCGAAGGCGACGGGCAGGCCGGTCGCCCGCCGCAGCCGCAGCAGCGCCGCCCCCAGCTCGACCGCTTCGACGGATCCGGTCACGCGTTGTACCTCCTGCCGGCCACCGTCGGCCGCCTTCCGGACGACACCCCCGTCCGGGGGTGGTGAGACCCGCGTCACCGATTACACGATGGCGGCGTCGGGTTCCGCAACGAGCGTGCGCGCGCGGGGCCTCCCGCACGCGCACCACCGCCACCGAGGAGAGCGACCATGACGTCTGGCAGTGCGACGGAGAGGTTCCGGGCCGCACGGGACCTGCTGCTGCGGCACCGGGAGGACTGGGCGGCGGCCCGGGAGCACTTCGCCTGGCCCCGGTTCGAGCACTTCAACTGGGCGCTGGACTGGTTCGACGCCATCGCCGAGGGCAACGACCGCACCGCCCTGCACCTCGTCGAGGAGGACGGCACCGAGACCCGGGTGGGCTTCGCGGAGCTCGCGGCCCGGTCGAACCGCACCGCGAACTGGCTCCGCGCGCGGGGCGTCGCCGCCGGCGACCGGATCCTCGTGATGCTCGGCAACCAGGCCGAACTGTGGGAGACCGCCCTCGCCGCGATGAAGCTGCGGGCCGTCGTGATCCCCGCGACCCCGCTGCTCGGCCCCGCCGATCTGCGCGACCGCGTCGACCGCGGCCGGGTCCGGCACGTCCTGGCGCGCTCCGCCGACGCCGCCAAGTTCGACGAGGTCCCCGGCGCCTACACCCGGATCGCCGTCGGCCCGCCCGTGGCCGGCTGGCTGCCGTACGCGGAGAACGCCACCGCCCCCGAAGCGTTCGCACCGGACGGGCCGACCCGGGCCGGCGACCCGCTGATGCTCTACTTCACCTCCGGCACCACCGCCCGGCCCAAACTCGTCGAGCACTCCCACGTCTCCTACCCCGTGGGCCACCTCGCCACCATGTACTGGATCGGCCTGCGCCCCGGCGACGTGCACCTGAACATCTCCTCGCCCGGCTGGGCCAAGCACGCCTGGTCCAACCTCTTCGCCCCCTGGAACGCCGAGGCGACCGTCTTCGTGCACCACTACACCCGCTTCGACGCGGCCCGCCTGATGGCCGAGATGGACCGGCACGGTGTCACCAGCTTCTGCGCCCCGCCGACGGTGTGGCGCATGCTCATCCAGGCCGACCTGAGCGCCCTGGCCGTCCCGCCGCGCGAGGTCGTCGCGGCGGGCGAGCCGCTGAACCCCGAGGTCATCGAGACCGTCCGGCGGGCCTGGGGCGTCACGATCCGGGACGGCTTCGGCCAGACCGAGACCGCCGTCCAGGTCTCCAACAGCCCCGGCCAGCCGCTGAAGACGGGCTCCATGGGACGCCCCGGCCCCGGGTACACCATCACCCTCCTCGACCCGGTCACCGGCGAACCCGGCGCCGAGGAGGGCGAGATCGCCGTCGACCTGTCGGACGACCCGGTCGGCGTGATGACCGGCTACCACGGCGACCCCGAGCGCACGGCCGAGGCGATGGCCGGGGGCTACTACCGCACCGGCGACATCGGCTCCCGGGACGCGGACGGCTACCTCACCTATGTGGGCCGCTCCGACGACGTGTTCAAGGCCAGCGACTACAAGATCAGCCCCTTCGAGCTGGAGAGCGCCCTCCTGGAGCACGAGGCCGTCGCCGAGGCGGCCGTGGTCCCCGCGCCCGACCCGGTGCGGCTCGCCGTCCCGAAGGCGTACATCGTCCTGGCGGACGGCTGGGAGCCCGGCCCCGACACCGCGAAGGTGCTGTTCGCCCACGCGCGGGCCGTCCTCGCGCCCTACAAGCGCGTCCGGCGGATCGAGTTCGCCGACCTGCCCAAGACCGTGTCCGGGAAGATCCGCAGGGTCGAGCTGCGCCGGCTGACGGCCGAGGGCTCGACCGCCGAGTACACCGAAGGAGACCTCCGTTGAGCGACACCACCAGCGCTCCCACCGGCCCGCCGCCCTCCTACGCCCACGGCACCTCCGCCACGCCCCTCCTCGGCGAGACCATCGGGGCGAACCTGGACCGCACGGCGGCCCGCTGGCCGGACCGGGAGGCCCTGGTCGACGTCGCCGAGGGCACCCGGTGGACCTACGCCGAGTTCGCAGGGGCCGTGCGGCAGCTCGCCCGCGGCTTCCTCGGACTCGGCGTCGCCAAGGGGGACCGGGTCGGCATCTGGGCCGTCAACTGCTCGGACTGGGTGATGGTCCAGTACGCCACCGCCCGCGTCGGCGCCGTCCTGGTCAACATCAACCCCGCCTACCGGGCCCATGAGCTGGAGTACGTCCTCAACCAGGCCGGGGTCTCGGTCCTGATCGCCTCACAGACCCACAGGACCAGCGACTACCGCGCCATGGTGGCATCGGTGCGCGGCTCCGTCCCCGGCCTGCGGTCCGCGCACTTCATCGGCGACGGGTCCCGGGACCAGCTGCTCGACGCGGCCCGGGACGTCACCGACGCCCAACTGGCGGCGCGCGAAGCCGAGTTGTCGTGCGACGACCCGGTGAACATCCAGTACACCTCCGGGACCACCGGCTTCCCCAAGGGCGCCACCCTCTCCCACCACAACATCCTCAACAACGGCTACTTCGTGGGGGAGACCCTCGGCTACACCGAGCAGGACCGCGTCTGCCTGCCGGTACCCTTCTATCACTGCTTCGGCATGGTCATGGGCAATCTCGCCGCCACGTCACACGGCGCCTGCATGGTGATCCCCGCCCCCTCCTTCGACCCGGCGGCCACCCTGCGCGCCGTGCAGCAGGAGCGCTGCACCTCCCTCTACGGCGTGCCGACCATGTTCATCGCCGAGCTGAACCTCCCCGACTTCGCCGCCTACGACCTCAGCAGCCTGCGCACCGGGATCATGGCCGGATCGCCCTGCCCCGTCGAGGTGATGAAGCGGGTCGTGGGGGAGATGCACATGGCCGAGGTGTCGATCTGCTACGGCATGACCGAGACCTCGCCCGTCTCCACCCAGACCCGGCGCGACGACGACCTGGAGCGGCGCACCGCCACCGTCGGCCGGGTGCTGCCGCACGTCGAGGTCAAGATCGTCGACCCGGTCACCGGCACCACCGTGCCGCGCGGCGAGGCCGGCGAACTGTGCACCCGCGGCTACAGCGTGATGCTCGGCTACTGGGAGGAGCCGGAGAAGACCGCCGAGGCGATCGACGCGGGCCGCTGGATGCACACCGGCGACCTCGCGGTGATGCGCGAGGACGACTGCGTCCAGATCGTCGGCCGCATCAAGGACATGATCATCCGGGGCGGGGAGAACGTGTACCCGCGCGAGATCGAGGAGTTCCTCTACGCCCACCCGAAGATCGCCGATGTGCAGGTGGTCGGGGTCCCCGACGAGCGGTACGGCGAGGAGATCCTCGCGTGCGTGATCCCGCGCGACCCGGCCGACGCGCCCACCCTGGAGGAGATCACCGCCTTCTGCCGCGAGCGCCTGGCCCACTACAAGGTGCCCCGCCGCCTGGAGGTCCTGGACACCTTCCCGATGACGGTGAGCGGCAAGGTCCGCAAGGTCGAACTGCGCGGCCGCTACGGGGGCTGAACCGTGCCGGCCGTCGTCGGTCCGCGGCACCAGCCGCCCGGCGGCGACGCGGACCCCTGGGAGGTGTCCGGCCCGGGCGCGTCAGCGCGTCCCTGCCAGTCGCGCGGCGCGGCGGGTGGCGGACGCCTCGCCGCTCAGACCGCGCGGGCGATCAGTTCGTCGGCGGGGGCGTTCACCGGCTGCGGGGAGCCCGTGAGGTCCATGACGAACAGGGGGACGCCCAGGGCGTCCGCACGGGCGCGGGCCGCGTCCGCGTAGCCCGCGAGGGAGAAGAAGACGCTCTGCGCCGACGCGTTGAGGCCGTTCAGCCAGAGGCACTCGACATCGCGCAGGGTGGCGGGCCGGGTCGAGGCGTCGACCTGGGCGACGACCCCGGAACCGCGCAGATCGATGCCGGAGAGGGGGCGCTGGTCGGGCTGGAGGAC
Source organism: Streptomyces sp. CNT372 (assembly GCF_000377145.1). Classification (NCBI taxonomy): domain Bacteria; kingdom Bacillati; phylum Actinomycetota; class Actinomycetes; order Kitasatosporales; family Streptomycetaceae; genus Streptomyces; species Streptomyces sp. CNT372. The sequence goes on along the minus strand of NZ_KB897781.1, from coordinate 101,735 downwards.
GTCGGTGAAGCCGAGCCAGCGCAGATACATCGCCGCCGCCGTGACCGCGTCGCGCGCGGTGCGGATGGTGACCGGGCGGAAGGTGGGGCGGGGGCGGGCGGAGGTGCGGGGCAGGGGGATGTGCGCGGGGCCGGGTACGGCCGCCGCGCGGTGTTCGTCGGAGGGCTCCCCGTCCGGCGTGAGGAGGTGGGGCGCCGAGCCGGTCTCCGCCGGGGCGGGCGGCACGGACGCGCCCACCGGGCGGACCGCGATCCGCAGCACCGTCCCGCAGGGGCAGCCCAGTTCAGGCTGCGGCCACGCGTCCTGGCGGTCGCAGTCGGGGCAGTGGACCGTCACCCAGTCGTCCGTCCAGGTGCGGTGGACGATCGGCACCGGCGGCGCGCCCGGGAGCAGCGGCGGGACGAGCGGGGCTCCGCAGGCGCACGGATAGACCGGCGGCGCGTACAGATGGTCGCGCCGGCAGGACGGGCAGCGGACCGGCACGCTCTCGATCATCGTGGCACCTTCCTCCGGGGCCGGCTGCGGCCGGGAACCCGGGTCCTTCGTCCGCCCTCCCCGGGGGCGGTACCGGTCCATCGTCCACCACCGGCGCGCGGTTGGCGAGGCACTTCCCGGACTGCGCCCCCTCGTGCGCCCCGGCGGCGCCCTGGTGCGCGGTGCGTTCGCCGGGGCGTTCGCCGGGGTGTTCGCCGGGGTGTTCGCCGCTGTGCTCGTCCGCGTGCGCGTTCCCCGGGTGTCCGTCCGGCGGGCGGTCCCTTGACGGCGCATCGGCAACGTTCTAAATTGCTTCCGTATAGCAGAACTGTACTTCCGTAATACGGAAAACTGACAGAACGCCGACGCGGGACCGCCGCTCTCAGGTGGCGCGACAGAGCCCGATCCCGAAGGCCGGAGCAGGAGCACCCCATGCCTCGTATGACCGCCGCCCGAGCGGCCGTTGAGATCCTCAAGCGTGAAGGCGTCACCCACGCGTTCGGAGTGCCGGGCGCCGCGATCAACCCCTTCTACAAGGCGCTCCAGGAGGGGGGCGGTGTCGACCACACCCTCGCCCGCCATGTCGAGGGCGCGTCCCACATGGCGGAGGGCTACACCCGCACCCACCCGGGGAACATCGGCGTCTGCATCGGCACCTCGGGCCCGGCCGGCACCGACATGATCACCGGCCTGTACTCGGCCATCGGCGACTCCATCCCGATCCTCTGCATCACCGGCCAGGCGCCCACCCACGTGATCCACAAAGAGGACTTCCAGGCCGTCGACATCGCCTCGATCGCCGCCCCGGTCACCAAGGCGGCCACCACCGTCCTGGAGGCCGCGCAGGTCCCGGGCGTCTTCCAGCAGGCGTTCCACCTGATGCGCTCCGGCCGCCCCGGCCCGGTCCTCATCGACCTGCCCATCGACGTCCAGCTCACCGAGATCGAGTTCGACCCGGAGACCTACGAGCCGCTGCCGGTCTACAAGCCCGCCGCGACCCGCGCCCAGATCGAGAAGGCGATCGGCTTCCTGCTGGAGTCTCGGCGCCCGCTGATCGTCGCCGGCGGCGGGGTCATCACCGCCGACGCCACCGGCCTGCTGGTCGAGTTCGCCGAGATCACCGGCACCCCCGTCATCCCGACCCTGATGGGCTGGGGCTCGCTGCCCGACGACCACGAGCTGAACGCGGGCATGGTCGGCGTCCAGACCTCGCACCGCTACGGCAACGCGACCTTCCTGGAGTCGGACTTCGTCCTCGGTATCGGCAACCGCTGGGCCAACCGCCACACCGGCTACAAGCTGGACGTCTACCGCGGCGAGCGAAAGTTCGTCCACGTCGACATCGAGCCCACCCAGATCGGCAAGATCTTCGCCCCGGACTACGGCATCGCCTCCGACGCGAAGGCCGCCCTGGAGCTGTTCGTCGAGGTCGCGCGCGAGCTGAAGGCGGCCGGGAAACTGCCCGACCGCTCCGCCTGGATCGCCTCCGCGCAGGAGCGCAAGGCCACCCTCCAGCGGCGCACCCACTTCGACAACGTGCCGCTGAAGCCGCAGCGCGTCTACGAGGAGATGAACCGGGCCTTCGGCCCGGAGACCCGCTACGTCACCACCATCGGCCTCTCCCAGATCGCCGGCGCGCAGATGCTGCACGTCTACAAGCCGCGCCACTGGATCAACTGCGGCCAGGCCGGCCCCCTCGGCTGGACCGTCCCGGCCGCGCTCGGCGTCGCCAAGGCCGACCCCGAGGCGCAGGTCGTCGCCCTCTCCGGCGACTACGACTTCCAGTTCATGATCGAGGAGCTGGCGGTCGGCGCCCAGCACCGCATCCCCTACGTCCACGTCCTGGTCAACAACAGCTACCTGGGCCTGATCCGCCAGGCGCAGATCGGACTGGACATCAACTTCCAGGTCAACCTGGAGTTCGAGAACATCAACGCGCCCGAACTCGGCGTCTACGGCGTGGACCACGTCAAGGTCGTCGAGGGACTCGGCTGCAAGGCGATCCGCGTCACCGAGCCGGACGAGCTGCTGCCCGCCCTGGAGCAGGCGAAGAAGCTCGCGGCGGAGTACCGGGTCCCGGTCGTGGTCGAGGCGATCCTGGAGCGGATCACCAATATCTCGATGAGCCGCACCATGGACATCAGCGACATCTCCGAGTTCGAGGAGCTGGCCACCGAGCCGGGCCACGCCCCGACGGCGATCAAGCCCCTGAAGGTCTGACCCCGCGCCTGTTCCCCCGAGGGCCCGTTCCGCACCCGTGGAACGGGCCCTCGGGCGTTCCGCCGCGATCCCCCTGCCCGGCCCCGGGAAGCCCCCGCGCCGCGCCACCCCGCCGGGCTCACGGGCCGGCCACGGGCCGCCCGAGGCCGGCCGCTAAGGTCTGCGGCCATGACCGAACCACCGGGCGAGACCTGGCCCGAACCCCCGCTCGCCGGCACCGAGGCGGCGGCCGTCCTCGGTGCCCTGGAGCGCCGGCGGGCGACCCTGGCCTGGAAGTGCTCCGGCCTGGACGCCGAGGGCCTGCGCGCCACCCTCGGCGCGTCCGCCGTCACCCTGGGCGGCCTCCTCAAGCACCTGGCGCATGTGGAGGACAGCCACTTCGCACGCCTCTGGCTCGGCACCCCCGTCGGTCCTCCCTGGGCCACGGTCGACTGGGACGCCACACCCGACTGGGACTACCGTTCCGCCGCCGAGGACACCCCGGAGCAACTGCGCGCCCTCTGGCGGGAGTCCGTCGCCCGCTCCCGTGCCGTCGTCGACGAGGCACTGCGCACGGGCGGACTGGAGAAGCTCGGCGCCTTCACCACCCCCAGCGGTGAGCGCCCCAATCTGCGCCGTATCCTCCTGGACCTGGTCGAGGAGTACGCCCGCCACGCGGGCCACGCCGACCTCGTCCGCGAGTCCGTGGACGGGCTCACGGGGGAGGACCCGCCGCGGTGAGCCCAGGGCGCCCGCACGCCCGGGGGCCCGCTGTGCGGGTGCCGGACATGGATCAGGGCCCGGCCTCTGTGCGAAGGCCGAGCCCTGATCGACGAGCAGGATGTACGGGACCGTAAACCGACACCTGCCCGGGCCGGGAAACCGGGGGAGGGGGACGTGGTGCCGCCCGACGGTGCGAGGCTGGCGCGACAGGACGTTCGCACCGCCGGGCGGAGTCTGTGGTTCCCGGAGCGGGCTCCGGGAGTGACGGGCTGGGACCGCGGCGGGGCGATCGGCTGCGCCGGCGCACCTCACGTCACGTCGGAGAGGGTCCGGCGGCCTTCACCACCGCACTGGCATCGCTCTTCCGCCGCGGTCCTCGCCACGGCCTGCCCCCGGGGAGCGTCCGGCGGATGGGTGTCCGGACACCCCCGCGGCCCGCGCCGGTTCATGCCGGGCGCGTGGGCCGTGGGGACAGGGTGGGGCCACGCCGCGCGACCACCCCTCATCGGGTCGCGCGGCGCGGGTTCGGGTCGCGTCCGCGACAGCGTGCTGTCCGCCCGGACGGCGGGTTCACGGTGTCGGGGACGCGTCCCGGCGCGCGGAGCGGACCTCCCACGGATGCTCCGCGCGCCGGCTGACGGGCCCTCAGTCCTCGCGCAGGGCGCGGACCGCTTCCGCCACGCGCTTGCCGTAGTCGGTGTCGGCGGCGTGGAAGTGGGCCAGGTTCTTCTCGATCACGTCCTCGCGGGTGACCTGGGAGAGGCCGCCCGCGATGTTCGCGACGAGACGCTGCTTCTCCTCCTCGGACATGAGCCGGTACAGCTCGCCCGCCTGGAAGAAGTGGTCGTCCTTGGCGTGCTCGGGCGCCGCGTGGGTGCCGGTCCAGCCGTGGATCGCGAGCGGCGCGGAGAGCGCGGCGTCGGTCTGGGCCGGGCCCGCGTACGAGTTGGGCTCGTAGTTCTTGTCGTGGCGGGAGCCGTTGCGGGTCGCCATGAAGCCGTCCCGCCCGTAGTTGTCCGCGCCGCCGTCGACCGCCTTCGGGGCGTTCACCGGCAGCTGGGTGTGGTTGACGCCGAGCCGGTAGCGGTGGGCGTCCGCGTAGGCGAACAGGCGGCCCTGGAGCATCTTGTCCGGGGACGGGCCGATGCCTGGCACGAAGTTGTTCGGCGAGAACGCGGCCTGCTCGACCTCGGCGAAGACGTTGTCCGGGTTGCGGTCGAGGACCAGCCGGCCCACCCGCTGGAGCGGGTAGTCCGCGTGCGGCCACACCTTGGTGAGGTCGAAGGGGTTGAAGCGGTACTCCGCCGCCTCGGCCGCCGGCATGATCTGCACGTACAGCGTCCAGGACGGGTTCACCCCGCGCTCGATCGCCTGGAGCAGGTCGGTCTGGTGCGAGTTGGCGTCCTTGCCGGCCAGTTCGGCGGCCTGCTCGGAGGAGAGGCAGCGGATGCCCTGGTTCGTCTTGAAGTGGTACTTGACGAAGAAGGCGTCGCCGGCCTCGTTGGTCCACTGGTAGGTGTGCGAACCGTAGCCGTTCATGTGCCGGTAGGAGGCCGGGATGCCGCGGTCGCCCATCAGCCAGGTCACCTGGTGGGTGGCCTCGGGGGCGTGCGCCCAGAAGTCCCAGACGTTGTCCGGCTCCTGCTTGCCCGTGAAGGGGTCGCGCTTCTGGGAGTGGATGAAGTCGGGGAACTTGATGGGGTCCTTGATGAAGAAGACCGGGGTGTTGTTGCCGACGAGGTCGTAGTTGCCCTCCTCGGTGTAGAACTTCAGCGCGAAGCCGCGCGGGTCGCGGACCGCGTCCGCGCCGCCGAGGGAGTCGGCCACGGTGGAGAAGCGCAGGAAGGTCTCGGTGCGCCGGCCGACCTCGGAGAGGAAGTCCGCCCGGGTGTAGGCGGTGACGTCGTCGGTGACCTCGAAGTACCCGTACGCGCCGGAGCCGCGGGCGTGCACCACGCGCTCCGGGATGCGCTCGCGGTTGAAGCGCGCCAGCTTCTCCAGCAGGTGCTGGTCCTGGAGGAGGAGCGGGCCACCGACGCCGGCGGTGGCGGAGTTCTGGTTGTCGGCGACGGGGGCGCCGGACTCGGTCGTAAGGACGCGCTTCGTCATGGGGTTCGGTCGACCTTCCGTACGGGCTGCACTGATGACGGCTTCGAGGGCTGACGGTTCGAGGAGAGTAGGTTTCCCGCGAAGAAAACGTCAACAGTTTGTTGAAAGTGAAGGAGGGTGTTCCGGCCGGCGCCGACGCCTGGGCGCGACAGGACAGGTGTCGGCGCCGACGCCGGCCGGGGTCCAGGGGCGGGCCGCGGTGCGCGCGGCCCGGGAGTGGGCCGGGGTGTGCGCGGCCCGGGGGTGGGCCGGGGTGTGCGCGGCCCGGGGGTGGGCCGGGGTGTGCGCGGCCCGGGGTTGGGCGCCCGGGCCCGGACCTGTGCGGTCCCGGACCGGGCGGCGGATCAGAGCTGCGCGCCGGAGAGGCGCTCGACGGAGCGCAGCAGGGCGGAGTGGTCGAGCCCGCCGTCGCCCTGGGCGCGCAGCGAGGCGACGAGCTGGGCGACGACCGAGCCGACGGGGAGAGCGGCGCCGACCGTGCGGGCCGCGTCCGTCACGATGCCCATGTCCTTGTGGTGCAGGTCGATCCGGAAGCCCGGCTTGAAGTCCCGGTTGAGGAAGTTGTCCTTCTTGCGGGTCAGCACCGTGGAACCGGCCAGACCGCCGTTGAGCACGTCCAGCGCGGCCGTCAGGTCCACACCGGACTTCTCCAGGAAGACCACGGCCTCGGCGCAGGCCTGGATGTTGACGGCCACGATCAGCTGGTTGGCCGCCTTCACCGTCTGGCCGGAGCCGTGCGGACCGCACAGCACGATCGTCTTGCCCAGCGCCTCCAGCAGCGGCTTCGCGGTGTCGAAGTCCGCCTGCTCGCCACCGACCATGATGGAGAGCACGGCCTCGATCGCGCCGGCCTCACCGCCGGACACCGGGGCGTCGAGCACCCGGACGCCCTTCTCCGCGGCGGCCTTCGCGAGGTCGATCGAGGTCTGCGGGGTGATCGAGGACATGTCGATCAGCAGCGCGCCGGCCTTCGCGTTCTCCAGGATGCCGTCCGGGCCGTAGGCGATGGCCTCGACCTGCGGGGAGGCGGGCACCATCGTGATCACGACGTCCGCGTCCCGGACCGCCTCGGCGATCGAGGAGGCGGCGGTGCCGCCGGCGGCCGCCAGGCGGTCCAGCTTGTCCTGCTCCAGCGTGTAGCCGGTGACGGCGTAGCCCGCCTTCAGCAGGTTCTCGGACATGGGGGAGCCCATGATGCCGAGGCCGATCCAGGCGACCTTCGGGTTGGAGGAGGAAGTGCTCATGAGGGTACCTCTCTGAAAAACGCTTCGGGGTGGGTCAGTTGGCCGCGCGGGCGCCGGCCGGGAGCCAGTCGAACGCCGCGGCGCCCGGGCGGTCGCCCGCCTTGTACTCCAGGCCGATCCAGCCCGTGTAGCCCGCCGCCGCCAGCTCGTCGAGGAGCTGCTCCAGCGGGAGGGAGCCGGTGCCGGGGGCGCCCCGGCCGGGGTTGTCGGCGATCTGGACGTGGCCGGTCTTGTCGGCGTACGCCTTGATGACCTGGGAGACGTCCTCGCCGTTCATGGACAGGTGGTAGACGTCCAGCAGGAACTTGGCGTTGCCGAGGCCGGTCGCCGCGTTCACCTTGTCCACGACCTCGATCGCGGCCGGGGCGCTCACCAGCGGGTAGAGCGGGGACTCCGGCTTGTTGAGGGTCTCCACGAGCAGGATCGCGCCGACGCGGTCGGCGGCCCGGGCCGCTAGGACCAGGTTCTCCAGCGCCAGGGCGTCCTGCACCTGCGGGTCCGCGCCGTCGACGCGGTTGCCGTAGAGGGCGTTGAGCGCCGTGCAGCCGACCGAGGCGGCGAAGTCCGCGGCGACCTCGATGTTGGCGCGGAAGCGGTCGGACTCCTCGCCCGGGAGGGAGAGGGCGCCGCGGTCCGGGCCGGGCAGTTCGCCGGCGTAGAAGTTCAGGCCCACCAGCTGTGTGCCGGCGTCGTCGAGCGCCTTCTTCAGGGCGTCGAGTTCGGCCTGCGGCGGGGTGGGGGTGTCGATCCAGGGCCACCACAGCTCGACCGCCGTGAAGCCCGCCGCGGCGGCTGCCGCGGGGCGCTCCAGGAGCGGGAGTTCCGTGAAGAGGATCGAGAGGTTCACATCGAAGCGCTGGTCTGCGTATCCCATGAGGGCCGTGCGCTCCTTCCGTATTGCGGAAGTTTCTTTCTGCTTAACGGAATTCTGTGCGGCGGTGAGCGAGCCTGTCAAGACGCCCCCGAGAAAAAGACCGCCCCCGGGCCCCGCGGAACCCGTCCGGAGCGCCGCTACCGTGGGGGCATGGTGCGACTGAGAGTGGAGTTCACGACCGAGCCGTTCGACCTCGACGAACCGCCGGCCCACGCGCTGGCGGCCCGCGACGTGGTCCAGGGCGCGGGGCTGGACCATGTGGACGTCGGCCCCTTCGGCAACACCGCCGAGGGCGGCGCCGACGCGGTACTGGGCGCGGTCGACACCCTGCTGCGCGAGGCCCTGAAGAACGGGGCGACCCGGGTGTCCCTCCAGGTCAACGTGGTGGGCGGCCCCGCGCAGGACGTGGCGGAGGGTCGGGGATGAGCGGCACCGGTGAGCAGGTGGACGCCCCCGGCGGCGCCCGGGGAGAGGCGGCGTTCGGGGAACACGCCCTCGCCCACGCGGTCAAACCGCTCGTCGACGCCATGGGCGGCGTCCTGATCACCCCCGGCGAGGCGCGGGACGACGACGTGGTGCTGAGCTGGGAGGGCGAGGAGGTCGTGGCCGTCCGCCTGCCGCAGCTCGCCGACTCCCTCGACCACATCCTCGCCGCGCTGGAACGCCGGCACGGCATGCCCCTCGCCGAACTGGACCGCCGGACCAAGCAGTCCGTCGTCCGCACCCTGGAGGCACGCGGTGCCTTCTCCGTCCGCCACGGTGTGGAGACGGTAGCGAGCGCCCTCGGCGTCAGCCGTTTCACCGTCTACAACTACCTGAACAGGGCGAACGCCTCCCAGGGCGGCACCTGACCGCCGCCCGGGAGCCGGTGCGAGGGGAGTGGCGGTTTGTTACCGCGATTTTTCAACAAAGTGTTGACGTCGACTTCGGCAGGGCGTTAGCTATCCGCAGCCCGTCCGACGTACCGAGAAGATCACGCCACGGAGGCTCCCGTGACTGAACTCCAGCATCCGGGCCTTGCCCGGTTCAACGCCTCCGAGGACCGTGCGGCCCTGGCCGCACTGCACGAGGTGTGCGCCTCCTCGGCCTGGGGCGGCAAGCTGCTCGCCCAGCGCCCCTACGCCGACGCCGAGGCGCTCTACCGGGCGAGTGACACCGCCACGGCCGAACTGAGTGCCGACGACCTCGCCGAGGCGATGGCCGGCCACCCGCCCATCGGCCGGCCCAAGCCCGGCGACCCGACCTCCGCCCGCGAGCAGAGCGGAATGGCCGGGGCGTCCGAGGACCTCAAGGCCGAGCTGCTCGAACTCAACCTGGCCTACCAGGACCGGTTCGGCCATGTCTTCCTGATCTGCGCCACCGGACGCACCGGCGAGCAGATGCGGGACGCCCTGCGGGAGCGGATCGGGAACACGCCCGAGCAGGAGCGCGCGATCGTGCGCACCGAACTCGGCAAGATCAACCGCATCCGGCTGGCCCGGCTGGCCGAGTCCGGCTGAACCTGGACGCGCCGCCCGCGGGCGGCGCCACCGCGTCCCGTCCGTGCCCGCCGGAGAGCCCTTCGAGCAGCCCCTGAGGGCCCTTCGGACCCTTCGGACCCTTCGAGGAAGAAGCGCATGAGCACCCACACCACCGCATCGGTGTCCACACACATCCTGGACACCAGCATCGGCCGCCCCGCCGAGGGCGTCGCCGTCTCCCTGTCGGCCCGACCGGGCCCCGGCGCGGAGTGGCAGGCGCTCGGAGGATCGGCGACCGACGCGGACGGGCGCTGCAAGGACCTGCCGGCACTGCCGGAGGGCACCACCCATGTACGTCTGGACTTCGCGACCGAGGAGTACTTCACCGGTCGCGAAGCCGCCACCACGCAAGCCGATGTGCAGCAGGACGCCCCCGCGAATCGGGACAGCGGTGCGCACGGAGCGTTCTTCCCGGAAGTGGCGATCACCTTCGCCGTCGTGCCGGGCGAGCACTACCACGTACCGCTGCTGCTCAACCCGTTCGGCTACTCCGTTTACCGAGGGAGCTAGCAGACAATGACAGCCAATCCCCGTCTCGCCCGTCCTGTGGTCCTGGGCCAGAACCAGTACGGCAAGGCCGAGAACCGCGTCGTCAAGATCACCCGCGACGGCGACACCCACCACATCAAGGACCTCAACGTCTCCGTCGCCCTCTCCGGCGACATGGAGGAGGTCCACTACTCCGGCTCCAACGCCAACGTCCTGCCGACCGACACCACCAAGAACACGGTGTACGCGTTCGCCAAGGAGTACGGCATCGAGTCCGCCGAGCAGTTCGGCATCCACCTCGCCCGCCACTTCGTCACCAGCCAGGAGCCGATCCATCGGGCGCGCATCCGCATCGAGGAGTACGCCTGGGAGCGGATCGAGACCTCCGACGGCAACTCGAAGTTCATCGGCGCCGACGAGGTCAAGCACTCCTTCGTCCGCAAGGGCCAGGAGACCCGTACCACCGAGATCACCTACGACGGCGAGAGCTGGCAGGTCATCTCCGGCCTCAAGGACCTGGTCGTGATGAACTCGACCAACTCCGAGTTCTGGGGTTACGTCAAGGACAAGTACACCACCCTCAAGGAGGCGTACGACCGGATCCTCGCCACCCAGGTCGCCGCCCAGTGGCGCTACAACTGGACCTCGGACGAGGACCGCATGCCCCACTGGGAGAAGTCCTACGCGCAGGCCAGGAAGCACATGCTCGAAGCCTTCGCCGAGACCTACTCCCTCTCCCTCCAGCAGACGCTGTACCAGATGGGCGCGCGGATCATCAACAGCCGCAGCGAGATCGACGAGATCCGCTTCTCCCTCCCCAACAAGCACCACTTCCTGGTGGACCTGGAGCCGTTCGGCCTCAAGAACGACAACGAGGTCTACTTCGCCGCCGACCGCCCGTACGGCCTCATCGAGGCCACCGTGCTGCGCGACGGCACCGAACCGCGGATACCGGTCGACATGACCAACCTCTGACCTCCGGCGGGCCGTTGCCGGACGGCCCCGCCCCCGACCCGGGGCGGGCCGTCCGGCCGGCGGTCCCCCGGGGGCGCGCCGGAGCGGCCGCCCCGCTCACCCGAGTCCGAAGCCGTCCCCGACCCGTCCCCGTCCCCGCTCCCCACCATCGCGGCACCCGCGGCCACCCGGCCGCGGCACTCAAAGTCTCCCAGGGTCCTGCCGTGCCCGTCCCGCCAGACACCGAGACAGAAGAAGGAAGCACCATGGCACCTTCGGCAGCCCCCGACGCCACCGCCGACGCCGCCTCCGCGCACGCCGAGCGCGTCGTGATCGAGAACTGCGCGATCGCCACCGTCGACGCGCAGGACACCGAGTACGCCTCCGGCCACATCGTGGTCGCCGGCAACCGCATCGAGTCGATCGGCGCCGGACCCGCCCCGGCAGGCCTGGCGAACGTCGTCCGCCGCGTCGACGCCACCGGCCACCTCGCCACCCCGGGTTTGGTCAACACCCACCACCACTTCTACCAGTGGATCACCCGGGGCCTGGCCACCGACCACAACCTCTTCAACTGGCTCGTCGCCCTCTACCCGACCTGGGCCCGCATCGACGAGTCCATGGCCCGCTCCGCCGCGCAGGGCTCCCTCGCGATGATGGCCCGCGGCGGCGTCACCACCGCCATGGACCACCACTACGTCTACCCGCGGGGCTCCGGCGACCTCTCCGGCGCGATCATCGGCGCCGCCCGCGAGATGGGCGTCCGCTTCACCCTCGCCCGCGGCTCCATGGACCGCAGCGAGAAGGACGGCGGCCTGCCCCCGGACTTCGCCGTCGAGACCCTCGAAGGCGCCCTCGCCGCCACCGAGGAGACCGTCCGCACCCACCACGACGCCTCCTTCGACGCCATGACCCAGGTCGCCGTCGCCCCCTGCTCCCCGTTCTCCATTTCCACCGAACTCCTCAAGCAGGGCGCCGAACTGGCCCGCCGCCTCGGCGTACGCCTCCACACCCACGGCTCGGAGACCGTGGAGGAGGAGAAGTGGTGCCACGAGCTGTTCGGGATGGGCCCCACCGACTACTTCGAGTCCACCGGCTGGCTCGGCGACGACGTGTGGATGGCGCACTGCGTCCACATGAACGACTCCGACATCGAGGCGTTCGCCCGCACCGGCACCGGCGTCGCCCACTGCCCCTCCTCCAACGCGCGTCTCGCCGCGGGCATCGCGCGCGTCCCCGACATGCTCGCCGCGGGCGTCCCCGTCGGCCTCGGCGTCGACGGAACCGCCTCCAACGAGTCCGGCGAACTCCACACCGAACTGCGCAACGCCCTCCTCATCAACCGCCTCGGCGCCCACCGCGAGGCCGCGCTCAACGCCCGCCAGGCGCTGCGGCTCGGCACCTACGGCGGCGCCCAGGTCCTCGGCCGCGCCGACGCGATCGGCTCCCTGGAGCCGGGCAAGGTCGCCGATGTGGTCCTCTGGAAGCTCGACACCCTCGCGCACTCCTCCATCGCCGACCCGGTCGTCGCCCTCGTCTTCGGCGCGGCGGCCCCCGTGACGCTCTCCCTCGTCGACGGCAAGCCGGTCGTCGAGGACGGCCGTCTGACGACGGTCGACGAGGACGCCATCGCCCGCAGCACGCGGGACGAGGCACAGCGCCTCGCGCGGATCGCCGCGCAGGGCTGACCCCGAAAGGCTCCGGTCGGGGGGGACGGCCCCCGGCCGGCGTGCCGCGGACCCGAGCGGGGCCCGCGGCAGCCGGAACCGGGGGCGGGTACGCCCGTCGTACGCGCCCCCGGGGACGGTGACTCGTGTCAACCGCGCACGCGCGTTTCCGCGTTGTGCGTCACGCATCACGCGTCACGCACAGAGCAGGACGCGTCACGCGTCACACATCACCTTCACACATCACCTTCACGCACCACCGGCTCGGGCGACCGGTAAGTGCACCTCCCCTGCACCACCCGCACCACCTCCCTGAAAACACATGTCGCCGACGACATGTTCTCCGACCGGAGGCACCGCCGTGGCCGCGCACAACCAGCACTCCGAAAACCCCGCCGACACCCCTGGCCCCCGGGGGGCCGACACCCCCCACATACCCGACGCGCCCGCTCCGCCGGGCTCCGACACCGCCGACGCGCCCGTCCCGCCGGGCTCCGGCACCCCCGACACCCCCGACACTTCCGGCACCCCCGACCGCAAACACCCGGTCGACGAGACCCTGCCACCCCTGCGGATGTTCACCAGCGGCCTCCAGCACGTGGCCGCCATGTACGCGGGAGTCGTGGCCCCGCCCCTCATCGTCGGAGCGGCCGTCGGCCTCTCCGCCAAGGAACTCACCTTCCTCACCGGAGCCAGCCTCTTCACCGCGGGCCTCGCCACCTTCCTCCAGACCCTCGGCGTCTGGAAGATCGGCGCCCGGCTCCCGTTCGTCAACGGCGTCACCTTCGCCGGCGTCGCCCCGATGCTCGCCATCGTCGACACCGCGCCCAGCAAGGACGACGCCCTCCCGATCATCTTCGGCGCCATCATCGTGGCCGGTCTGCTGGGCTTCGTCGCCGCCCCCTTCTTCAGCAAACTGGTGCGCTTCTTCCCGCCGGTCGTCACCGGCACCGTCATCACCCTGATCGGCATATCCCTGCTGCCGGTCGCCTTCGGCTGGGCCCAGGGCCCCAACCCGGCGGCGGACGACTACGGTTCGTCCACCTACCTCGCCCTCGCGGCCATCACCCTGGTGATCGTCCTCGCGCTGCGCCGCTTCACCCGCGGGTTCCTCAAGCAGATCGCCGTCCTCATCGGCATGGTGCTCGGCACGCTCATCGCGATCCCCTTCGGCATCACCGACTTCTCGCCGGTCACCGAGGCGGACCTGGTCGGCTTCCCGACCCCGTTCCACTTCGGCGCACCGCAGTTCGCGCTCGCCGCGATCATCTCGATGTGCGTGGTCATGGTCGTCTCCATGACCGAGTCCACGGCCGACATGCTCGCCCTCGGGGAGATCGTCGACCGCAAGGCGGACGAGAAGACCATCGCGGCCGGCCTGCGCGCGGACACCCTCGGCTCGGCGATCAGCCCCCTGTTCAACGGCTTCATGTGCAGCGCCTTCGCCCAGAACATCGGCCTGGTCGCCATGACCCGCATCCGCAGCCGCTTCGTGGTCGCCTGCGGCGGCGGTGTCCTCGTCCTGATGGGCCTGATGCCCGTCGCCGCTTCCCTCATCGCGGTCGTCCCCCGCCCGGTCCTCGGCGGCGCGGGCGTCGTCCTCTTCGGCTCGGTCGCGGCGAGCGGCATCCAGACCCTGGTCCGGGCGGGCCTGGAGAAGGACAACAACGTCCTGATCCTGGCCGTCTCGCTGGCGGTCGGCATCATCCCGATCAGCGCCCCGGAGTTCTACCACGCCTTCCCGGAGACCGCGAAGATCATCCTGGACTCGGGCATCTCCACGGGCTGCGTCGCCGCCGTCGTCCTCAACCTCCTCTTCAACCACACCGGCCGCCGCCGCGACACGGCCGACGAGGTGACGGCGCCGATGGAACCGGGCGACGACCTCTCGGAGAAGCGGCCGGGGGGCGGGGACGGGGCGGACGGCGCCGGCCCGGGCGGGGCAGGCGCGGTGGGCGCGCAGCGCCGCCCGACCCCGGCGCCCGCCGACGACCCGGCCCGGGTGCACTGACCCGGCCGCACCGACCCGGGGGCGCGCCCCGGACGACGCCGAGCGGGCCCGGTCCTGTGGGGGACCGGGCCCGCTGGTGTGTGGTTGCGGCGGGGGTGGGAACGCAACCTGCGCGTGCACGAACGCACCCATGAGGGCACCGGATCGTCGCCAACCTGGGCGGCGACGGCGACCTCGTCGAGTAGGCCGGTCTCCAGGAGCAGCAGGACCCCGCCCCGCCTGCCGGGCGCACCCCGCCGCACCCCCCGCCGTACCCCGCCGCACCGCCCAAGATCATCACGGGCAGAATGGCCCGTATGCCGATAGCAAATGCGCCCAGAACGGTGACGATCGACGACGCCCCGCTGGTCAGCCGCGTCCTGGCCCGCGCCTTCGAGGACGACCCGATGATGCGGTGGCTCTTTCCCGACCACGCATCACACCGGCCCGCGATGGAACGCTACTTCGCCACCATCCTCACCCGGCAGTACGTCCACCACGGCCTGTGCGAACGCACCGACGCGGCGGCCGCGTTCTGGGTGGCGCCGGAGGCGCAAGCCAAGGCCGTACCCGACGCGGAGACCATCGAGGAGCTGCGGAACATCCTCGGCGACCGCGCCGAACTCTTCGGTGGACTTGTCCAGTTGGCGGCCACTCACGCACCCCGCGAGCCGCACTGGTCCCTCGCGGTCATCGGTGCGGACCCGGCGGCCCAGGGTCAGGGCCACGGCGCGGCGCTGCTCCGCTCGGGCCTCGCCAGGGCGGACGCGGCACGGCAGCCCGTCTACCTGGAGTCCTCCAAGCCGTCCAACATCCCCGTCTACGAGCACTTCGGCTTCACGGTCCGCGAGGAACTGCGCCTGCCGGGAGAGGGGCCGGTGCTGTGGTCCATGTGGCGCGAGCCGCGCCTAGAGAGCACGGGACTCGACGGGCTCCCGGACGCGGCGGCTGACCGGACGATGATCGAGGAGTAGCAGCCGCCACGGGCCGGGTGGGCGGCTCTGTTCACGATTCGGCTGCCCGGGTTCCCTGGTCTCCAGCCGACTTCACCGGCTTCCGGGCCACGAGGTATGCCTGCTGCCCCTGCCGGGGCTTCTCCTGCTCGTCGGGCTCGCGGATCAGCCGCGCGTCCACCACGAGCCCGGTCCGGCTCAGCATCTCGGCGACGCGGTCGGGAGACACCCAGTAGACGTCGAGGGAGAGTTCGTGCCCGTACGCGTGCTCCAGGTGCCGGAGCATGTCACCGGCCTTGAAGGCCAGCAGAACATGGCCCCCCGGAGCCAGCACGCGGTGGAACTCCGCGAACACCCCTGGCAGCAGCTCCGGAGGAGTGTGCACGATGGAGTACCAGGCGATGATGCCTCCGAGACTGGCGTCGGCGAGGTCCAGGTCAGCCATCGACCCTTCGTCGAACCGCAGGTCGGGATGCCTGCGGCGGGCCACCGCGACCGTCTTCGGCGACAGGTCGATGCCGAAGGCGGGCACCCCGAGGGACTGCAGGTGTGCCGTCACATGGCCGGGCCCGCAGCCGAGGTCGGCGACCGGCCCGGCGGCGAGCGCCCGGGTGAGCTCGGCGAACGTGCCTATCATCGCTCGGCCGTAGAGGTCCCTCTCGAACGCCGGAGGCACGAGCTCGGCGTAGTCGGCGGCGACGGTGTCATAGGCCACGCGAGTCGTCTGCAGGTAGGTCGGTTCGTTCATGGTCGGGGACTGTAGTCCTGCGGAGGTGCCTGCTGCGGTGGGTCTACCGCGTCCGCGCCCGCTGGAACGCCCGCACCTGTGCGGTCTGGCCGCAGACGTGTTCCCACGCACGCTCGACGCCCTGCTCCTGCAGGCTCCCGGAAGCGGCGCGCCGTCCTCGCCGGACCCGGACGGCCCTCCCCGGGCCCGGACGTCGACATCCTCCTCGTCCCCGTCCATCCCCGTACGGGCCGGACCTGGACCCCCGCCGACCCGACTGCACCGGTAAGTGCCGTGGCCCGCGGGGAGCAGACGACGTCGATGTAGCCGGGCCTGAGGATGTCGGGAACACCCTCGCACGCGCGGGGAGCAGGCTCCGCGAGCTGCGGCTTTACCGCGCCGGTACCGCGATTCCGTGCACTTTCGCAGAATCCGGCAATAGCCCCATCGCGCCCCTCCCTTCCCCCGCGCCCCGACCTTCCCGGCCCCGCAGCCTACGCTCCGCGAAGCTTCGCCCGCCCGCACTGCTCTGTATCAGCGCGGTACCCCCGCCCGGTGCTCCTCAGCGCTCCCACGACGCCGACGGGTCGTCCAGCCAGGCCCGTTGGCCTCCGCCCGACACCGTCAGACCGAAGCGGTCATAGCCAGGGCGCCCCTGCGCCTCCCACCACTCCAGCGCCTCGCGCACCTCGTCCCACAGGCGGCGAGGGCCCGACTGCCAGGCGTCCGCGTGGTCGTGGTTGTCGCGGAGCATCACGCAGGCCCATGAACGGCGGCGCTCGTCCTCGTCCAGGCCGTAGAACCACACCGGCCGCGCGCCCTCCCGTTTCGCCGCCGGCTGGTGGCACACCTTCCGCACGCGGAGCCCGATTGCGAACAGGACAGGCGCGAACGGGCCTTCGCCCAGCAGACGTTGCTCCGAGACCTCGGGCTTCGAGTGCTCGGCGCCGCCGACCCTGTCCGGGACGTACGCCTCGTGGCCCGCGAACGCGGTGCGCTGGGCACGCAGCTTCATGAACTCGACCGGGCCCGTGAAGCGGCCCGTCGCGCTCAGACCGTCGTCCGCCACTACCAGCCGCACCAGCGCGTCCTGGTGGCCGAAGTGTGTGCCCCACGGGGCCAGGACCACTGCGCCCGGCCGGGCCTGCCTCAGCCATGCCGTCGGGATGTCCCGGATGCCGGCCGTTGCGATGATCCGGTCGTACGGCGCGCCGTCCGCCCACCCCAGGGCGCCGTCACCGGTGACGACCCGGACCGGCAGCCCGAATGCCGCCAGGGACGCCCGCGCCCGCTCGGCCACCCGCGCGTCGACCTCGACGGTGACGACGCGGTCGGCGCCCAGCCGGTGCGCGAGCAGTGCGGCGTTCCAGCCGGTACCGCTGCCGATCTCCAGGACGCGGTGCCCGGGGCGGGCGTCCAACTCGTCCAGCATGCGCAGGACCACGGACGGCATGGACGCGGAGGATGTCGGCACGGTCCCGGGCTCCCGCGCGTCGTGGTTGCCGTCGTCCCACTGGGTCACGATCGGGCAGTTGGCATCCATATATGCCTGCCACATAGCGGGCTCCACCACACGGTCGACCGCAACAGTGGTGCCGGACTCCATGTCGTACGGCCATATGACGTCCGGCAGGAACGGTCCGCGCGGAACGGCCCGGTACGTGTCGGCCCACTCTGGCACCGAGACCGGGTCGAGCCCGGCGGGGGAGCAGCCCAGGCCGGGCCGCTCCCCACCCATGTGCGCGGCACACACCTCAGACCGCCCTCGGCCCACCGTCGGGCGACGGCGGAACGGGCGGCCCCGGCCAGGGCTGGCCGGGCAGGCTGTCACCACCGTCCCCGCCGCCCCCGTCGGCGGCCATCATGTGGGGATCATCCATGTGGTGCTTGGTCATGTTGTCTCCTTGGAAGTGTTCGATGTGTCCTGACGTGGGCGGAGGTCCGGGCCGGTCACCTCGGCCCGCCCGTGCGACCCTTGCCCCGATACGGTCGCCATGGGGTTGTGGGGCCTCGGCCCCTCACCGACGTACGCCCCAGGCGCGCCCCCACCGCTCAGGGTCGTAGCCGCCGATCACGGGCTCGTGGTGCCGGGCCGCGCACGCGCGGTGTGCGGTGACGGGGAAGCCGGGGCCGGAAGCGGCGTCCTCCACGTCCAGCAGGACGTCCGGGGCCGGCTCCGGACAGAACAGGCACACCCCGAACCGGCGCGTGACCGCCCGGGCGGCCACCCCGTTGCCGTCCTCGACGCCTCCGGCCGGCACGGTCACCGAATCTCCGACGCGATCGGCGGGTTCAGCGTCTCGTAGTGGTCGCAGAGCGCCAGGACCGAGCGGGCCAACCGGCACGCGTGCCGGTACGCCGCGTCCGGGCCGAAACCAGGTGCGGTGTGCAGCCGACGCCACGCCTCCTCCACGCCGACCTGTGCGACGCGCGAGGGCGGGTCGTCCGCGGGGCGCGCCCGGATCAGCGCGCGCACCTCGGGGACGAGCAGGCGTACGTACTGGTGCAGGCCGTCCGTCAGCGGCTCCAGCTCCTCCCGCAACGGCGGCGCCCCGCCCAGCGCGAGCACTCGCCGCGCCGTGTCCCGCATGCGGGCGACCGCGACGGGCGGCGGCTCCGGTTCAGGGGCCGCCGGGTCGGACGGCGGGGGGCCCGCCGTATCGTTCTGCATGTCGACGCTCCTTGTAAGCGTGGGCCATGCCCCGGGGCCGTTGCAGCGGTCGCCGGGGCCGTACACCTGCCGGTTCCTCACCGGCGGAGACGCCATCGTGACCCCGCGCAAAGGCCCTGACTATCAGCAGCTGTTGATAGTCAGGGCCAACGGTTCGCTCGGGCGTCAGGCTCCGAGCCAGTTGCCGAACGACAGAAAACTGTCGGGCAGTCGGCGCTTCGCAGCCTCCAGCCCGGCGTATGTCTCCCGTACGGTCTGGTGGTAACGGGCCTGTTGTGGGGCCGCCTTGCGCGAGCGCAGAAGGTTCGCGAACGCGTTGTCGAGGTCTCCGGTCCACATCTGGGCGCGTGCCACCTCCGCGTAGTGGTGCGATCGCCGAGAGGCAGGCCAGTCACCGGGAATCCGCAGGCCGTCGTTCGCGCGGGCAGCGTCGTCGTACCGGTCCAGTTCGGCGAGAACGCTTACGCGGTGGACGCGAACGTTGGTCGGGCCGAACGACAGACAGTGGACGTCGACCGCCTCGCCCGTCGACTCCGCGATGCGCTCCGCCTCGGCGAGGTGCCCCTCCGCCCGTGCGTGATCCTTTGCTCGGCCGGCCATCACGGCGGCACCCAGGTGGAGTTGTCCGGTGACGACGTCCCGGACACGCCCCTCGTCCGCCTGGTCGAGCGTGCCGAGGCCGAGGGAGACGAGGCGTTCACCGGTACGGAACTGGCCGCTTCGCAGGTAGGTCAGCGCCCGCATGTAGCGGTACGTGCCGCCCACCACGGCGTCCGACGCACGCTGCGCCGCCCACTCCATCCGGGAGAGCGCGATCGTGGCGAGATCCGGGAAGCCGAGCTTCACGGCGATGTCGTAGGCGGTCCGGTAGTTACTGGCGAGCAGAAGCCAGCCCTCGGTGGAGTCGGCGATGTGGGCAGCGGTCGTGGTCTCCAGAACGAGGCCGGGGAGCCGCCCTGCGGCCTGCTTGATCTCACCGGCGCGTACCGCCTTGAGGAGCGCATCCGCGTCTGCCTTGAGCAGAGGGACGGCACGGGGCTGGATTTCGGGATCGGCGCCGAGGTCGTACACGTCGAGGGATTCGCGGATGGGCTGTATCAGCACGTCGAGTTCATCCGCGCGCAGTTCCGTGACGTACGGCTGCCCGGTGACGGTGGAGACGTCCACGCGCAGGGCACGTGCGACGCAGGCGATCAGGTAGGGGGAGGCCGCGATGACACCCTGCTCGGTCTTGGTGAGGGTGCTGTACGACACGCCGGACAGGTCGGCGAGCGCGCGTTGCGTGAGATGGCGCTCAAGCCGAAGCCTCTTGATCCGTGCACCGGTGCGGTCGTGCGGGAGAGCATGCATGCGGGGCTCCGTCTCTCCCCGCACGGGCGGGGAGCGGGTGGCAGGCGAACCGGGACGGGACTCGTGCGGAGCATCCCCGCGTGGGCGGGGAGCAGAAAACTACCGGACCAGGGTACCCAGGGCGTACCGGGAGCCCCGGCCCTCGCAGATGGGGACCGGCGGAGCAGACGGTTGGGAGAGGCCGACCGGCGCCCTCACTCGAGGCCGAGTACCTCGTCTTCCTCAGCGCGCGCCAGCTCGACGGCCTGGCCAGGATCGCGGTCGACGGCGCCGCCGACATCAAGGTCGGCCCCGGCGTTGCGGCGGCCGCCGGGGCCGAAGCGCACCCACGGCCGGCCGCCGGGGTTCCGGTGGGTCGTCGGGGTGGCCGGGGCGAGACAGTCAGACCAGCGCCGGGGGCTGCCCGGTGGTCCACTCCACCTCGATGGTCATCCGGCTGATCCGCCAGCCCGCCGCGGTGCGCAGCAACTCGGCCTCGTACGAACCGGCGACCACGAACTCCGGATCGGCGCCCTCCCCGCGTTCCCGCAGGGTGGACTCGTGGTGGATGTGCGTCATCAGCGCGTTCCAGCGGGCCGTCGCCCGGTCCGGCCCGTCGGCGGCCGCGACGCGCACGTCCGTGGCGATGTGCCGGGTGCGGGCGTACCGCTCCAGCGCGACCCGGGTGTCCGCGCCGATCGCGTCCGCGCCCTCCGACGCGCCCAGGGGCGTCACCGTCCGGGCGTCCTCGGTGAAGAAGGGGCGGGTCGGGTCGCCTGCGACGGGGCGTTCGTCCAGGGCCCGGAAGAAGGCGGTGACGAGCTGGGCGATCTCGGTGTGGTCCGTTGCGGTGTAGGAAGTCATGACCACAGCGTGCGACCTCAACCTTGGTTGAGGTCAAGCGCCCGCCGGTGAGGCCGGGCAGAACGGCCCGTTGTCAGCACCCCGTGCCATGCTCCGCCCATGACCACGACACCGCTTCTCCTCGCCGACATCGAGCAGGCCGTTCGCAGCAGTTGGGACGCCGGCACCTGTACGCCCGAGTCCCGGGCGCGGTGGACGGCCGCGAATCCCGCGCGGGATCAGTGCGGGGTCACGGCACTGGTGGTCAACGATCTGCTCGGCGGGGAGCTGTTGCGGGGCGAGGTGCACGTGGACGGCCGTCGGGTGGACTTCCACTGGTGGAACCGTCTGGGGGAGGGCGTCGAGATCGACCTGACGCGTGAGCAGTTCGCGCCGCACGAGGTCGTGACGGAGGGAGTCGTCGTGCCCCGGCCGCCCTTGGCCGAGCTGCGCCGGTTGCGGGACGAGTACCTGCTCCTGCGGGCGCGGGTGCTGGAGCGGCTGGGTGTCCGGGAGGGGGCCCCGGCCGCCGGGGCGCTGAGCCCCGGCGGCCGGGAACCGTCCGGTCAGTCGTCCGCCGGCTCGACCTCGTTGTCGACCTCGTAGATCAGCACGCCGTCGCGGACCTCGACCAGCGTCTCGTTCTCGTACTCCGTGCCGCCGACCGTCACCTCGTTCTCGACGTCGTACAGTGCGACGCTGACCGGTCCCATGGGCGCCGCGACGCCGTCGAGGTCGCCGGCCACAGCGGTGGTGGCGCCGCCGAGGGTGAGGACCGCGCTCGCGGCGATCGCCGTGGCGGCGGCCGCGGCGGTGCGGTGGGACGGGTTCGGGTGCGCGTGCTTCCAGGGCTTCATGGCGACTCCGTGGGAGAAGTGGGGGTGGTGATCACCGGTGGGTGACGCACACTCACTTCCCCTTCGCGGGCCGGTCAGGCTGGGCCGTACGAGGTAATGGGAGGCGGCGCCGGCAGGTTCGCGGTGGTTCAGCAGGGGTGGGGGCGGGGGCGGCGCGCGGCCCAGACGGCGCGTTCGGTGCGGACCGCGAGGTCGTCGCGGCGCAGGACGCTGTGCGGGCCGTCGGTGTCGAGCAGCCGGTCCAGCGCGGCCAGGTCCTCGGGCGGCAGGGCGTCCGCCACGCTGTGCCTCAGCCGCCCCAGGGCAGTGAGCGCGTAGCGGCCCACCGCCGGGTCACCGGCGCCCTCGATGTCCACGGCGACGGTGCGTTCGCCCTCCACGGTGAACCCGGCGGCGGTCAGCATCGGGCCCCAGTCCGCGCCGCGGTGGGGCATGTGCTCGGCGTGGCGGGGCTCGCTCGCCGCGTGGCAGCGCTCCTCCAGCCCGGGCCGGTCCGCCGGGGCGTCCGCGGGCAGGAACCGGGGGAAGCCGGCCAGCTCCACGACGGCGAACAGCCCGCCGGGGGTCAGGAGTTCACGGACGCGGCGCAGGGCCCGGTCCGGGTCGGCCATATGGTGCATCGAGGCCGAGGCCCACACCAGATCCGGTGTGCCGAGTTCGGGCCAGTCGGCGGCGTCGAGATCGGCCTGCACGGTGCGCACACGCTCCAGCACCCCCGCCGCACACGCCTTCTCCCGCAGACGCCGCAGGTGCTCGGCAGAGGAGTCGACGGCGGTGACCTGCGCCTCGGGGAAGCGGTCGAGCAGGGCGAACGTGCCCGCTCCCGTGCCGCAGCCCAGGTCGACGATCCGGCGTGGCGCGGACTCGACGGGCAGCCAGGCGGTGATGGCCGCGATGTGCCCGGCGAGGACCTCCGCGTCCAGGTCGAGGATCTCGGCCTGGTCGGCGAGCTCGTCGGCGGAGTAGGGCGCGGAGGAGGGCGCGGGGTGGGTGTCGCGGTGGCCGCCGTGGACCTCGGGGCCCGGGGTGTGGTGCGAGCCGCCGTGCGTATGCGGGTGGGTGTGGGTCATGCATCCACGCTACGACCGCTATGCGCCTGGAGCACGGGTACTTGCCGAATTCGCAAGAGGATGGCCGTCAGGGGTGCCGTGGACGCAAAGGGGCCGGGCTCCGCGGGTCGTCACGGGCTGCGCGGGGTGCCGGACTCGTCGAAGGCGCCGCCGCCGACCCCGTCGCGCTGATGACCGCGCCGCGCGTCGCGGTCGAAGATGCCCAGGATCTCGCAGGGCCCGCCCTCCGCCCCGATGGCGTGCGGCAGCATCGTCGGGAACTCGGCGGCCTGGTTGGTCTCGATGCGCAGCCGGCGGTTGCCCAGCAGCAGGACGGCGGTGCCGGAGAGGACGACGAGCCACTCCCGGCCGGGGTGGGCGCGCATCCGCGCCGGACTGTCCGGGGGCGGCCCGGTCATCCGCTGGCGTACGACGGTCAGGCCCGGGTCGCCCTTGACCGGCCACCGCAGCTGCCCGTGCGCGCCGTCGACGACCGGGCTGGTGACGACGTCGTCGGAGGCGGTCTCCACGAGCTGGTCCAGGGACGTGTCCAGGGCGCGGGCGAGGGTGACGAGCTGGTCCAGGGCGAGGCGGCGCCGGCCGTTCTCGATCCGGGAGAGCGTCGACTGGCTGAGGTTGGCGCGGCCGGCCAGCTCCTCCAGGGACCAGCCCTGCGCCACCCGCAGGGCCCGGATCCGCTTGCGCACCAGGCTGTCCAGCTCGCCGTCGCCCTGCGGGCCGCCGCTTTGCGTCATGGGCAGCAGCGTATGCCGTGCGGGCAAGGGAGCTCCCGGCCCGGGCTCTCCAGGCCCGGGCTCAGGGGCGCGGGGTCCAGTCCGGGCGGCGGCCGCTGAGACCCACCACACGGTCCAGCTCCGGCGCGTCGTCCGGGACCGGGACCACCGGCCCGAAGAGCCCGTCGCCCTCCCCGTCGGCTTCCACCGCCGCGCCCGGTTGCGGAGTGAGCAGCGCGCGCGAGACGGCGAGACTCGCCGGGTCCGGGTCGTACGGCTGGTCCGTGGCGTGGGCCAGGTCCCAGCCGTGGACCAGCAGCTCGTTGAGGGCGACCATGCCCGCGTCCGACGCGGGGAAGGTGACGCCGCCCGCCTGCGTCATCCCGTCCCAGGCGTCCGGGACGCGCCAGGCGGCGGCCAGGTCCGTGAGGAGGGCCGGGAGCGAGGTGCGCCAGTCCGCGGGCAGGGCCGGGCGCTGCGAGGCGGGGTCGGTGGAGGTGCTCGGGCCGAGGTCCTTGCGGGCCGCGTCCCGGAAGGCGGCGGAGAGGCCGTGCAGATGGCCCAGCAAGTCCCGGACCGCGTACTCGGGGCAGGGCGTCGGTCCGTCGAGCCGGTCGTCGGGGACGCCGGGCAGCAGCCGGGCGACGCCCTCCGCGACGGGGCCGAGGTCGGGCCGGTCCGGGGGAGCGGAGGCCGAGGCGGAACCGGTCGCGGGGGCGGGGGCCTGTGCCGAGGTGTTCCTCGCTGAGTCGTTCATACAGGGGTGACCGCGCCCTCCCCGCGAACTCATCGGCGGGAACCGGGCGACCGGCCGGGCTCGCGCGGGCGCTCTCCCGGATGCGCGGCAGCCCCGCAGGTCAGGCCCCCGAGCACGCCCCACCGGGCGCCTTCCGGGCCAACGCGTCCCCCGTTCGGCGTACAGCGGCTCCGCAACGGCGCGCGCGGACGCCCGCGTTCCCTACGCTCCCCGCGTGACCCGTACCACGCCTGCCGCCGACGCGGCCGCCGCCGCAGCCCCGCACGCCTCCCCGCTGAACACCGGACTCGACGACTTCCTCGCCTGGGCCGCCGCGCGGGGCAGCGGGAGGGCGCTGCCCGCCCGGCCCGCCGACGCCGTGCTGGCCCTGCTCGCCCTGCGCGGGGCCGGCCGCCGGGCGGGCGTGCCCGAACCGACGCCGGCGCTCGTCGCCGAGGTGCTCACCGGCGACCTGCCCGGCCTCCTCGGGGCGGACGAGGCCGAGACCGACGCCGTGCCCGAGGTGCTCCGCGCCCTCGCGGACCGGGTCCGGGAGGCCGGACGGCTCAACGCCAAGCGCCACGCCCGCCTCCTCGCGGCCGTCGACGAGGCGGAACCCGCGTTCCGCCGCGCCCTGACCGACCCCACGCGGCTGACCTGGCACCGCTGGTACGCCTCCCTGCTGCGCGCCGACGGCACCGACCCCGGCGACCCCGAGGCCGTCGCCGCATGGCTCGACGCGTACACCCGCGCCCCGCACAGCGACCGGACCGCGCTCCCCGACGGCGTTCGCCGCGCCCAGGTCGCCGACCGGACCTTCGCGGTGCGAGCCGCGCTCGACGAGCTGCTGCTCGCGGCCTTCGCCCGGGACACGCGGGAGCCCGGGCCGACGGGTCCGCTGCTGCCCGCCCCGCCGCTGGACGACGACCACCCCGAGGACGCGCTCGGCGCCGAACTGGGCTCCCTGGCCGACGCGTTGACCGACCGGTGGACCGCGTGCGGGCTGACGGAGGCGTTCGCCGGACCGCACGCCCGGCTCGCGCCGTCGCCGGAGACCCTGCCCCACCGGGAGCTCGCCGACCGCATGCTCGGCGAACACCTC
Source organism: Streptomyces sp. CNT372 (assembly GCF_000377145.1). NCBI lineage: Bacteria > Bacillati > Actinomycetota > Actinomycetes > Kitasatosporales > Streptomycetaceae > Streptomyces > Streptomyces sp. CNT372. The sequence goes on along the minus strand of NZ_KB897781.1, from coordinate 76,491 downwards.
GACTACTACGGTCACTCCGGTATCCCGCTGCCGCCGCCCGCCCGCGCCGCCGCACCCGAGGAGGTCCGCGCCCTGCTGCACGCCGCGCCCCTGCCGAAGTCCCTCGCGGAGACCGCGTCCGGCGCCTCGGCCGCGTCCGGTGCCCCGGCCGGGAGCGCGGCCGGGTCCCGCGCCGACGACGGGACCCGCGCCGACGACGGGACCCGCGCCGACGACGGGACCCGCGCCGACGACGGGACCCGCGCCGACGACGGGACCCGCGCCCTCGCCGAGCGCTGCGGTTTCCCGGACGCCCGCGCCGTCTGGGACTCCGGCACCCCGCAGGAGCTGGTCGAACTCGCCGCGGACATTCTCGCCGCCCGCGCCGAGAGCCTCCCGGCCGTGAGCGTCGAACCCTACGGGGACTGGTCCCTGGACGCCGCCCACCTCCTCTACTCCCTCTACGAACGCGGCAGCACCCCCGACTCCGTCGTCCGCAGGGTCGCCGACGCGTCCGGCCCCGACGCCGGGGGCGCGGACGTCGCCCCCGAACAGGAGGAGGAGCCGGTGGCGCTGCCCGCCGTCCAGCCGTCCCGGTACGAGACGCCGTCCACCGGGCAGCTCGGCGTCCTCCTCGGGACCGGGACGCCGACCGAGGAGGACCGGGCCCGTCTGGACGCGCCCGCCCGCGCGCTCGCGGAGCTCGTCGACGGCCTGGCCGCCACCGGCTGCGTCTTCCGGCGCGGCGACGCGTACGGGCTCACGCCCCTCGGCGCGACCGTGATGCGGCATGTCCTCGCCACCGGCGAACTGTTCGCCCCGGACCCCGGGGAGATCGCCGCCTGGGACGCCCGCACCACGGTCGCCGCCGTCGTCAACTGGCCCCCGGCCGTGGGCGCGGCCACCCTCGCCGACTGGGTCGCCCGCGACGGCGGCACCGACGAGGCGTGGACGGCGCTTCTCGACGCGATCGCCGCGCAGCGGTCGACCGGGGGCCATGGGGGCAGGCTTCTCGGCTGCTTCGCCCTGCTGGAGCGCGCCGGGGTCCCGGACACGGTGCTGCGGTCGGCGCTCACCCACCCGGTCCTCGGCGCCCACGCGCTGCGGCTGCTCCGCTCCCGCGGGACCGGAACGCCGGCGGGGACCGGAACCGGGACAAGGACCCGGGCCGGGACCGAAACGCCGGCCGGGACCGAAGCCGGGACCGAAGCCGGAGCCGGAGCCGGGACCGGGACCGAAGCGCCGGCCGGATCCGCCGCTGCCGACACCGTCCCCGACGAGAGTGTCGTGCCCCTGTCCGCCCGTGCCGTGCTGCTCGCCGAGGAGCTGGAGCACCGCTGGTCGCGGGACCTGCGCGACGCCATGCGTCCGGCCCGGGCGGCCGAGGCGGACGAGGACCCGGACCGCGCCCGGGCCCTGCTCGCGGACATCCCGCCCACGTCCCTGCTGCCGGCCTTCGACGCGGCGGCCGCGACCTGGCCGGGCGGCAGCCGGGCCCTGGTCGCCGCACTCGCCCGCGCCGAACCGGACGTCCTCGCCCGTGTCCTGCCCGCCCTGCGCGACCACCACCCCGACCGGGGTACGGCGGACGCGGCCGCGCACGAGGTCAAGGCCGCCGCCACCGGCCACGGCTGAGGCCGGACGCCTCACCGGACCCGCCCCGGGCGCCTCACCGGACCCGCCCCGGGCACCTCACCGGACCTGCCTCAGGCACCGCCCCGGACCCGCCCCGGGCGCCTCACCGGACCCGCCCCGGGCGCGCGCCGACGGGGCGGGCCTACAGCTCGGTCTCGCGCCTCCGTTGGCGTACCGCGCCCGCTACCGTGACGCGCATGTCCGCCTTCATACAGCAGCTCCCCGCCCTGCTCGGCGTCGTGATCGGCGCGTTCGGCTCCTATCTGGCCCTGACCCGTACCGACCGGGCCCGGTTCGGGCGGGAGCAGGCGGCGCGGTGGGAGGAGCGCCGTCTCACCGTCTACGCGGGCTACTCCCGGTCGCTGAAGAAGACCGTGACGCTCTCCTACCGTGTCGCCGCCTTTCTCGGCAACGACCCGCATCCGCACCCCCTCACGCCCGAGGAGGCGGCCCCGCTGCTCGCCGACGCGAGCGACGCCCGCGACCCGTCCGGCGAGGCCCTGCTGATGCTCGGCTCGCCCGAGGTGGTCGCCGCCGCGCGGGCGTGGCTGACCGTGGTCCTGGAGTTGGAGGCGTTCCTGCGCGAGGCCCGGCGCGCGCCCGAGGAGTGGTCGGCGATGCTCACCGGGCAGCGCGAGGCCCGGGAGCGCTACTACCAGGCCGTGCGCGCCGACATGGAACTCGCGCCCGGCGCCCCGGGAGGCCACTGGCGCAGCCTCGCCTCCGCCGCCCGGTGACGTCGAACACCTGTCTGTGCTGATCGCGCGTGCGGGGGTAGACGGGCAGAGGCCCGCACGCAGGGCCCGACCGAGAGGAGTCCCTATGACGTCCGTCCAGCAGGCCCCGCAGCCCGGCGACGACACCCACCCGGGAGCCGTCGGCACCGACGGCACCGCCGTCGACCTCGCGGCCGTCACCGCCGATCCGGACGAAGAGATGGTCCGTATCCGCAGACGACTGGAGCGCCTCATCGGCATCGCCGCCACCGAGGGCAACACCGTGCTCCCGCTGCGCAACGGGGACGAGATCTTCCCCGCGATGCTGGCCGCGATCGAGGGCGCCCGGCACACCGTCGACATGATGACCTTCGTCTACTGGCGCGGCGACATCGCGCGGCGGTTCGCGCAGGCCCTCGCCGGGCGGGCCCGGGCCGGGGTGCGGGTGCGGTTGCTGCTGGACGGGTTCGGCAGCAGGCTCATCGAGAAGGACCTGCTGGACGACATGAGCGACGCGGGTGTGCACGTCGCCTGGTTCCGCAAGCCCCTGTACCTGTCGCCGTTCAAGCAGAACCACCGCTGTCACCGCAAGGTGCTGGTCGTCGACGAGGAGCGGGCGTTCACCGGCGGCGTGGGCATCGCGGAGGAGTGGTGCGGCGACGCGCGGGGCCCCGGTGAGTGGCGGGACACCCATGTCGAGGTGCGCGGCCCGGCCGTGGACGGGGTCGCCGCCGCGTTCGCGCAGAACTGGGCCGAGTGTCATGCCGAACTCTTCGACGACCGCGACCGGTTCGTGGACCACGAGGCCGCGGGCGACTCGATCGTCCAGGTGGTCCGCGGCTCGGCCAGCTTCGGCTGGCAGGACATGCAGACCCTGATCCGGGTGATGGCCGAGTCCGCGCAGCGGCGGCTGCGCCTGGCGACCGCGTACTTCTCGCCCGACGCGTACTTCGTCGAGCTGCTCTGCGACACGGCGGCGCGCGGGGTCGAGGTGCAGATCCTGCTCCCCGGCCCGTACACCGACAAGCGGGTCTGCCAGCTCGCCGGGCAGCACCACTACGAGGCCCTCACCGCCTGCGGCGTCGAGATCCACCACTACCGGCCGACCATGATGCACGCCAAGATCATGACCGTGGACGGGGTCGCCTCCCTGATCGGCTCGACCAACTTCAACCGCCGCTCCCTCGACCACGACGAGGAGGTGATGCTTGCCGTCCTCGACCGCGAGGTCACCGCCACCCTCGACGCCCACTTCGACGAGGACCTCGCCGTCAGCGACCGCATCCGCCCCGGCCGCTGGAAGCGCCGGTCAATGGTGCAGCGGGTGCGCGAGAGCGCGGTCCTGCCCATCCGCCGGTATCTCTGAGCGACGCTGGTATCTCTGAGGGGTGGCGGCATCTCTGAGGGGTGGCGGTATCTCTGAGAGGTGGCGGCCCGTCGGGCCCGGCCCGCTCAGAACGAGGTCTCGCGCACGCTCGCCCGGTCCGACGGCTCGGTCGAGGCCGTGATCTCCGAGCGGTGCCGGTCCGCGGCGAAGGTCACCGTCAGGGTCCGCTGCTCGCCCTGTGTCGTGCTCGCCGTGAACCCCTGGTTCGGCACCGCGGAGATCAGGCACACCCCGCCCCCGCCGAAGCGGACCGTCGCCTTCCCGCCCTGGGACGAGATCGTGTGCACGCCCGAGCCGCCCTCCTGCTGGCAGCCCGCCCCCTGCTTGGACCCGGACCCGGACCCGGCGGGCGGGGCCGGGGGCGTCGAGGGTGCCGGCCGGCTCGGTGTGGTGGCCGGACGCTCCGCCGTCCGCGTCGGCTTCGGCGAGGGCTTGGCGCTGCTCGGCTTGGGTTCGGGCTTCGGGGACGGCGACGGGGAGGCGGTGACCGTGGCGGTCGGGGCGGGGGAGAAGCCGTCCGGTGCCGACTGCGCGACCGGAGCGGTGGGCCGGGTCGAACCGACCACGAAGTGGACGGTGATCATCACGGCCGTGACGCTCGCCGCCGTGCAGGACAGCCAGATGATCACGTAGCGCAGGAGACGGGACACGACACCATAGTGACGGACCGGCTAACGTGCCTGCTCATGGCCTCCGTACTTGTCGTCGAGGACGACCCGGTGATCCGAGCCGCCCTGATCGAGGTGCTCACCGGCCACGGTTACGCGGTCAAGACCGCGCACCAGGGCTTCGAAGCGCTGCGCGAGGTCACCCAGGACCCGCCCGACATCGTGGTGCTCGACCTCGGTCTGCCCGATCTGGACGGCCTGGACGTCTTGCGGATGATTCGCGGCATATCCCGGGTCCCGGTCCTCGTCGCCACCGCCCGTGACGACGACACCGAGACCATCCGGCTCCTCAACGCGGGCGCCGACGACTACATGGTCAAACCGTTCTCCGGCGGCCAGCTCGCCGCCCGTCTCGCCGCCGTGCTGCGGCGCTCCGCGCCGTTGGGTGAGGAGCGCGACCGGCAGCCCGTCGTCCAGGTCGCCGACCTGCGGATCGACCCCGCCGCCCGGACCGCCCATCTCGCCGGGCGTGAACTCTCCCTCACGCGGCGTGAGTTCGATCTTCTCGCCTATCTCGCCGCCAACGCGGACCAGGTGATCTCCCGCAAGCGCATCCTCGTCGAGGTATGGCAGCAGCCCTACCTGGAGGAACCGACCGTGGACGTCCACCTCTCCGCACTCCGCCGCAAACTGGGCGAAAAGGCGTCCGATCCCCGCTATCTGCACACCGTGCGCGGAATCGGCATCAAACTGGTCAGCACGCCATGAGGCGGGCCCTCGCCGGGATCGCCCTGGCCGTCACGTCCATGGTCGCGCTCTCCTTCCTCATCCCGCTCGCCCTCCTCGTCCGCGAGCAGGCGCGCGACCGTGTCACCACAGCAGCCGAGCAGCGCGCCGCCGCCCTCTCGCCCGTCCTCGCCCTCACCACGGAGCGGGCCGACGTGCAGCAGGCCGTCACCGAGCTGGGCTCCCGAGACCAACTCGCCGTGCGGCTGCCCGACGGCGGCTTCGTCGGCACCTCGCACGCCCCGCCCGAGGCACTGGAGCGGGCGGTCGGGAACCGCGAGACCCTCTCGGTCGAGACCGCGGACGGCTGGGTCCACCTCCAGCCGGTGGTCCTGCCGGAGGACCGGGTCGCGGTGGTCGAGGCGTACGTCCCCGGCGCGGACCTCACCCGGGGCGTCGCCGTGTCCTGGGGCGTCATGGCGCTGCTCGCACTCGGGCTGGTCGGCGGCTCGGTCCTCGTCGCGGACCGGCTCGGCGCCCGGGTGGTGCGCTCCTCGCGCGGTCTCAAGAGCGCCTCGCTGGCCCTCGGTTCGGGTGACCTGGACGTCCGGGTGCGGCCGGACGGTCCGCCGGAACTCCAGGAGGCCGGGCAGGCGTTCAACACCATGGCGGACCGGGTGGTGGAACTCCTCGCCGTCGAAAGGGAGATGGTCGCCGACCTGTCCCACCGGCTGCGCACCCCGCTCACCGCCCTCTATCTGGAGGCGGACCTGATGAGCGGCACCCCGGGCGCCCGGCGCATCGGGGAAGCCGTCGCACAGCTCGAACGCGAACTGGACTCGATCATCGCGGCCGCCCGTACTCCGCTGGCCGCCGGCCAGAGCGGCGGGGGAGCGTCGGCGCGGCCCGTGGAGCTCGCGGACGTCGTCGCCCTGCGGCTGGACTTCTGGTCGGTGCTCGCGGCGCAGCAGGAACGTGTCTGCGAGCGCTCGCTGACCCCGCGCGCGGTGCCCGTCCGCTTCCCGGAGGACGATCTGGCGGCGGTCGTCGACGCCCTGATCGGCAACGTCTTCCGGCACACCCCGCAGGGCACCGCCTTCGCCGTCCGGGTGGAACGCACGGACCGGCACGCGGTCCTGATCGTGGACGACGCGGGACCCGGCGTCGCGGATCCGGAGGCCGCGCTGACCCGGGGCGTCAGCGCGGGTGGCGGGGGCGGCACGGGCCTCGGCCTCGACATCGTGGCCCGCGCGGCCCGCGAGGCCGACGGCGAACTGACGATCACCCGGGGCCCCCTGGGCGGGGCGCGGGTGACGGTCTCGTTCTCCCTGGCGGAAGGGGAGCCGGGGGCGGGGGAGAGGGCGCAGGGGTAGGCGCTGCCCGCCCGGTGCGGCTGCGTTCCGGCGGGCTGCCACCGGGCGGGCATGAGCAGGAGGGCCGCGGACCGGGCGCGGCGAAGCGCTGTGACCGGTCTCCCCGTGACCCGTGGCCGTCTCCTGGTCCGAGGCGAGCGGCGGTCCGGGGCGAGCGGGGGGCCGGGGCACGACAGTCGGGGCTGGACTGGGCTGGTCCGGGGCACGGTGGTTGGGGCGGGGTGGTGGGCCGGGCCATGCGTGCGACGAGCGGCGTCGGCGCTGGAATCGACGAGTGGGCCGGACCTGGAATCGAAGCGGCCCCGACCCGGAAACGACGAGCGGCACGGAAACGACGAGCGGCACGGAAACGACGAGCGGCACGGAAACGACGAGCGGCACGGAAACGACGGCGCGCCGCCACCGGGTGCACGGGACCGGCGGCGGCGCTGCTCCGCCCGGCCGGGGCAGGGATCCGACCGGCCGGACGGGCGTCTGCCGTCGGCGGACCCGCTCGGGGCCGCCGTCAGGAGCAGGGGCGGTGGTGGGGGCGTTGGCGGTGGCCGGTCAGCGGCGCGAGCCGAAGTTCTGAGTCCACCATGGGCCGCCGTCGCCCTCGTGGACACCTACGCCCAGCTCGTCGAAGGAGCAGTTCAGGATGTTCGCGCGGTGGCCCGGGCTGTTCATCCAGGACTCCATGACCGACTCGGCGTCGGCCTGGCCACGGGCGATGTTCTCGCCGAGGTTGGACCACGCGTAGCCCGCCGCCTCGACGCGGCTCGTCATCGTGGAGCCGTCCGGGCCGGTGTGCGACATGACTCCGGACGCGGCCATCACGTCGCTGTAGTCGTCGGCCGCCTGCGTGAGCTGCGGGTTCGCCGTGACCGGGCCGCAGCCCGCCGCGGCCCGCTCCTTGTTGACCAGGGCCAGGACCTGGGCCTCGGGCCCGTTCGGGCTGTCGCCCGAGCCCTGGTCCGTGCCGCCACTGGTGCCGAGGCCCGTACCGGGGACGGCGGGGGCCTGCTGCGTCGAGGGGGCGGCGACCGGCGTACGCGTCGCCTTCCGCTCGGCCCGGTCCTTGGCTTCCGCCCGCTCCTTGGCCTCCGCGGCCGACTTCTCGGCCCGCTCCTTGGCCTCTGCCTCGGCCTTCGCCTGGGCCTGGGCCTTCTCCTTCGCCTCGGCCGCGGACATGCCAGGGAGCGGCGAGGCGCTGGGGCTGGTGGAGGCGGAGGGCGTCACCAGGGGAGTGGCCCCGCCCGCCGCGTCCGTGCCGGATATCGCACCGGCGTTCGGATCGGGCAGGTGGGCCGCGACGCTGGCGGCCTCGCCGCCCTTGCCGCCGCCGGTGAGGGTGACACCGACGCCGGCGGCCACCGTGAACGCTCCGAGTGCGAGGGCCACCCCGCGTGCCCGCCCCCCGGTCTTGGGGCGCGCGTGGGCGCGGGGCTGTCGTCTGTCGGCTCGGCTGTCGGCCCGGTGGGAACCCATATGCGAAAGCACCTCGATGATCGACGTCAAGCACAATCCCGGCAGGCGCTGACCGCGCCCACCGGGATTCGTGGGGGGTTGGCGGAGATCGTATGACGGGGTGCGGCGGGTCAGGGGCTGCCCGCCGGTTTCTTCAAGAAGCCATAAGAGTCACGCCAAGATCCCGTGAAACGATCTTGGCCCGATCTCGCGGCGGCCGGCCCCGGCCTGCGGTCCGGGGCCCGATCCGGGCGTTCGCACAGGCCGGGCCGGGGCGGGTGTGCGCCCGGCGGGCGTGGTCGGCGTGCCCCGGCCCGCCGGACGGGCCGCCTCGGCGCCCCGAGGGCAGACCACCCGGCAGACCTGCGCCCGACCGCCCGCCCGACCGTCCGCTGGTCTGTCCGCCCGCCCGTCTGCGCGTCAGCCGATCCGGAGCCACGGCGACCAGGCACCGACGCTCCTGTTCGGGCCGTCGGCCCCGTTCCGCGTCAGGACACGGAAGCTGACCTTCCCGTCCTCCCGCATGTTGTAGTTGCAGTAGCCGCCCACGCCCGCGCCGCCGGCCTGGTGGCACTCGCCGTTGGGGCGGTTGTAGTCGAACTTCGTTTCCACGACGACGCGCAGGCCGTCGCTGCGGTTGTCCTCGGCCCAGATCTTGTCCCCGTACGACACGAAACACCCGGTCCCGGTCAGGATGCCGCCGACGTAGAGGCCGATGCAGGCGTCGTCCCCGGCGAGCGGGCGGACTTCGGTGCCGGCGCTCGCGACGGTGACGTCCCGGTCCACGGCGTGGGCCGGTCCCGCCGCCACGGCGAGGACGGCCGTCGTCGCGGCGGTGGCCGCGAGTGCTGCGATGCGGAGCTTCATGGTGCGTTCCTCCTGGTGAATCGTTCGTCCGGATCGGTTCAGGACGTGCATTCACCGAGGCCGCGGGGGTACACCGGCGACCGCACCAGAGCAGGCGCCGGTACGCCGGTTCCCCCGTTCCCCAGCAACGGTCAGCACGCTAGGAGGTGTTCACCGGTGGATCAAAGCTTCGACGGATGTGGCGAGTTGAGGCGAGGAAGTGGGGGCGGCCGTGGACGGGCGCGGCGCACCTCCCGCGCGGTCCCGGGGTGGCCCGCCGCGGGACCGCACCTTTCGCCGTACAGGTCTGGACCAATGCCCCGCCCGGCTGTCAGCATGGCTCCCCGTCAGCCCGCTCGCCGCCCGCGGAGGCCCGATCGTGCAACGTCCCCCCACTCCAGCCGTGTTGGCCTGTGCAGCAGCCCTGCTCCTCACCGCGTGCGGGAAGGAGAAGGACACCGAGCCGCCGTCCGTACCCGCGGGAATCACCGCCCAGGCCGGCAGCGCCACATCCGTCCATGTGATGTGGGACCACGCCGAGGACGACACCGGCGTCACCGCGTACGAGGTGTACGAGAACGGCCGCAGGGTCACGTCCCTTCCCGCCACCAAGCACATGGTCGACGTGGACGGCCTCGCCCCGGAGACCGCCTACCGCTTCACCGTCCGCGCCCGCGACGCGGCGGGCAACCTCTCCGGGCCCAGCACCCCGGCGTCCGTCACCACCCCCGAGCAGACCCCCGACGACCGCACCCCGCCGACCCGCCCGACCGGACTGCGCGGCACGGTCGACGGGCCCCGGGCCGTCACCCTGACCTGGTCACCGGCCGAGGACGCGACCGGCGTCACGGCGTACGACATCTACCAGGAGGACGCCCGTATCCACAGCGTGGCCGGCGACCGGACGCGGACCCGCGTCACCGGCCTGCGCCCCGGGACGGTCTACACCTTCACCGTCCGGGCCCGGGACGCCGCCGAGAACTCCTCTCCCGACAGCCCGCCCGTGGACCTCACGACCGACCGCGCCCCCGGCGACGAGGAGCCGAGCACCGCACCGACCGGGCTGACGGCGACCGCCCGCAAGGGCGCCGTCGACCTGGCCTGGACCCCGCCGGACACGGGGGAACCGGTCACGGAGCACCAGCTCCACCTCAACGGAAAACTTGCCACCACCATCGTCTGGGGCACCCCGCCGACCGGACCGCGGGCCACCTACACCATGACGGTCACCGACCCGCCCGGCACCCGCTACAGCCTCAAACTCCGCGCCCGCCTCCCGGACGGCAAGTGGGGCGACTTCTCCGCGCAGCGGACGGTGGTGGTGGCGGGCGGGTGACCCGGGGCCGGCGGACGGGGCATCGCCGGGTCGGGGCAGAGGTATCGGCGGGTCGGGGCGGCGGTTTCCGGCCGCTTGCGCCGAGGCGCCGTTGACGGTCCCCGGCACGCGTGCGAGCGTGCCGCTTCCGCCTCCGGCCAGGGGCGGGCTGACCAGGGGAGGGACCCACCATGACCACCACGCTCACCCGCACCGGACCCGCACGCCGAGGCGCCGTACGGGCCGGACTCGGCGCGGTCGCGGCCACCGCGGCCACGGGGCTGCTGGCCGGGGTCCTCGGTGCCGGGGTCGCGGTCGCGCAGCCCGCACCGGACCGGGCCCCGGCCACCCTCGCCGCCGTCACGGCGCCTGCCACCGCCACCGCCGCCGACGACGACACCACGCCCGACGAGCAGCGCCTGCGCGAGATCGCGGGCTCCATCTGGACGCCCCAGCTCGCGGCCGGATGGAACATGAACAGCGAGGTCGAGGCGATCCTCTCGACCGCGACCGGCGAGATCCTCCGCTGCTCGGAGGCGTTCGCCCTGGTCCCGCGCCCGCCGGCGTTCTTCCCCGGGCCGAGCTATCTGCGCCAGTACTGGAAGCAGATCCGCGACTACTTCCTGGTCGTGAAGGACAACCGCACGTACCGCGCCTGTGTCGTCGCGACAGCCGCGAACTACCGCTCGCCGATCGAGATGGCCTCCATGGGCATCTGAGCACCGGCCGCACCGGCCGCTGCCGGGCGGTGGAGCCTGCATCGGCTCCACCGCCGGAGTCGGGCCGCGGAGCGGGCGGGCCCGTGTGCGTCACGGTTCCGGCGTTCAGCGAGCTCCCGGGCAACCCGCGGTTGGTGGCTCTTGATGAGGCCGGACCGGTGCCGACCAGCACCAACCGAGCCACGAGGCGTGGGTGGCGGCATCGAGCGCGACGATCAGCACGTCGTTCCATCCTCGGGCGGGACCTGCTCGCTCGCAGCCTCGGCCATGACGAGGCTGGCACTGACGGCCTGTTTGTCGTCGATTCCGACGTGCCGGAGGTAGGCCCAGCGATCCAGCTGAGTGCATGCCCAGTTGGGGTCATACGCTGCGGTAGGCAGCTGCGGGATGCGTTTGCGACCGGTTTCATCCAGTCGGTATGGCTCCTCGAACGCGTTCTTCCACGCCTGGACAGCGGTGGCATACCGCTGTTCGGCCTTCTCAGCGCTGATCTCCAGGTAGGCCGCGATCTGTGCCCAGGAGCTGCCGCGTTCGACTTCGTAGATGACGGCCGATTCCAGAGTCCGTTCGGCCAGGTCAACGAGCTGTCGGGCTTGGCTGACTCGACCGCCGAATCCGGTGTCGGCATCGTTGCGGGTGCCCACCAGGCCCGCAGCAGCGTCAGCCACCTCCGTGGCGTTGTCGGCGAGTACGAGTCGAGCCAGCCCTTCGAGGGAGTATGCGGCTCGGTCCTGGTCATAGGGGGTGGACTCACTCATGAGGGACAGATTCCCACGTCCGCGAGCTGTGCGGCCACCGGGTATTCGCGGTCGGCGCCCCACCGTGCCCGGAGAAGAGCGGGAACCTCCCACGCTTCGGCGCTGCCACGTGATGCGGTTGGTGCTGCAGCGGGACCTGCGGAAGATCCCCAGGAGTTCGGGCGGGCGACGCCGCGTTCGACGGGTGCGCGTGTGGCGGCCAGGGCACGGGCGCGGGCTTTCTCGGTGGGGGCCAGTTCCTGGAGCTGCTTGCGTTTGACGCCCGTGGTCAGCCACGGACCGGCGTCCTGGTGCGTGAGGTCGGCCACGATGGCCGGGGCTCAGCCCGTGCCGTGCCGGCCGGTCAGCGGACCAGGCATGGCGCCAGCTTGTCTGCCTGGGTCATGCCACCAGAGCTTCCGTGACTGGCACGCACTCGGCGAGCAGGTCGACGACGTCGCGCCAGGCTCGCTGTGCGTGCTGTGGGTGGTAGCCGACGCCGGGGACCGTGGGGTGGTCGACCGGCGGGTGGTGGAAGGCGTGCAGGGCGCCGCCGTAGACCGTGAGGCGCCAGTCGACGCCCGCGGCCTGCATCTCGGCGGTGAACGCGTTCCATTGCTCGGGCGGCATGATCGGGTCTTCCGACCCGACCCCGGCCCACACCGGGCAGCGAATGCGCGCCGCCTCGCCCGGACGGCCCGTGGTCAGTGCGTTGACTGTCCCGATCCCGCGCAGGTTTGCGCCGCCGCGCCCGAGTTCCAGCCCGACGGCGCCTCCGGTGCCGTATCCGACGGCGGCGATCCGCTCGGCGTCGGTTCGCGGTTCGGCGCGCAGTACGTCGAGCGCAGCGTGACCGATGCCCCGCAGCCGGTCGGGATCAGCGAGCAGCGGTATGCAACGGGCCAGCATCTCCTCGGGTTCGCCGAAGTAGCGCCCGCCGTGAAGGTCGAAGGCCAGCGCTATGTATCCCAGCTCGGCGAGAGCGTCGGCCCTGCGGCGCTCGACGTCGCTGAGCCCCATGCCTTCTGGTCCGATCAGCACCGCGGGCCGGCGGTCGACACCGGCCGGCAGAGCGAGGTGCCCGGTCATCGTCAAACCGTCCGCAGGGTACTCGACCTTGCGCGTCGTAGTCGTCGCCATGAGGCGGGACTGTAGTGATCATCGAGCCCGGTCCGGCCGGTGTTCTGCCACTGGCGAAAAGCGCGCGTGCGCCCCTGAAGTACGGCGGGGCCGGGCCCAGGGCTGCGCGTCCTGCTCCTGGCCTGCGGCTACCTCACGCCGCAGGCCAGAGACCGCGAGGAACGGGACGAAGGCGATGCCCTGCTCCCCGCACAGGTTCACCAGCCCGCTCTCGTCAGCGCGGCGCCAGTCCAGGCCGTAGGGTTTCCGCACGCAGACAACCGGGGCGATCGTTCGAGCCTTGGCCACGTGCTCGGGTCACCACGACCACGTCGCCGTGCCAGGACGAGAGGGCTCGGTTGATTCGGGAACCAACCGCCACCTGGACCCGGGGGCCCGTACGCGCGGAGCCGGCTCGCCCTCGCCGGGCCGACGCCGGACCTGTTCGTGCTGCCGGAGGGAGATACCGGCGAAGGGATATCCGGCGCGGCGACACCCGGCCTGACGGAGGCACAGCAGGCGGCGGCCAGGGAGGGCCGACGCCTCGTCGCGGCTCTCGGCGAGTTCTGCTTCGACGGCACGGGCCTGGCCTGTGTGGCGGGGATCGACGCGGCGGAGGCGGTCCGTCGTCTGGAGGGCACGACCACCGAGCCTGAAGGTCTGACAGAGGCCCTGCGGGAGGGGTGGTGGCTGGACGTGGACCCGGAGATGCGCACAGTCGGTGTGACCACCGTCCCGGGAGGCTGCGTCGTCGCACAACCGTGGGGCTACGTACCGCAGATGACCGGAGTGATGAGGCGGCTCTCCGCCGGTACCGTCTGCTACGGGCTGTACGCCAACCCCAAGAGCGGCAACCAGGGCAGCATCGTCCGTGACGGAGTCGTCGAGGATTCCGACCTCCACCCCGGCGGAGGTCCGACCGCCTGGGACACCGCCGAGGAGGTCTTCTTCGCCTGCGTGTACCACCGGCACGCGGTGGCCCATGCCTGTGCCTACGCGGGGCTGCGGCCGACGGACGCGCGTGCCGTCACCGGGCCGCCCGACCTGTGGGTGGAGTTGCCGCCGCGGGTGCTGCGGTGGGACTGACCCGGGCGCCAGGCGTCGTGGACGCCCGGGCGCGAATCCGTCCTGACCGCCGTCTGGCCGAGCGGCGGCCCGGCTACGCGCCGCGTCCGTGCCGGTGACGCATTGGTGTGGGAGGGCGGAAACCCGGTGGGGCGGACCGGCCGCCCGCTGCTAGCCTCCCCGCATGATCACGCACGCGCCGTTCTCGATGATGCCCCGCCGCAGGGGCTGCTGAGTCGGACGTGTGACGTGCCGAGGCCCCGGGAAGGGGCCTCGTCCGCGTGTGCGCAGCCGGAGCCCGCTCCCCGGGAGAGCAGAGGAGAGGGCTTCCATGACCACGATCAACACGGGCGCGCGGCCGGCCGCGCGCACCTACGTCACCACCACCGTCCCGTACGTCAACGCCCGCCCCCATCTGGGCTTCGCCCTGGAACTGGTGCAGGCGGACGTGCTGGCCCGGCACCGGCGGCAGGCGGGCGACGAGGTCCGGCTGCTGACCGGCACGGACGACAACTCGCTGAAGAACGTGCTGGCCGCCGAGGCCGAAGGCGTGCCCGTGCAGGAGTTCGTCGACCGCAACGCGGCCGCCTTCGCCGGGCTGCGCGGCCCGCTGGACCTGTCGTTCGACTTCATCCGCACCAGCAGCGACCCCCGCCACCGCGCCGGCGTGGAACGCCTCTGGCAGCGCTGCGCCGACGCGGGCGACCTCTACCGCAAGCACTACGAGGGCCTGTACTGCGTCGGCTGCGAACAGTTCTGGGCCGGGAGCGACCTCGACGGCGGACGCTGTCCCGAGCACGGCACCGAACCGCAGGCGGTCGCCGAGGAGAACTGGTTCTTCCGGCTCTCCCGCTACGCCGAGCCCCTGCGCGCCCTGATCACGGACGGCACCCTGCGCATCGAACCCGCCTCGCGCCGCAACGAGGTCCTGGCCCTGATCGACGGCGGACTGCACGACTTCTCCGTCTCCCGCTCCCAGCGCCGCGCCCGCGGCTGGGGCATCCCCGTCCCCGGCGACCCGGACCAGGTCGTCTACGTGTGGTGGGACGCGCTCGGCAACTACATCACCAGCCTCGGCTACGGGACCGGCGACCCCGCCTTCGAGGAGTGGTGGGCGGGCGCCGGTCGGCGCATCCACCTGGCAGGCAAGGGCGTCATCCGCTTCCACGCCGTGTACTGGCCCGCCATGCTGCTCTCGGCGGGGCTGCCGCTGCCCACGGACATCCTGGTCCACGACTATCTGACCGTCGGTGGCCGGAAGATCAGCAAGTCGGCGGGCACCGGCGTGGACCCGGCGGAACTGGCCGCCGACACCGGGGCGGACGCGGTCCGCTGGTGGCTGCTGCGGGACGTGCCGCGCACCGGGGACGCCGACTTCACCCGCGAGCGCCTGGTCGCCCGCGCGGACGCCGACCTCGCGGGCGGGATCGGGAACCTGGTCCACCGGGTGGTGACGATGGCCCACCGCTACCGGGACGGACGCCCGCCCGCCGGCCACGGCATCGGCCCTGTCTCGCCGGAGCTGGCACGGGCCTGCGCCGAGAGCCCGGCCCGGATCGCGGCGGCCCTGGAGGCGTACGACTTCCGGCGGGCGGCCGCCGCGGTGTGGACGATCGTGGAGGAGGCGAACCGCTGCGTGGACGCCACCCGGCCCTGGGAGTCGGCCCGGGCGGAGCGGGCCGGGGACCCGGCGGCGGGGGAACGGCTGGACGCCGCGCTCGCCGCGCTCCTCGCAGCGTGCCGGGTCCTCGCGGACCGGCTGTCGCCGTTCCTGCCGGGGGCGGCGGCGCGGATCGCGGCGCAGTGCTCACCGGTGGACGGCGTCCTGCCGCCGCCGGGGCCGCTGTTCCCCCGGCTGGGGGCGGGGGCGGCGTAGGAGCCACGCGCGCCCCGGGGCCCGGAACCCGGGCCCCGGCCCGGGTTCCGGCCCGCCCGTCCCGACCGGACGCGCCCCGGGTTTGGGGCCCGCCGTCCCCGACCGGGCGGCCCCCGCCCGCCCGGCCCCCTCAGGCGTACTGCTCCGCGTACTCGCCCACCGGCTCGATCACGGTGATCACGTCGATCAGCACACCGCTCGGGTCGGCCACGATGAAGTGGCGCTGGCCGAAGTCCTCGCTGCGCAGCTCCAGCGCCGGGCGCAGCCCCTCGCGCCCGACGAGGCGTTCGTACTCCGCGTCCACGTCGTCGACCTCGAAGTTGAGCACGAGGCCCCGCACCGGGTGGCGGTGGCCCTCGGGGATCGTGGGGTGGGTGTGGTCGAGCAGGGCGAGTTCGTAGCCCGGGTCGCCCGGGAGGCGCAGGCTGATGTACCAGTCCGCCTCGAAGGTGACCTCGAAGCCGAACAGCCGGGTGTAGAAGTCGCGCGACTCGGCCAGGGCGGCCGTGCCGATCACCGGGTAGAAGCTGTTGGTCTTCATGACGGGACCCCTTTCGCGTACCATCGGTATGCGAAACACGCTATTCGCGTACCGTCGGTATGTCAAACGGTGGTCAGTCGCGCCCCGGGAGCGGGGCGGGACGAAAGAACGGAAGGGGAGAGCGTGATGCGGCAGGACGGTGTCCGGGCCCAGCAGCGGGAGCAGACCCGGCAGGCGCTGCTGAGGGAGGGGCGGCGCCTCTTCTCGGCCCGTGGCTACGGGGAGGTCGGCCTCGCCGAGATCGTCCGCGAGGCCGGGGTCACCAAGGGCGCGCTCTACCACCACTTCGCGGGCAAGGCGGAGCTGTTCCGGGCCGTGCTGGAGGAGGTGCAGCGGGAGGTGGGCGCACGCGTCGCCGCGGCGGCGGAGACCCGTGCCGATCCCTGGGAGCAACTCACCGTCGGATGTGAGGAGTTCCTTGCCGCGAGCACCGACCCCGAGGTGCAGCGGGTGATGCTCGTGGACGGGCCCGCGGTGCTCGGATGGAGCGAGTGGCGGGCGATGGACGAGGCGTCCTCGGCCCGCCACCTGGCCGAGGCGCTCACGGCGCTGGTCGAGGCCGGGGTGATCGCGCGGCAGCCGGTCGCCCCGCTGGCGCACCTGCTGTCCGGCGCGATGAACGAGGCGGCCCTGTGGCTTGCGGGCCCGGCCCGTCCCGGTGACCTCGCGGACACCCGGGCCGCGCTGGCCCGCCTCCTGGCCGGGCTCCGCACGGGGTGACGGGCGGCCGGGCCGGGCCCACGTAAGGGGCCGGCCCGGGTGTCGCCCGGGGGACCTGGCCCGGTCAGACCGCCGGGCCCGGACCCAGACCGGACCCGGAGCCGTGACCGGACCCAGACCGGAGCCGTGACCGGGCCCGGAGCCGGACCGCGACCGGACCGGGCACCGCGCGCCTCGGCGGGTCACGACCGTCCGCGTCGGCGGGGCCGGGTCGCCGACGGCCCCGAACCCTGTCAGCGGGCGCGGGGGCGGGGCAAGCGCGTTGCGGGCACCGGACCGGCCGGAGACCGTGGGCGGCCGGATCCCTCCCGCGCCGGAGAGATTTTCCGGACGCCGGTAAGGATGCGACCCGCGCATGACATATACGGGGTGTGGAGAACAAGCAGACCGTGAGCGAGCCGGGCCGCAGCGCGCGATTCACGAAGGTGTACGTGCGCGAGTACCCGCGTGTACACGCTTTCGCGCGGCGCAGAACGGGGGACCCGGGCGCGGCCGAGGACATCACCGCGGAAGTGTTCCGGATCGCCTGGGAACACGTGGTCCGTGGCGGAGAGGCGACACCCGGGTGGCTGTTCGTCACCGCGCGGAACGTCCTCGGCAACCACTACCGGTCCCATGCCCGGCTGACGGAGTTGCACGGGCGGATCGGTGCGGAACTGGACCGTGCGCCCGCGTCGGCCGAGACCTCGGCGGTCCTGGAAGCACTCGACCGGCTGCCCGATCGGCACCGCGAAGTCCTGTTGCTCAGTTACTGGGACGGTCTCGCGGCGGCGGAGATCGGCGGTCTGCTCGACTGCGGCACGTCGGCCGTGTGGGTCCGTCTGCACCGGGCGCGCAAGGCGTTCCGCGAGATGTACACCTCGTCCCGGGAGTCGGTATGAAGCGTAAGCAGTCAAGGAGGCCGCGGATGTCCGCGAAGCGCACCGCCGAGATGATCAGGCAGGCCGATCCGCTCGCGGCCACACCGGCGGAGCCGGGCCTGTCGCCGCGCGCGCTGCGGGAGTTGAGTGCGCTGACGGACGAGTCCCCCTCCGCCCCGACGGTCGTCTCGCCGTCGCCCTTGCCCCCGCGCTCGCCCTCGCCCTCGGTCCGCTCCGCGCCTCCGCGCCCGCGGCGGCGGCTCGGCCTGCTGGCCGGGGCCCTCGCGGGGGTGGCCGCGGTGGTCGCGGTGGCGGTGGCCGTCCTCTCCGGCCACGGGGAATCGAGCGGCGGCCTTGTGGCCGACGAGCCGCACTACGCGTCCGCCGCGGAACTCGAGAACGCCGCCGACCTCATCGTGCGGGCGAGGCTCGGCAGCGGTGAGGAGCGGACCCTCGACGACGTGACGTCGACCGAGGCCCCGGCCGAGGTGCTTGCGACGGCGAAGGGGACCGCGCCGGGCCGGACCGTCACCGTCCGGTACGCACCTCCCGGAGACGGAGGGCCGGAGACGGCCGATCTCGCGGCGGGGAATGAGTACGTGCTGCTGCTGGAGCGTCAGGACGACGGCCGCTTCACCCTGGTGAACACCGTCCAGGGCGCCTACGGCATCGCCGGCGCCGGAGCCGTGCCCACCGGGGGCAACGAGGTGGAGCTGAGCCCGGCCGTGCTGAAGGCCCTCGGCCTGGGGGAGTGAGCGGCGGAGGGGGTGCCGTCCGTGGACGGCACCCCCTCGTGTCACTCCACGCCTCGCGCCACACCGGGCGCGTTCGCGGTGTCGCTCACTTGACGCGTGCCACGCGGTCCTTGAGACCCGCGACCGTCCCCGCGTCCTCGAAGCCGGCCTCCGCCGCGGGCTGTACCGTGCCGCCCGTGCCGACGGTGTACAGGGCCTGCTCGGGGTTGAGCAGGTCGTACGGCGATGCGTCCCCGTGGTCGGCGAGCATCAGCACGTACTGGGTGCCGTCCTTCGCCAGGGTGGTGGTGTGCTCCTCCCGGTAGGTCGTCGCGCCGAGCGTGCCTCCGAGCTGGCTCACCTCGACGGTGTCGCCCGCCTTCACGTCGCCGGCGAGCACCTCGGAGACCTTCACCGTGGAGACGGTGATCACCACCGGCTCGACCTCGCCGGCCTCCTCCGCGGAGAGACCTGCCTGAGGGTTGGTCAGCGGGTCGCCCTCGGTGGACACCTCCGGCATCAGCTCCTTCACCGTGGAGCCGATGACGGTGCCCTTCACGATGGCGTCCGCCTCCCTCACGATCGCGTCCAGCGAGTCGAAGGCCGGGTAGTCCGCTTCATAGGCGATGACGCCGGGCTTCTGGGACGTGCTCCCGGCCTCGGTGGAACCACTGCCGGAGTTGCCGGAGTCGCCGGAGCAGCCGGCGGCGGCGAGTGCGACGAGAACCGCGGCACCGCCCGCAGTGAGATGGCGCAGTCTGGTCATCGGTAGATCCTCTTCACCTCGGAGACGTCGTACGCCAGCGGCTTCTGCACTTTGGCCCGGTTGCGGCTGTGCTTCATCAGCGACGCCTTCTTGGTCCCCGGGTTGTCGTCGAGGCTCAGCGCGTGCCCCAGTTCGTGCGTGACGGTGCTCCGGGACCATTCCGTCATCCTGGAGCCCGAGTCCCGGTCGAGAGTGCGCGCGTTCACCTTGATCTTGAAGACGCGGTTGATGGGCCGCCAGCCGGACGGCGAGTAGAGGCCGTACCAGCTCTCCTTGTAGCGCGCGGCGGTGAAGGTGGCCTTGGCGTTGGACTTGCGGCCGATGCTGACACCGGCCTTGGCGTTGTTCCAGTTCTTGCGGCCGGTGTCCAGGAACCCGACCCAGGTGTCGTTGATGCCCACTGCCTTCACGTTGAAGGAGCGGCTGGGCATGCCGCCGTCGTAGTAGTCGGCCCGAGCGGTGGTCGCCCCGCCCAGTCCGACTGCCATCGCCGCGATGACGGCGGTCGCGACCTGTGTTGTGGTGCGCAGACGAGAACGTCTCAATGAAGCTCCCCGTGTGGTACCCGCGCTGGTCGGTCGACCTGCGACAGGCTGCGGTCGGCTGGATCCCGAGGGGGAGACAGGGGTACCCGAACTGCGGAAACACCAGAACAGCAGGGCGAATCAGAGCGTGCTCGACTCCCCCGTGTCGCAGCAGTGGACCGGTTGGCCTGGTGTCCCCCGTGGATCGGCCTCGGTCAAGCAGAGCCTAACTGTGCGGGTGCACAGGGGCAACGCGTATTCGAATCCAACAGCGCTGCCGGACAACAGAGTTGACGGCATGTCGGGACGGCCTCGTCGCCGCGGCAGCCGCTGACGGCGGAGGTCGGTCGGCCCGGAACGCGGGCCGCCGCCCCCGGTGCTGTGCGGTACCGGGGGCGGCGGGCGGAAGGGCGCTGGTCAGCCGACCAGTTGCTCGTACGCGGGCAGGGTGAGGAAGTCCTCGTAGGTCTCGTCCAGCGCCACCTTCAGCAGCAGGTCGTGCGCCTGCTGCCAGTGACCCGCCGCGAACGCCTCCTCACCGGTCTCGGCGCGGATCGCGGCCAGTTCCTCCGCCGCGACCGTGCGGGCCAGTTCCGGGGTGGCGCGCTCGCCGTTCTCGAACACGACCCCCGCGTTGATCCACTGCCAGATCTGCGAGCGGGAGATCTCCGCCGTCGCCGCGTCCTCCATGAGGTTGAAGATGGCGACCGCTCCGAGGCCGCGCAGCCACGCCTCGATGTAGCGGATGCCGACCTGGACCGCGTTGCGCAGGCCGTCGTAGGTCGGCCTGGCGTCCAGGGAGTCGATGGCGATGAGGTCCCCGGCGGCCACCGAGACGTCCTCGCGCAGGCGGTCCTTCTGGTTGGGCTTCTCGCCGAGGACCGCGTCGAAGGAGGCCATCGCGATCGGGACGAGGTCCGGGTGGGCGACCCAGGAGCCGTCGAAGCCGTCGCCCGCCTCGCGGTCCTTGTCCGCCTTGACCTTCTCGAAGGCGACCTTGTTGACCTCGGCGTCCTTGCGGGACGGGATGAACGCCGCCATCCCGCCGATCGCGTGCGCGCCCCGCTTGTGGCAGGTGCGGACGAGGAGTTCGGTGTACGCGCGCATGAACGGCGCGGTCATCGTCACCGCGTTGCGGTCCGGGAGGACGAACTTCTCGCCGCCGTCACGGAAGTTCTTCACGATGGAGAAGAGGTAGTCCCAGCGGCCGGCGTTGAGGCCCGAGGCGTGGTCGCGCAGCTCGTAGAGGATCTCCTCCATCTCGTACGCGGCCGTGATCGTCTCGATGAGGACGGTTGCCCGGACGGAGCCCTGCGGGACACCCACGTATTCCTGCGCGAAGACGAAGATGTCGTTCCAGAGGCGGGCCTCCAGGTGCGACTCCGTCTTCGGGAGGTAGAAGTAGGGGCCCTTGCCGGCCTCCAGCAGTCGGCGGGCGTTGTGGAAGAAGTACAGGCCGAAGTCGACCAGGGCGCCGGGGACGGGAGTGCCGTCCACGGTGAGGTGGCGCTCGGCGAGGTGCCAGCCGCGCGGGCGCATCACCACGGTGGCGAGTTCCCCGGCGGGGCGCAGCGCGTAGGACTTGCCCGACCGGGGGTCGGTGAAGTCGATGCGGCGCTCGTAGGCGTCGATCAGATTGAGCTGGCCGAGGACGACGTTCTCCCAGGTGGGAGCGGAGGCGTCCTCGAAGTCGGCGAGCCAGACCCTGGCGCCGGAGTTCAGCGCGTTGATGGTCATCTTGCGGTCCGTCGGCCCGGTGATCTCCACGCGGCGGTCGTTCAGCGCCTCGGGCGCGGGGGCGACCCGCCAGGAGTCGTCCGCGCGGATCGCCGCCGTCTCCGGGAGGAAGTCCAGCGTGGACGTGCGGGCGATCTCGGCACGGCGCTCGGCGCGGCGGGCGAGCAGCTCGTCGCGCCGGGGGGTGAACCGGCGGTGCAGCTCGGCCACGAACGCGAGGGCCGCGTCCGTCAGGACCTCTTCCTGCCGGGGCAGGGGCTCGGCTTCGACGATGGCCAGCGGGGACGGCGCTGGTGCGGACATGAGCTGTCACTTCCTTCAGCGAGCTTCACAGGCTTCGCAGATGTCATCGGTCGGTGCCGGCCGTCCGCCGGGTCGCCGGGCGGCACTCGGTGCCAGGGGCTCCGAGGTACGGCGGCGGGCGCCGTCCGATGGATCAAGCGCTTCTGAACAGTGGATAGTAGTTACCGCATGGTGGAAGTTCAATGGTTTGTTGATATCGAGATTCTCCGGGTCGACAGAACGTGGCGCAGCGTGCCACGCCGTTCACCTGAGGTGGCGCAGGTCGTCGGGGGTGTCGATGTCGTGGTCGGCGGCGATGTCCCCGCACTCCACGAGCCGGATCGCGGCGGCGTGGGCGGCCAGATGGTCCCGGGCGCCCCGGTCGCCCGTGGCGCTCGCCGCGATGTCCGCCCACCGGTCCGCCCCGAACAGCACCGGATGCCCGCGCCGCCCGTCGTACGCGGCCGTGACCAGCGAGTCGCGCGAGGTGTACGCCTCGCGGACCCGGGCCACCGCCGCCGCGCCGATGCCGGGCTGGTCGACGAGGAGGACGAGGACGGCGTCGGGGGCGGTGTGCTCCGGCCCGGGGGCCCGCAGGGAGGCGAGGCCCGCGCGGAGGGACGAGCCCATGCCCGACGCCCACTCCGGATTCACCACCACCGTGCAGCCTGTGAGGTCCGCCTCCGCCGAAACCCGGTCGGCCGCCGCGCCGGTCACCACGTGCACCGGTCCGCAGCCGCCGTCCCGCAGGATCCGTACGGCGTGCTCCACGAGGGGCCGCCCCCGGTACGGGAGCAGCGCCTTCGCCCGCCCGCCGAGCCGCCGCCCGCCACCTGCCGCCAGCAGCAGCCCGGCGACGACGGGCCGGGGCGGGCGAGGGTCCCCGGATCCGGGGCCCGGGGCCGGGCCGGGCTGCGGGGGTGGCTCGGGGGAGAGGGGCTGTGTCATGGGACTCCTCCTGGTTCGCGGCCCGTGCCGGTTCCTGGCTCGTGCCGGTTCGCGGCTCGTGCTCGTTCCTGACTTGCGCCGGTTCGCGGCTCGTGCGGTGTCCGGCGGTTCGCCGCCGGAGCGCGGCCGCAGCGCGGCGGGAGCGCGCGGCCGTCTCCGACAGCGTGCACCCCGGATCCGCCGCCGTGTTCCCGGCGTGCCGCCGGGGTCGTGGCCTGAATTCCGTCGTGCCTGTGGCGCGTCCGGGGCCGATGGCGTTAACTGTCCCGCACCCCGCGGGCGTTGCTCACCTGCCCGTGGGGGCGCAGGTGGGGCGGAAAGACATGCGAGGGGCTGGGCTTTGTTGCGGAGCGTGGGGCAGACGCGGGTGACGGAGAGCGGTGAGGACCCGAGGGCGGCGGAGTTACGTGCCACCGTGGCCCGGCTCCGCCGCGAACTGGCCGGTCATCCTGCCGATTTCGGCGACCGGGAGATCGCCGAGGACGAACTCGCGGTCCTCGCGGCGATGGTCGCGGGCGGCGACCCCGAAATCCGGCGGATGCGCCGGTCCCTGCTGCTGATCGCGGCGGCGATCGGGTCGGTCAGCGCCCTATCGCCCGCCCTGATGCAGGTCCGCCGTGCTGTGGACCTGTATGCGGTGGACCTCTTCGGCGCACCGCCCCCGGGCCCCGCCGTGCCCGGCGCGGGCGCCTCGGACCCCCGCCCCTGAGCCACCCGCAGGCACCGCGGGCCCGGCCGCCGTGCCGGGGCCCGGGCGGGGGGCTGGTGGCCCCTTCTTGGCCCGTCGCCCCGGCCGGGGGCCGACCCGGCCTTCGGCGGAGCCGGACGCCGTGGTTCCGGTCCTCCGTCCGCGCCCCGGCGCGGGGACCCCTTCGGGGGCGGCGGTGGGCACCCAAGCCGTCCCCGGGCCCCGGCCGCGCGGCCGGCCCCCACCACCACACGCCTGCCCGCGCCCCGCGCCTGCGCGCCAAGCGCGCCTCGCGCATCCCGCCGCCGTCAGACCTGCCCCTGCCCCGCCCCCGTGTTCGCCAGGGCCGAGGAGAGGTCGCGGGCGACCTCGTGGAGGATGGGGACGATTTTCTCCGTCGCCGCCTCGGTGACCCGGCCCGCCGGGCCGGAGATCGAGACGGCGGCGGCGGTGGGGGAGTCGGGCACCGGGACCGCGAGGCAGCGGACGCCGATCTCCTGCTCGTTGTCGTCGACCGCGTACCCCGTGCGGCGGACCTGCTCCAGCGCGGCCAGGAAGCCCTCGGGGGTGGTGATGGTCTTCTCCGTCGCCGCCGGCATACCGGTACGGGCCAGCAGGGCGCGGACCTCGTCGGCCGGCGTGTGGGCGAGGAGGGCCTTGCCCACGCCCGTGGAGTGCGGCAGGACCCGGCGGCCCACTTCGGTGAACATCCGCATCGAGTGCTTGGACGGCACCTGCGCGACGTACACGATCTCGTCCCCGTCGAGGAGTGCCATGTTCGCCGTCTCGCCGGTCTCCTCGACGAGGCGGGCCAGGTACGGGCGGGCCCAGGTGCCCAGCAGCCGGGAGGCGGACTCGCCGAGGCGGATGAGCCGGGGGCCGAGGGCGTAGCGCCGGTTCGGCTGCTGGCGGACGTAGCCGCAGGCCACCAGGGTGCGCATCAGGCGGTGGATGGTCGGCAGGGGCAGGCCGCTGGCCGCCGACAGTTCGCTGAGCCCGACTTCGCCACCGGCGTCGGCCATGCGTTCCAGCAGGTCGAAGGCGCGCTCCAGGGACTGCACGCCGCCGCTGTTCGCGGGCTTGGCTGCGTCGGTGGTGCTGGCGTTGGACGTCGGCACGTCGGCGGTCCTTTCGGGCAGGCAGGGCAAGGCAGCAGCCTACCGGGCGCACGTCCGGGGCACACGGCTCCGGCCCGGCCGTATCTGCCGGTCAGGGCCTGTTTGTCCCGGTGTCCGCCGCGGTGCACGGGTGCCTCCGGGGCCTTCTCTGGTGAAGCACCCCAACCGCTGTGCGGAATTCTACTTCCACTTTGTGGAAACATCCAATTCGGGTGCGAGTCGCTCCGTGCGCCCCGGGCGGGTCTTGACGAGGGTGTGCCCGAGGGGAAGACTCCTGATTGCTTCAACAGTTCGTTGAATTTCTGCCCGGTGGAGAGCCGGGGACGTGAAAGAGATGAGGTGAGCGGGTGTCCGAGGTGGACGGTGCCGAACCCGTACGGACGCAGGCGGAGCCGACCGAGCAGACGGAGCCGGCTGGCGTGACCCTGGTGCTGCGCTCGACGCGCGTCGTCACCCCGGAGGGCACGCGCCCCGCGAGCATCGCCGTCGCCGGCGGTCGGATCGCCGAGGTCGGGGACCACGACGCCCCCGTGCCCGCCGGCGCCCGGCTCGTGGACGCGGGCGACGACGTCGTCCTTCCCGGTCTCGTCGACACCCACGTCCATGTCAACGACCCCGGCCGCACCGCCTGGGAGGGCTTCTGGACCGCCACCCGCGCCGCCGCGGCCGGCGGGATCACCACCCTGCTCGACATGCCGCTCAACTCCCTCCCGCCGACCACCACCGTGGAGAACCTGCGCGTCAAGCAGGAGGTCGCCCGCCCCAAGGCGCACGTGGACACCGGTTTCTGGGGCGGCGCGCTGCCCGGCAACGTCAAGGACCTGCGCCCCCTGCACGACGCGGGCGTCTTCGGCTTCAAGTGCTTCCTCTCGCCCTCCGGCGTCGAGGAGTTCCCGGAACTCGACCAGGAGCAGCTCGCCCGCTCCCTCGCCGAGATCGCCGGCTTCGGCGGACTGCTCATCGTGCACGCCGAGGACCCGCACCACCTCGCCGCCGCCCCCCAGCAGCCGGGCCCCCGGTACGCGGACTTCCTCGCCTCCCGGCCGCGCGACGCCGAGAACACCGCGATCGGGAACCTGATCGCGCAGGCCGAGCGGCTGGGCGCCCGGGTGCACGTGCTGCACCTGTCCTCCAGCGACGCCCTGCCGCTGATCGCCGACGCCCGCCGCCGTGGCGTCGCCGTCACCGTCGAGTCCTGCCCCCACTTCCTGACCCTCACCGCCGAGGAGGTCCCGGACGGCGCCACCGAGTTCAAGTGCTGCCCGCCGATCCGGGAGGCCGCCAACCAGGACCTGCTCTGGCAGGGCCTCGCCGACGGCACGATCGACTGCATCGTCTCCGACCACTCCCCGTGCACCACCGACCTCAAGACCCCCGACTTCGCCTCCGCCTGGGGCGGCATCTCCTCCCTCCAGCTCGGCCTGCCCGCCGTCTGGACCGAGGCCCGCCGCCGCGGCCACACCCTCGACGACGTCGCCCGCTGGATGTCCACGGCCCCCGCGAAGCTCGCGGGCCTGCACCGCAAGGGCGCGATCGAGGCCGGACGCGACGCCGACTTCGCGATCCTCGCGCCGGACGAGACCTTCACCGTCGACCCGGCCCGCCTGCACCACCGCAACCAGGTGACCGCCTACGCGGGGCGCACCCTCGCGGGCGTGGTCCGCTCCACCTGGCTGCGCGGCGTCCGGATCGCGGCCGACGGCGACCTGGCCGAGCCGACGGGCCGACTGCTGGAAAGGAACCACTGACACCGTGTCCGCATCCGCTTCCTCCTCCGCCACCCCCGGCATCCCGTCCTACACGGGCGACGCCAGCCCCTACGGCGGCGGTGACCCGTACGCCGACTACCGCGGCCCGGGCCCGGCCGGCTTCCCCTTCGCGCAGTACGCCGACCTCGCCGACCGCCGCCTCGGCGCCGGAGTGGTCGCCGCCAACGACGAGTTCTTCGCCGAGCGCGAGAACCTGCTCAAGCCCGAGGCCGCCCACTTCGACCCCGAGCACTTCGGGCACAAGGGCAAGGTCATGGACGGCTGGGAGACCCGCCGCCGCCGGGGCGTCTCCGCCGAGGTGCCGCACCCCGCCGAGGACGACCACGACTGGGCCCTGGTCCGCCTCGGCGCCCCGGGCGTGGTGCGCGGCATCGTCGTCGACACCGCCCACTTCCGCGGCAACTACCCGCAGGCCGTCTCCGTCGAGGGCGCCTGTGTACCCGGCTCGCCGTCCCCCGAGGAACTCCTCGGCGCCGACGTGAAGTGGACGACCCTCGTCCCCCGCACCGCCGTCGGCGGCCACGCGGCCAATGGCTTCGCCGTCGAGAACGAGCAGCGCTTCACCCACCTCCGCGTCAACCAGCACCCCGACGGCGGCATCGCCCGGCTGCGCGTCCACGGCGAGGTCGCCCCCGACCCCGCGTGGCTCGCCGCGCTCGGCACCTTCGACGTGGTCGCCCTGGAGAACGGCGGACAGGTCGAGGACGCCTCCGACCGCTTCTACTCCCCGGCCACCAACACCGTCCAGCCCGGCCGCTCCCGCAAGATGGACGACGGCTGGGAGACCCGCCGCCGCCGCGACAAGGGCAACGACTGGATCCGCTACCGCCTCGTCGAGCAGTCCGAGATCCGCGCGGTCGAGATCGACACGGCCTACCTCAAGGGCAACAGCGCCGGCTGGGCGGCGCTCTCGGTACGCGACGGCGAGGACGGCGAGTGGCGCGAGATCCTGCCGCGCACCCGCCTCCAGCCCGACACCAACCACCGCTTCGTCCTGGACGCGCCGGCCACCGGCACCCATGTCCGGATCGACATCTTCCCCGACGGCGGCATCTCCCGGCTTCGCCTCTTCGGCTCGCTGACCGCCCAGGGCTCGGCCCGGCTCACCGCCCGCCACCAGGAACTCGGCGGCTGACCCGGGGACTCCTTCCGCACGAGAGACCTCCCGGGACGGCAGCCCGCCCTCCGCCCCGGGACCGGGAGGCACGACACCCTCCCACCCCCGTGGGGCGCACCGGCCGACAGCAACGGTGCGCCCCACGTGCATGC
The DNA here is from genome assembly GCF_000377145.1 of Streptomyces sp. CNT372. NCBI lineage: Bacteria > Bacillati > Actinomycetota > Actinomycetes > Kitasatosporales > Streptomycetaceae > Streptomyces > Streptomyces sp. CNT372. The sequence continues at coordinate 48,988 of NZ_KB897781.1, read as the reverse complement.
CCGCACCGGGTCCGCCCCCCGCCCCGGCCCGCCGGGTTTGCGGGCCCGACCCGACCGAGGCCCGCCCGGACCGACCGACTTCTGCCCGGACCGACCGACTTCCGCCCGGACCGATGAGTTGCCGCCCCCGCGACCGTCTGCCCTGATGTACCGAGAGCCACCCCAACGAGCCCCGGACCGACCCCGGACGGGCTCCGACAGAGAAGGTGCGTCATGGCCCAGCTCAGCGCCACCCTGTTCCTCACCCTCGACGGCGTCTACCAGGCCCCCGGCGGTCCGGAGGAGGACACCACCGGCGGGTTCGACCTCGGCGGCTGGCTGGCCCCGCTCGTCGACGACGACTTCGGTGCCTTCGTCGACGAGAACTTCCGCCACCCCACCGCCTTCCTCCTCGGCCGGCGCACCTACGAGATCTTCGCCTCCTACTGGCCGAAGCAGACCGACCCCGGCGACCCGGTCGCAGGGAAGCTCAACGCCCTCCCCAAGTACGTCGCCTCCACCACCCTGGAGAACCCGGAGTGGGCCGGCACCACCGTCATCGGCCGCGAGGACCTGGTCAAGGAGGTCGCCGCGCTCAAGAAGAGCACCGAGGGCGAGATCCAGGTCCACGGCAGCGGCGCCCTCCTCGGGCAGCTGCTGAAGCAGAACCTCGTGGACGTCCTCCACCTGATCGTCGCCCCGGTCGCCCTCGGCAAGGGCATGCGCCTCTTCGGCGCGGGCACCGCCCCCACGGCCTTCACCCTCACCGGCAGCCGCACCACCTCCCAGGGCGTCGCGATCCTGTCGTACCGGTACGCGGGGCAGCCGCAGTTCGGCACGGTGGGGGAGTAACGCCGGGGGGCGACGGCCTTTGGAGCGACGGTCGATCGGGAGAGAGGGGCCGAGGGGGACTGGTCGTCCTCGTCGACCCCGACTCCTTCGGCACTGGCACCGAGGGCGCCGTCGACCGCTACGTCTTAAAATCCGCGCCACCCGCCATCTGGTAATCCTGACCGGGCCCTGACCGGGCTCGGGTCGCGCCTCGCTACGCGGGCCGGATCGAGGCGAGTTGCACCAGCAGCAGCACCAGCCGGTACGCCTCGGCGGTGTCGGCTGCCGCGAACGCGACGGTGCGGGCGCCACCGGTACGGGAGACTCCCGGGACCAGCGTCGCCAGATCCACGGTGTGCGGAGCGGCGAGGTCCACCTCGACGTCCAGTGGCCCGGCAAGCACGAACGGCGCGACGGCGTCGCGCCGTTCGACCGCCTCGGCGGCGCCCCGGCGCAACCGCTCCCGGGCCTCCTCGGGGTGCAGCGCGACGGCCGCGCCCTGGCCGAGGGCCTCTTTCACGGCCACTGTCACCGCCGCCGGGACCAGTTCCCGCAGCTCCGCGCACGCGGCGTCGTCCCCGCTGAGGAAAACGACCGGTGCGCCCAGGTGCCCGGCCATCGCGGCGTTCAGCCCGATCTCGCCCACGGACAGCCCGTCCAGGCGCACATCGAGGATGCCGTCGCTCATCGAGTGCGCCAGCACGGCCGGGCCCTGGCCGGCCCGGGCGTGGCAGCCGACGCACAGGACCGCGCCGGTCTCCTCGTCGAGCCCGGCGAGCATGCCCAGCGAGCGGGGCCGCCCGCGCACCAGCCGCGCCCGCCGGTCCAGGGACCCCGGCAGCAGGTTGCGGAAGGTCCCGTGCGCGTCGGCGACCAGGACCTCCGCGCCGGGCTCGGCGTCCAGGACGCCCGCGACCACGGCGTTCGCCTCCGCCGTCATCAGCGCCCGGCCGCGCTCGTAGTCGAAGCGTTCGGCGTTGGTCTCGGCGGGATGCACGATCCCCGAGACGCCCTCCATGTCGACAGAGATCAGGATCCTCATGGGCCGGGGAGCCTACGGGCCGGGGCGGGCCCGCCGCCACCGTCGGACCCTGCCGGCCGCCCGCCCCGCCCCCTACTCCCGCAACCGGTCGGCCGCCACCATGATCGTCGCGCCGGTGGCCGCGAGGACGATGCTCGCGAAGAGTTCGTGGCCGTCGAGGAACGGGAGGCGGTGGACGAGGCCCCAGAGGCGGAACCAGTCGGCGAACTCGTGGGCCACGCCCGCCGCGCCGAAGACGAACGGGAGGCAGCCCGCGGCGCTGAGGATCTTCTTCATGGGGCGAGCGTGGCGCGCGAGGGCGTCCGCGCACGTCGGTCGTCGGGTGCGGTGGGGGTGTCGAAAGTCTGAGACCGCGCGACTTCGGTAGCGCGTCCGGCCCGGTGGCCCCCCGCCCGGCCCCCGGGTGCCTAGCGTTGTCGGCATGACGCGCACGGAGTACCCATGGCTGCTGCCCTCCGCCATGGCCGAGAGCCCCGACCCCGACGCCGAGCACCGGCCCGGCGGGCGCCGGGGGGCGCGGCCGCGCCGGACGCTGCGGGACTGGGTCGTGGACACCCTCGTCTTCCTGCTCGCGGCCGCCATCGGGGTGGCCGCCGGTGAGGCGTCCCAGGAGGCCGGCAACGCCGAGGTCGTCGTTCTCGTGGACCAGCTCCTCGGCGCCGCCGCCTGCTGCGCGCTCTGGGTGCGGCGGCGCTGGCCGGTGGGGCTCGCGGTGGTGCTGCTGGTCGTGAGCACCGTCTCGCCCGTCGCGGGCGGGGCCGCCATGCTCAGCCTGTTCAGCCTGGCCGTGCACCGCCCCTTCCGGCCGGTCGCCGCCGTCGGCGCCCTCGCCCTGCTCACGGCCGTGGTGCAGCCTCTTGTCCGCCCGGAGCCGTCGACCACCTACCTGGTCGGCGTCATCGCCGGGCTCGTCCTCGTCCTGCTGGTGGTCGGCTGGGGCATGCTCGTCCGCTCCCGCCGGCAGCTCTACGTCGCCCTGCGCGAGCGCGCCCTCCGGGCCGAGGCGGAGGCCGTGCTCCGCGCCGAGCAGGCCCAGCGGCTCGCCCGGGAGGCCATCGCACGGGAGATGCACGACGTCCTCGCCCACCGCCTCACCCTGCTCTCCGTGCACGCCGGGGCCCTGGAGTTCCGGCCGGACGCCCCGCCCGCCGAGGTCGCCCGCGCCGCCGGCGTCATCCGCGACAGCGCCCACGAGGCCCTCCAGGACCTGCGCCAGATCATCGGCGTCCTCCGCGCCCCCGGCGAGGGCGAGGGCGCCGCGGACCGGCCCCAGCCCACCCTCGCCACCCTGGACGCGCTGGTCGCCGAGTCCCGGGAGGCCGGGATGACCGTCGAGCTGGACGACACCATCGACGACCCCTCCGCCGTGCCCGCCGCGACCGGCCGGACCGTGTACCGGATCGCCCAGGAGGGCCTGACCAACGCCCGCAAGCACGCCCCCGGCGCGGAGGTCCGGATCACCCTCCGCGGGCGGCCCGGCGACGGACTGACCGTGGAGGTGCTCAACCCGCCGCCGCGGGGCGACGTCCCCCGCGTCCCCGGATCCGGCCAGGGCCTGATCGGCCTCACCGAGCGGGCCGTCCTCGCGGGCGGGCGCCTGGAGCACGGCAGGACCGGCGACGGTGGGTTCCGGGTCTCGGCCTGGCTACCGTGGCCCCCATGACCATCCGCCTGATCGTCGTCGACGACGACCCCCTCGTCCGCGCCGGGCTCTCCCTCATGCTCGGCGGCGCCGAGGACATCGAGATCGTGGGGGAGGCGGCGGACGGCTCCGAGGTGCCCGACCTGGTCGACCGGCTCGCCCCCGACGTCGTCCTCATGGACATCCGGATGCCCGTGACGGACGGTCTGACCGCCACCGAGGCACTGCGCGCCCGGCCCGGCGCGCCCCAGGTCGTCGTGCTGACCACCTTCCACGCCGACGAGCAGGTGCTGCGCGCCATGCGGGCGGGCGCGGCCGGGTTCGTCCTCAAGGACACCCCGCCCGCCGAGATCGTCGCCGCCGTCCGCCGGGTCGCCGCGGGCGACCCCGTGCTCTCGCCCGCCGTCACCCGCCAGCTGATGGCCCACGCGGCGGGCAGCGCCGGGGACACCCGCCGCCCGGCAGCGGCCCGGCGGCTCGACGCCCTCGCCGAACGCGAGCGGGAGGTCGCCGTGGCGGTCGGCCGGGGCCGCTCCAACGCCGAGATCGCGTCGGATCTGTACATGAGCGTGCCGACGGTGAAGACCCATGTCTCGCGGATCCTGGCCAAGTTGGGCCTCAACAACCGTGTCCAGATCGCGCTCCTCGTCCACGACGCGGGACTCGCGGACGATGACGGGGCCCCGCCCGGTCCGTAGGGTCGGACGATGACCGCCGTCGATCTCGCCGCCCTCGGCGAGGACTTCACCCGCGACCCCTACCCCGTGTACGAGGCCCTGCGCGCCCGGGGGCCCGTCCACCGCGTCCGCCTCCCCGAGGGGCACGACGCCTGGCTCGTCGTCGGACACGAGGCGGGGCGCGCCGCACTCGCGGACCCCTCGCTCTCCAAGGAGTGGCGCAACGCGGCGCCCGACCTGGGCGCCCGCCAGCTGTCCTCCGGTATCACCATGCTCAGCGCCGACCCGCCCCTGCACACCCGGCTGCGGAAGCTGGTGGCACGGGAGTTCACCATGCGCCGGGTGGAGCGCCTGGCGCCCCGCGTCCAGGAGATCACCGACGAGCTGCTGGACCGGATGGTGCCGCAGGGCCGCGCGGACCTGGTGGACGCCTTCGCGTTCCCGCTGCCGATCACCGTCATCTGCGAGCTGCTCGGCGTCCCCTTCCTCGCCCGGGACTCCTTCCGCGCCTGGTCGGGCACCGCGCTCTCCTCACCGGACCGGGCCGAACGCGAGTCGGCCGCGGCCCAGTTGACGCAGTATCTCGCCGGGCTCCTCGCGGAGAAGCGCGACCGGCCCGGCGACGACCTGATGAGCGCCCTGATCCACGCCTCCGCCGGCCCGGACGGCGACGACGGTGAGGACGGTGAGGACGCCTCCGCCGGCCCCGACGCAGAGGGCGGCCCGGACGCCTCCGCCGGCCCCGACGCCTCCGCCGGCCCGGGCGCCGAGGACGCCGACGGCGACCGCCTCACCCCGGGCGAACTCATGGGCATGGCCTGGCTGCTCCTGGTCGCGGGCCACGAGACCACCGTCAACCTCATCGGCAACGGCGTCCTCGCCCTCCTCACCCACCCGGACCAACTCGCCGCCCTGCGCGCCGATCCGGCACTGATCGACGGCGCGGTCGAGGAGATGCTCCGCTGGGACGGGCCCGTCGAGACACCCACCTACCGCTTCACCACCACCCCCTACGAGGTCGGCGGCACGACCGTCCCCGGCGGCGGCCAACTCCTCCTGATAGCCCTCGCCGACGCCAACCGCGACCCCGCCCGCTTCCCGGACCCGTCCCGCTTCGACATCCGCCGCGACACCCGCGGCCACCTCGCCTTCGGCCACGGCCTCCACTACTGCCTGGGCGCACCCCTGGCCCGTCTGGAGGCCCGCGTAGCGATCACCACCCTGCTCACCCGCTGCCCCGAGCTGCGCCTGGACGCCCACCCGGCCGCCCTCCCCTGGCGCGGAGGCATGCTGATCCGCGGCGTGGAACGCCTCCCGGTGCGCTGGTGAACCGGCCACCGGTCCGGCCCCGGCGGGCCGCTACTGCGAGGGGATCTCCGCCAGCCGGACCGGGCGCCGCTCGCGGCGGGAGAGTTCGCACGCCTCCGCGACGCGCAGCGCGGTCAGCGCCTCACGGCCGTCGCACGGGTTCTCCGCCTCGCCCGTGACCAGGCGGACGAAGGCGTCCAGCTCGGCCTCGTACGCCGGGGCGAAGCGTTCCATGAAGCCCGGCCAGGGGTTGTCGACCGGGGGGATGCCCTTGGGCTCGGTGGAACTGATCGGGGTGCGGTCGTCCAGGCCCACGGAGACCTGGTCCAGCTCGCCGGACAGCTCCATGCGCACGTCGTAGCCCGCGCCGTTGCACCGGGTGGCCGTGGCGGTGGCGAGGGTGCCGTCGTCCAGGGTCAGGACGGCGGCGGCGGTGTCCACGTCGCCCGCCTCGCGGAACATCGGGTCGCCGCCGTCCGAGCCGGTCGCGTACACCTCGGTGATCTCGCGGCCCGTCACCCAGCGCAGGATGTCGAAGTCGTGCACCAGGCAGTCCCGGAACAGCCCGCCGGACAGCGGCAGGTAGTCGGCCGGCGGGGGAGCGGGGTCGGAGGTGATCGCGCGGACGGTGTGCAGCCGGCCGAGGCGCCCGGAGCGGACCAGCTCCCGGGCGGCCGTGTACCCGGCGTCGAAGCGGCGCATGAAGCCGAGCTGGAGGACCGTGCCCGCCTCGTCGACGTCCCGGAGGGCGGCGAGGGTGCCCGCCAGGTCCAGGGCGATGGGCTTCTCGCAGAAGGCCGGCAGCCCGGCGCGGGCGGCCCGGCCGATGAGCTCGGCGTGCGCGGAGGTCGCCGAGGCGATCACCACCGCGTCCACGCCCCAGGCGAAGATCTCGTTCGCGCTCGGGGCGGCGGTGGCCCCGTAGCGTTCGGCGGTCCGTACGGCCCGCGCCGCGTCCGTGTCCGCCACGACCAGGGATCCCACCTCGCGGTGGCGGCTCAGGATGCCCGCGTGGAAGCTGCCGATACGGCCGGTCCCGATCAGTCCGATGCGCATGGCCCCAAAGGTGGAGGTCGCCCCGCCACGGTGTCAAGCATTTGTCCTGACAACCGAACCTCGCGACTTCCCGTCAACATGGCGTGGGACTACGCTCCCCTTCGTGTCCAAGCAGCCCAGACGAGAGAAGGACGTGCCACCGGAGCCCCCGGAGCGCTCGGATCCCCCGGAGCTCCACCTCGGCGTCGACCGCACCAGCCCGGTCCCGCTGTACTTCCAGCTCGCCCAGCAGCTGGAATCGGCCATCGAGCACGGCACCCTCACTCCCGGCAGCCTTCTCGGCAACGAGATCGAGCTGGCCGGGCGTCTCGGGCTGTCCCGACCCACCGTCCGCCAGGCCATCCAGTCCCTGGTCGACAAGGGACTGCTGGTGCGGCGCAGGGGCGTGGGGACCCAGGTGGTGCACAGCCAGGTCCGGCGCCCGCTGGAGCTGAGCAGCCTCTACGACGACCTGGAGGCCGCGGGCCAGCGCCCGGCCACCACCGTCCTGGTCAACGCCGTGGAGCCCGCGGACGCCGAGGTCGCCGCCGCGCTCGGCGTCGCCGAGGGCAGCGAGGTCCGCCGCATCGAGCGGCTGCGCTACGCCCACGGGGAGCCCATGGCCCGGCTGCGCAACCACCTCCCGGCGCACCTGCTGGAGTGCCGCACCGAGCGGCTGGAGGCGACCGGCCTGTACCGGATGATGCGCGGCGCGGGCATCACCCTGCACAGCGCCCGCCAGACGGTCGGCGCGCGCGCGGCCGAGGGCCCGGAAGCGGAACTCCTCGGCGAACGCCCGGGCGCGCCGCTGCTGACCATGGCGCGCACGACCTTCGACGACACCGGCCGCGCGGTCGAGTACGGCGCGCACGTCTACCGCGCGACCCGGTACGCCTTCGAGTTCCAGCTCCTCGTCCGCCCCTGACCGCCGGGCGGGCGCCGGCCCGCGGGCGGGCCCCGGACTGCCGCTGCCGGACGCGCGGCCCCCGCTCCCGCCCGCCGGCCCCCCGTCACCCCGCCCGTGGTCCGAACCGCGCCCGGTACGCCGAGGGTGAGATGCCCGTCTCGCGGCGCATCAGCGTGCGCAGGTGGGCGGCGGTGCCGATGCCGCTGCGGTGGGCGACCACGTCGAGGCGGTGCTCGCCGCGTTCGATCAGCCGGCAGGCCAGGGCGAGGCGTTCGCCGGTGAGCCAGGCCAGCGGTGTGGTGCCGAGCTGTGCGCGGAAGCGGCGGTGGAGGGTGGCCGGGCTGACCGCCGCGCGCGCCGCGAGGGCGGCGACGGTGAGGGTGGTGTCCAGGCGCTCCTGTGCCCAGGCCAGGAGCGGGGCCAGGGACTCGTCCGGTACGTCGGGAACCGGGCGTTCCACGAACTGCCGCTGCCCGCCGTCCCGGTGCGCGGCGAAGACCAGGCGGCGGCTGACGGAGCCCGCGACCTCCGCGCCGTAATCGCGCCGGACCACATGGAGCCCGAGATCGAGGGCGGCCGCGCTGCCCGCCGCGGTGAGGATGTCGCCGTCGTCCACGAACAGCGCGTCCGCCGCGAGGTCGACGGCGGGGAAGCGGGCCCGGAAGGAGTTGGCCCACTGCCAGTGCGCGGTGGCCCGGCGGCCGTCGAGGACACCGGCCTCGGCCAGGGTGAAGGCACCGCTGCAGAAGCCGATCAGGCGCGCGCCCCGGGCGTGCGCCCGGCGGACGGCGTCGAGCACGGCCGGGCGGCGGGGCACCTCGGTGTCCGGGCGGTTGGGGACGATCAGGGTGTCCGCCGTCTCGGCCGCCTCCAGGCCCGCGACCCCCGTGAGCGTGAAGAACCCGTCCCGCATCAGGGTGCGGGGCTCGGGGGAGCAGAGCCGGAAGTCGTAGAGGTCACGACCGAGCTCCGGCCGCCGCAGGCCGAAGATCTCGGTCGCGCAGCCGAGTTCGAAGGGGTTGGAGTTCTCGTCCACGATCACGACGACCCGGTGCGGGCCAGCGGCCGCGCCCGCGACGGGACGCCCATCCGCATCCGCATCCGCGTGGGGATGCGAGGAATCTTTCGCCATATGCGATTCCTGGCACTCCCCGGGACCCCGGGGCACGGCCCAGGATGAGCCCGTGAGCAATGAACCCATCTCCCTCGCCACGGCCCTCGCCTCCTTCGAAGCCCTGTGGAGCCCCCGCATCGTCACGCGTGTCAACGACTACGACGTCCGCCTCGCCAAGGTCGAGGGCGACCACGTCTGGCACGTCCACGACGACACCGACGAGTTCTTCCTGGTCCTCGACGGAGAGCTGCGGATCTCCCTGCGCGAGCCCGGCGGGGAGCGCACGGTCCTGCTCCCCCGGGGCTCCGTCTTCACCGTCACACGCGGTACGGAGCACCGGCCGTACGCCCCGTCCGGCGCCGCGATCCTCCTGTTCGAGCCCACCGGGACACCGACCGTGGGCGACCGCCACGACGAGATCCCGGACCATGTGGACGCGACGACCGGACACGCGCTCGACACCTGAGCCGTCTCCGGCCGCCCGAGCCGGAGATCCCCACTCCCGGGGACCCGACTCTCGGGGCCCGGTCAGAATGTTCGGACAAACCCTTGACGCCCCCGCGCCCCCGCCGTAGAAACGCTCCCAGCCGCAACCCGGCGGCCCGGGACAGGAGGCGGACACACCCATGCGATTCCCCCGGCGAAGCCGCCGCAGAACCCCCGGCCCGCCCCCCGGCCCCGCCCCCGGCTCGAACCCCGCCCCGCGCTCCTGCCCCACCCCGCCACCTGCCCGGACGGAGGGCGTGACGGATACTTGGGCGGCCGGGCAGGGGTCCGGTCCGGGTCCGAGGGCCCGGACCGCCGCATCCCGGCCGGACCGGACGGCACAGCGAGAAGGGCACGGCTTCGTGGTACGGGCAGGAACAGGTGTACGCGCAGTGGGCGCGCTGCTGGCGGTGGTGCTCGCGGCCACGCTCGCCGGATGCAGCAGCACCGGCGGCAAGCGCGCCGAGGACGCGCGCAAGGCCGCGGAGAACGCCCGGGGCAAGGCCGCGGTCACCACCCCGCGCTGGACCTTCGCGATGGTCACCCACTCCGGGGACGGCGACACCTTCTGGGACATCGTCCAGCGCGGCGCCAAGGAGGCGGCCGCCAAGGACAACATCAACTTCCTCTACGCGCACAGCGACGAGGGCCAGCAGCAGGCCCAGCTCGTCGACTCCTACATCGCCAAGAAGGTCGACGCCCTCATCGTCACCCTCGCCAAGCCCGACGCCATGAAGGGCGTCGTCGCCAAGGCGGTCGAGGCGGGCATCCCCGTGGTCACGGTGAACTCCGGCTCCGAGCAGTCCAAGAGCTTCGGCGCCCTCACCCACATCGGCCAGGACGAGTCCGTGGCCGGCGAGGCCGTCGGCGAGGAGCTGAACGACCGGGGCCGCAAGAAGGCCCTGTGCGTCCTGCACGAGCAGGGCAACGTCGGCCACGAGCAGCGCTGCGCCGGGGCCGCCGAGACCTTCGGCGGGGACATGCAGAACCTGTACGTCGACGGCACCAACATGCCCGACGTCCAGGCGTCCATCGAGGCCAAGCTCCAGACCGACGACTCCATCGACGCGGTGGTCACCCTCGGGGCCCCCTTCGCCGACGCGGCCGTGCAGGCGAAGAAGTCCGCCGGGTCCCGGGCCGAGGTCGGCACCTTCGACCTGAACGCCAAGGTCGCGGCCGGTCTCGCGGACAGGACCCTGGGCTTCGCCGTCGACCAGCAGCCCTACCTCCAGGGCTACGAGGCCGTCGACCTGCTGTGGCTCTACAAGTACAACGCGGACGTCCTCGGCGGCGGTCTGCCCGTCCTTACCGGGCCGCAGATCATCACCGAGAAGGACGCGGGCGCGCTCAGGGAGTACACGGACCGGGGGACCCGATGAGCGAGGCGGCCTCCCCGGCGGCTTCCGCCACCCCCGGCCCGGGAACCCCCGGCCCGCCCGGAGCCCCCGGCAACGCCCCCGGTCAGGCGTCCGCGCCCGGCGGCGGACCCGGCGCGGGCGACGAACGGCTGCTGCGCACCTCGCTGCTGCGGCGCCTGATGGGCCGTCCCGAGCTGGGATCGGTCGTCGGAGCCCTGGCCGTGTTCGTCTTCTTCTCGCTGGTCGCCGACTCCTTCCTCCAGCCGTCCAGCCTGAACACCGTCCTCTACGCGGCCTCCACGCTCGGTGTGATGGCCGTGCCGGTGGCGCTGCTGATGATCGGCGGCGAGTTCGACCTCTCGGCCGGTGTGCTGGTGACCAGCTCCGCGCTGGTCTCCTCGATGTTCAGCTATCAGATGACCGCGAACGTCTGGGTCGGCGCGGGCGTCTCGCTGCTGGTCACCCTGGCCATCGGCGCGTTCAACGGCTTCATGCTCACCCGCACCGGGCTGCCCAGCTTCATCATCACGCTGGGCACCTTCCTGATGCTGACCGGTCTGAACCTGGGCTTCACCAAGCTGATCAGCGGCACCGTCTCCACCAAGTCGATCGCCGACATGGAGGGCTTCCCCTCCGCCCGCACGGTGTTCGCCGAGACGCCCCTGTTCGGCGCGACGGTGAAGTCCACCATCCTGTGGTGGGCCGTGCTGATCGCCGTGGCCACGTGGATCCTGCTGCGCACCCGCTTCGGCAACTGGATCTTCGCGGTCGGCGGCGGCGCGGAGGCGGCCCGCGCGGTCGGCGTCCCGGTCGGCCGGACCAAGATCCTCCTCTACATGGGCGTCGCCTTCGGCGCCTGGATCTCCGGCCAGCACCTGCTGTTCTCCTACGACGTGGTGCAGTCCGGCGAGGGCGTCGGCAACGAGCTGATCTACATCGTTGCGGCGGTCATCGGCGGCTGCCTGATCACCGGCGGCTACGGTTCCGCGATCGGCGCGGCCGTCGGCGCGTTCATCTTCGGCATGACGAGCAAGGGCATCGTCTACGCGGAGTGGGACCCGGAGTGGTTCAAGTTCTTCCTGGGAGCGATGCTGCTGCTGGCCGCCCTGCTGAACGCATGGGTCCGCAAGCGGGCGGAGGCGACACGATGACGACCGACGAGAACAAGGCGACGGGCGAGGACAGGGCCACGGGCGCAGACAGGGCCACGGGCGAGAGCAAGGCGACAGGCGAGGGCCCGGGCGGCGCCGGCCCGGCCGTGCCCCTGGTCGAGCTGGACGACGTCAGCAAGTACTACGGCAACATCCGCGCCCTGGAGGGCGTCTCCCTCTCCGTCTCCGCCGGCCAGATCACCTGCGTCCTCGGCGACAACGGCGCGGGCAAGTCCACCCTCATCAAGATCATCGCGGGGCTGCACCGGCACGACGCGGGCAGCTTCCGGATCGAGGGCGAGGAGGTCTTTCTCGGCAACCCGCGCGAGGCGCTGAACCGGGGGATCGCCACCGTCTACCAGGACCTGGCCGTGGTGCCCCTGATGCCGGTGTGGCGGAACTTCTTCCTCGGCTCCGAGCCGACCAGGGGCAGGGGCCCCTTCCGGCGCCTGGACGTGGAGACCATGCGCGCCACCACCCGCGCCGAGCTGCTGCGCATGGGCATCGACCTGCGGGACGTGGACCAGCCCATCGGTACCCTCTCCGGCGGCGAGCGCCAGTGCGTGGCCATCGCCCGCGCCGTCCACTTCGGCGCGAAGGTGCTGGTCCTCGACGAGCCGACGGCCGCGCTGGGCGTCAAGCAGTCCGGGGTGGTCCTCAAGTACGTGGCCGCCGCACGCGACGCCGGGCTCGGCGTGGTCCTGATCACCCACAATCCGCACCACGCCTATCTCGTCGGTGACCGGTTCGTGCTGCTCAAGCGGGGTGCGATGGCGGCGGGACACACCCGGGAGACGGTGACGCTGGACGAGCTGACCCGGCAGATGGCGGGCGGCAGCGAGCTGGAGGACCTGCGCCACGAGCTGGAGCGGGCCCCCGCCCCGGCCCACCTCGGCGGCCCGGACACGGCCGAGGGGTGAGCGCCGACGTGCGGCGGGCCCTGCCCGGGCCCGCCCCGGGCAGGGACACGCCCGACTAGCATCGTCGACGGCGGGCACCGTCCGCCCCGGCCCACCGGACCCGGCCCCCCACCACCCGCAGGGACGACGTGAGCACGTACCGCGACTTCACCCAGCGAGGCGCAGCCCGCGCCACGGTCCTGCGGACCGTCGGCACCCGGGAGCGGCGCTCGCACCTCTCCGCGCCCCGGGTCCCCACCGTCGGGATCGACATCGGCGGCACCAAGGTGATGGCCGGGGTGGTCGACGCGGACGGCGTCATCCTGGAGAAGGTCCGCACCGAGACCCCGGACAAGTCCAAGAGCCCCAAGGTCGTCGAGGACACCATCTGCGAGCTGGTCCTCGACCTGTCCGACCGGCACGACGTGCACGCGGTCGGCATCGGCGCGGCCGGCTGGGTCGACGCCGACCGGGCCAACGTCCTGTTCGCCCCCCATCTGGCCTGGCGCAACGAGCCCCTGCGCGACGCCCTTGCCGCCCGCCTCGCGGTGCCCGTCCTGGTCGACAACGACGCCAACACCGCCGCCTGGGCCGAGTGGCGCTTCGGCGCCGGACGCGGCGAGGACCACCTCGTCATGATCACCCTCGGCACCGGCATCGGCGGCGCGATCCTGGAGGACGGCCGGGTCAAGCGCGGCAAGTACGGCGTCGCGGGTGAGTTCGGCCATATGCAGGTGGTGCCGGGCGGACACCGCTGCCCCTGTGGCAACCGCGGCTGCTGGGAGCAGTACAGCTCGGGCAACGCGCTGGTCCGCGAGGCCCGGGAGCTGGCCGCCGCGGACTCCCCGGTCGCGTACGGCATCATCGACCGGGTCGGCGGCAACGTCCGGGACATCACCGGGCCGCTGATCACCGAACTCGCCCGTGAGGGCGACGCGATGTGCGTGGAACTCCTCCAGGACATCGGCCAGTGGCTCGGTGTCGGCATCGCCAATCTGGCCGCCGCCCTGGACCCCTCCTGCTTCGTCATCGGCGGCGGGGTGAGCGCGGCCGACGACCTGCTGATCGGCCCCGCCCGGGACGCCTTCCGCCGACATCTGACCGGCCGCGGCTACCGCCCCGAGGCCCGCATCGCCAAGGCCCAGCTCGGTCCCGAGGCCGGTATGGTCGGAGCGGCCGACCTCGCCCGGCTGGTCGCCCGGCGCTTCCGCCGGGCCAACCGGCGCCGGGTGGAGCGGCACGAACGCTACGAGCGCTACGCGCAGGCCCTGCGCAACCCCGGCTCCGTCCGACCGACCCAGGAACCCCCGTCATGACCACGCTGACCCACCGGCCGGCTCCGACCCCGCCGCCCCCCGAGGGGCGCCGCCGCATGCTGGTGCGACGCTTCCTCACCGCGCTCACCATCGTGCTCCTGATCGGCATTCCGGCCGGTTACCTGCTGGTCTCCGCCGAGCAGAGCCGCGACAGCGGGCGCGACAAGGAGGCCGAGTCCTCGGCGGACGGGCTGCGGGAGCGGTGGCCGTCCCTGATGAAGCGCCGGATCTTCGAGGTGCCGATCCCGGAGGGCTCCTGGCGGGTCGGCTATTACGAGACCAGCAACTGGAAGACCAGCCGGCTCTACGTCCAGTTCCGCACCACGCCCGACGGCCTGGACGAGTTCCTCGAGGACGTCGGCACCGACCGGGCCGCCCTCAAGGGCGGCAAGGTCACCATCGGCGAGCGCGACGCCCGCACGGTCGGCTGGAACTTCGCCCTCCCCGGCCGCGACTGGGCCGGCACGACCCACACCAACAAGGCCCCCAGGCCCCGACAGGACATCACCGTCGACCTGACCGAACCGCTCAAGCCCTGGGTCTACGTGGTCTCGGCCGCCACACCGTAGCCGCGGGCCACAGCCGTCCGTGCCGCAGCCGCCGGAGCGGTGCCCCTTCGCGCCCCGCGGGCACGCCCGGCGACCGCGCCCGCACCGCCCGAGCGGGCGTCGGCTCCCGCCGGCGGCCGGGCCGGCGGCCGTCCCACATGCGCGGGGCCGGACCTCGGCCCCGCCGGAGCGAGACTGCGGGGCTCCGGACACATATCGTGACCCGGGACGGGAAACCGGCCGATGGTGGCCCCCTTTCCCGTATGCCGGGGCGGGTCCGCACAACCGGAGGCCCGGGCCGGAGGCTGCCGGTGCGGACGAGGATCCGGCCGTGGCAAGGGAAGGGGACGCGGCATGAGGCCGGAGGATCACCGGGCCACTCTGCTGTCCGCACTGCCGTTCCTCGTCATGGCCGTCGTCACCGTGGCCGACCTCGTGGGCGGTCCCGCGGTCGTGTTCCTGCCACTGCTGTCCCTGGGGCCCGCGTTCGCCCCCCTCGTGGGCGGCTGGCGGCGCACCGCGGGCGTCGGCGGGATCGCGCTGCTGCTGTGCGCCGCTCTCGCCTGGTACAACGACCTGCTCCACACGCCCCGCGGCTGGATGAGCGTCGTCTCCGTCCTGGGTGTCACCGCGGCGGGGCTTCTCGCGGTGTCCCTGCGCCGGCAGCGGGAGGCGGAGCTGGACCATGTGCGCTCCATCGCCGAGGCCGCGCAGCGGGCGCTGCTGAAACCGGTTCCGCGTTCGGCCGGCGGTGTCCGACTGGCCGTCAGCTACATGTCCGCCGTCGCCGAGGCACACATCGGCGGCGACCTCTACGAAGTCGTCGCCTCACCGCACGGGGTGCGGGCGATCGTGGGCGATGTCCAGGGCAAAGGGCTGGAAGCCGTGGAGACGGCGGCCGTCGTCCTGGGGGCCTTCCGAGAGGCGTGCCTCGACGAGGCCGACCTCGTGGCCGTGGGGACCAGACTGGAGCGCGCCGTCGAGCGGCAGCTGGACGGCGAGAAGTTCGTCACCGCCGTCCTGGCCGAGGTGGCCGACGGTGAGGTCACGTTCGTCAACTACGGCCATCCGCCGCCGCTGCTCATGCGCCCGGACGGCACCCTGGTCTGGCCCGAGCCGGACTCCTACGCCCTGCCGCTCGGCCTGGCCGGCCACGACACGGCTCCGCCGCAGCCGTACCGCGCCGGCTTCCTTCCCGGCGACGATCTTCTGCTCTACACCGACGGCCTCACCGAGGCACGTGACGCCGAGGGCCGTTTCTACCCGCTCGCCGAACGCGCCCACCTGCTCAGGGGCCGCGACCCGGAGACAGCGCTGCGGACGCTGCGCCACGATCTTCTCCAGCACGCCGACGGCCCCCCGCAGGACGACACGGCCCTGCTGATGCTCCACCGGACCTGACGCCCGGCCGGCCCCCGGCAGCCGTCCTCGGCTTTCCCCGGTTCCGCCGCTCTGACGCCTCGCTGCCCTGCTGCCACGGTTCAGCCGCCGACGGTCCCGGCCTCGATGCGCCGGCCGCGGTCGCTGTCCACCACGACCGGGACGCCGTTCGGGATCCGGCCCTCCAGACTGTCGAGCAGGGATCGCACCGGCGGCAGGTCGTCGGGGGAGCGGACGTGGATCCGCATCGTCCGGGACACCGCCTCGACACTGGTGACCGAGGCGCCGGGCGAGTCCGCGAGCCACTGCTCGGCCGCGTCCTTGGTCCGTTTGGTCCAGGTGTCGACCAGGAAGGTCAGTGCCGTGTTGGCCGACAGCGGGACGACCACGACGAGGAACAGCAGCGCCAGGGCGCTGTAGGCGCGGCGCCCGGGCCGGCCGGCGGCCCGGTCGGTGCGGGAGCCGTAGCTGAGCGCCCCGAAGGTCACCACACCGCCGAAGACCAGGGCGAAGAAGTTGGACACGAACAGCACCAGCGCGCCCAGGGCGAACCAGCCTGCCAGGTTCGCCAGGCAGACACCGACCACCACCAGCGGCGGGACGAGGGAGATGGCGATCGCGACCCCGGGCAGCACGGCGCCGACGTCCCGGCGGGCGAGTGCCACGGAACCGGCGAAGCCGGTCGCGAGGGCGGCGACCAGATCCATCAGCCCCGGAGAGGTGCGGGACGAGATCTGGCTGTTGGAGAGCAGGTCGTAGTCACTGGGGAGCAGGAGGGAGAAGAGGCCGCCGACCGCGATCACCAGGAGGGCGGCGGCCAGGACGACCTTGACCGACCCGGTCCGCCGCTGCTGGACCGAGCCCAGGGCGATCCCCATGATCGGAGTCGAGAGCGGCGCGATGATCATCGCGCCGATGACGGTGGCGGTGGAGTCGGTCAGCACCCCGCCGGTCGCGATGACCGAGGACAGGGTCAGCATGATCCAGAAGGCCGACCGTTTGGACCTGGAGTCCCCGGAGGACAGATCCAGATCCTCCGCCAGTTCGTCCAGCGAGCGGCGCTGGGAGGCGGGCAGCACAAGAGCGCGAACACGGCTGAGCATGCCTTCAACCAACCACGAGCGGCAGGGTGGCGGCGGACAGGACACGAAATATGCTCCCATTCGCGGCCTTCGCGGCCTTCGCGGCCTTCGCGGGCGTCTCGGCTTCCTGAGGTCCTGAGGTCCCGAGGTCCCGGGGACCCCCGGGCCCCCGGGACCTCGGCCCGTCCGGCCTCCCCGGCCCCCGTGTCGGGGTCCCGCCCCCGGCTCCGCGGCCCGCCCGCAGGGCACCGCCGTGCCCACCGGGGCGGCGGCGCCGGCGGGCACGGCGGTGCGACGGGGCGCGTCGCCGCGCGACCGGGCGCGTGCCGTCCGTGGTCCCCGCCCGGCCGTCCCGTGAACGAGGCGTGGAGGGCCCACCCCCGGTGACCGGAGCGAGTGGTTCCAGTCACTACGGTGGACGCCGTGAGTCAGACGCAGACGCCCCCGAAGACCCTGCAGTACCGGATCGACGGCCCGGACGACGCACCGGTGCTCGTCCTGGGCCCCTCGCTGGGCACCACCTGGCACATGTGGGACCGCCAGATCGCCGAGCTCGCGGGCCGCTGGCGCCTGGTCCGCTTCGACCTGCCGGGCCACGGCGGCGCGCCCGCCCACCCCGCGGGCTCCGTCGGCGAGCTGGCCGACCGTCTCCTCGCCACCCTCGACGGCCTCGGCGTGCAGCGCTTCGGCTACGCGGGCTGCTCCCTCGGCGGCGCGATCGGCGTCGACCTCGCCCTGCGCCACCCCCACCGCGTCACCACCCTCGCCCTGGTCGGCACCTCACCCCGCTTCGGATCCGCGGACGACTTCCGCCGCCGGGGCGTCGTCGTCCGCACCAACGGGCTGGACCCGATCGCCCGCAGCGCCCCCGAGCAGTGGTTCACCGGGCCCTTCGCCGCCGCGCAGCCCGCGATCGTGGAGTGGGCCGTCCAGATGGTGCGCACCACCGACCCGGGCTGCTACATCGCCGCCTGCGAGGCGCTGGCCGCCTTCGACGTCCGTGCCGAGCTGGCCCGCCTCGGCGTGCCGACCCTGGTGGTCGTCGGCTCCGAGGACCAGGTCACCGGGCCCGCCGAGGCCCGCACGCTGGTCGCCGGCATCCCGGACGCGCGGCTCGCCCTGGTCCCCGGCGCGGCCCACCTCGCCCCCGTCGAGCAGCCGGCCGCCGTCACCGACCTGCTCGCCCACCACTTCGGCAGCACCCGCCACGACACCCTCACGGGCATCCCCGCGCAGCACGCGGCGCCGGTCGTGCCCGTGGGCTCCGCGCCCGTCGCCCCGGTCGCCGAGATCGGCCCGGCCGCGCCCGAGCAGCCGCAGGCCGTCCACCCCGGCGGCCGTCCCGACCCTTACCACGCGGGCATGCGCATCCGCCGCGAGGTGCTCGGCGACGCGCATGTGGACGCGGCCACCGCCGGCGCCGACGAGTTCACCGGCGACTTCCAGGAACTCATCACCCGCTACGCCTGGGGCGAGGTCTGGTCCCGCGAAGGGCTCGACAGACGCACCCGCAGCTGTGTCACCCTCACCGCGCTGCTGGCCGGCGGCCACCTCGACGAACTCGCCTTCCACACCCGGGCCGCCCTGCGCAACGGCCTCACCCCGGCCGAGATCCGCGAGGTCTTCGTCCAGGCCGCCGTGTACTGCGGGGTGCCGGCCGCCAACGCCGCGTTCCGGGTCGCCCGCACCGTCATCCGGGAGGAGACCGCCCCGGGCGCGTAGCCCCCACCGCCGGGCCGGCCGCGCCGCCGGGCCCCCGCCGCCCGGTCCCGCCGGGGGAGGTCCCGTAGCAGGATGGGGACATGAGGATCGTCAAGAAGACCCACTCCTGCGTCCGGCTGGAGAAGGACGGACGCACGCTCGTCATCGACCCGGGCGGCTTCAGCGAGCAGGACGCGGCCGCCGGGGCGGACGCCCTGCTGGTCACGCACGAGCATCCGGACCACTTCGACGAGGGGCGGCTGAGGGCCGCCCTGGAGGCGAACCCGGACGCCCGGCTGTGGACCCTGCGCAGCGTCGCCGAGCAGCTGGCGCCCGCCTTCCCCGGCCGGGTCCACACCGTCGGGCACGGGGACGCCTTCGAGGCGGCCGGTTTCGAGGTGCGTGTCCACGGTGAGCTGCACGCGGTGATCCACCCGGACATCCCGCGCGTCACCAACGTCGGCTACCTGGTGGACGGTTCGCTCTTCCACCCCGGCGACGCGCTCACCGTGCCGGACCAGCCGGTCGACACCCTGCTGCTGCCCGTGCACGCGCCGTGGAACAAGATCTCCGAAGTGATCGACTACGTGCGCGAGGTGAAGCCCCGCCGCGCCATCGACATCCACGACGCCCTCCTCACCGACCTGGCCCGCCCCATCTACGACCGCCAGATCGGCGCCCTCGGCGGCGCGGACCACGGCCGCCTGGAACCGGGGACCGCCCGCGAGCTGTGAGGGCCCCTTCCCGCTCGCGGGCCCGCCGGGCACTGTCCGACCCCGCCGTTAGTCTTGGCCGCATGCGTATCGCCACCTGGAACGTCAACTCGATCACCGCCCGGCTGCCGAGGCTGCTGGCCTGGCTGGAGAGCAGCGGCACCGATGTGCTCTGCGTCCAGGAGACCAAGTGCACCGAGGAGCAGTTCCCGGCGGACGCCCTGCGCGAGCTGGGCTACGAGTCCGCCGTGCTCGCCACCGGCCGGTGGAACGGCGTCGCCCTCCTCTCCCGCGTCGGCCTGGCGGACGTCGTCAAGGGCCTGCCCGGCGGCCCCGAGTACGAGGGTGTCCAGGAGCCCCGGGCGATCTCCGCGACCTGCGGCCCGGTCCGCGTCTGGTCGGTCTACGTGCCGAACGGCCGTGAGGTCGCCCACGACCACTACGGCTACAAGCTGCGCTGGCTGGAGGCCCTCTCCGCCGCCGTCGCCGAGGACGCGGCGGGGGAGCGGCCCTTCGCCGTCCTCGGCGACTACAACATCGCCCCCACCGACGACGACGTCTGGGACACCGCCGCCTTCGAGGGCCTGACCCATGTCACCGCCCCCGAGCGCGCCGCGCTGGAGGCCCTGCGCGAGCGCGGGCTGTCCGACGTCGTCCCGCGGCCCCTGAAGTACGCCCACCCGTTCACGTACTGGGACTACCGCCAGCTCTGTTTCCCCAAGAACCGCGGTATGCGCATCGACCTGGTGTACGGCAACGCGGCCTTCGCCGGCGCCGCGAAGGACGCGTACGTGGACCGCGAGGAGCGCAAGGGCAAGGGCGCCTCCGACCACGCGCCGGTCGTCGTCGACCTGGACGTGTAGGGGCCGCCGGGTCCGGCCCGGGACCGGCGTCGCGTGCCCTGTGGTGCGTACCACCCCCGGGATGCGACGCTGGGCGGTATGAACATCCCCTTCCTGGACAATTGGCTGCGGCGCCACGACGAGGCGTCCGAGCACGCCGGCGGCCCCGGGACGGGGGACCGCGACCCGGAGCGGGCCGAGGCGATCGCCTCCCTGCTCTCGGAATGCGAGCTGCTGCGCGCCCGCGCCGCCGACGCGGGGCTGGAACTGGACGACTCCCCGGCCTCGTTGAGCGCCCTGGACCAGCTGCCGCCCCGCTGGCGGGACGACCCGGAGGAACTGCCCTGGCTGGGCAATGACGCGGGCCTCTACCTCGGCACCGTGATCGTGCGCACCGTCCCCGGCGCGGTCTGGCACATCTGGCCCGGCGGCCAGCCCGTCGTGCGGCTGGTCTCGGGGCGCGAGATCCGGGTCGTGGAGGCCGGGCTGGAGTGGGCGGTCAACGGCGCGCCGGAACTCTCCCAGGTCTACGCGGAGGCCGCCGAGGCCTGAGGGCCGCAGCCCCCGCCCCGGCCCGGGCGCATGTTCGGGCCGACGGCTCGACAATACGGTTTATCCCTCACTTATGCGTGTCGGGGCGAAGTGCCTTTCCCGGCTGGATAGTTTGCGATCACCGCGACACGGCGAACAGGAGCAGGGCATCGTATGGCCGTCGATCCGCTGATCGAGCTGCGTGACGTCAACAAGCACTTCGGCTCCCTCCATGTGCTGCGGGACATCGATCTCAGCGTCGGCCGCGGCGAGGTGGTCGTCGTCATCGGCCCCTCCGGTTCCGGCAAGTCGACCCTGTGCCGGGCGATCAACGGGCTGGAGCAGATCGAGTCCGGCACCATCGCGATCGACGGGAAGCCGCTGCCCCCGGAGGGGCGCGAACTGGCCCGGCTGCGCGCGGACGTGGGCATGGTCTTCCAGTCGTTCAACCTCTTCGCGCACAAGACCGTCCTCGCCAACGTCGCCCTGGGCCCGGTCAAGGTCCGCTCCCGGAAGAAGGAGGACGCCGAGCGGCGGGCCCGTGAACTCCTCGACCGGGTCGGTCTCGCCGACCAGGCCGGCAAGTTTCCCGCCCAGCTCTCCGGCGGGCAGCAGCAGCGCGTCGCCATCGCCCGGGCACTCGCGATGGACCCCAAGGCGATGCTGTTCGACGAGCCCACCTCGGCCCTCGACCCGGAGATGATCAACGAGGTCCTGGAGGTGATGCAGAGTCTGGCCGCGGAGGGGATGACGATGATCGTGGTGACCCACGAGATGGGCTTCGCCCGGTCCGCCGCCAACCGTGTGGTCTTCATGGCGGACGGGAGAATCCTGGAGGACCGGGTCCCCGAGGCGTTCTTCACCGCCCCGGAGAGCGACCGGGCGCGGGACTTCCTCTCCAAGATCCTGAAGCACTGAAGGGCACGGCGGATGCCACGTCCGAGGGGTCCCGGTCCGCCCGCGCGCCTCCCGCCCGGGATCTGGACTACGCTGTGCCGTTCATCCCCGTGGTGATGGTGCGGCCGCCCCCGGCCCCGGTGGAGGGAAAACGGAGGGGGCAGCAGCTCATGGGGCATCGTCCTACCCTGCCCGGGCAGGGGCCGGTGGCAGCCGGTGATCACTTCTCGCGCCGCGGGACCGACGGAGACGCCGGACCGCCGTGGCCGGGGAGAAGGTCAGCTCCACCGTAGGGGCCGTGCCCGATGCCGGGCGGGCCCCCGTCGCCGCGCGTGCGACGGGGGCGCCGCTCCTTTTTCCGTCCGGACCCGGACGCGGATCCGGGCCTGGTGCCATACCGGTTCCGCTCCGGTGCCGGTGCGGTCCCTTTCGCGGTCCGACCGCACCCCGCCGCGTTCAGGCGGAGGCGCGTTGCGAGGCCCGCGGTCCCGGCAGCGGAGCCTGCGCCGCCCGCGTCACATCCGCCACCACCTCGACCACGTCGGGCCCGTACGCCTGGGAGTTGACGACCTTCAGCAGCAGCACGAACGAGCCGCCCCCGTGCTTGCGGGCCAGCTTCTCGTGATGACGCGCGAGATACCGGGTCGCCGCCTGGTTGGTGATCGCCCGCTGCCCGCAGAACAGGAAGACCGGCCGGGCCTCCTGACCGGCGGTCAGCCGCGCCAGGATCACGTACTCGGCCGCCCCCGGCTCCATCCGGTAGTGCTCGGCCCCGATCTGGAACGCGCCCTGCTCCGGACCCGGTTCGGCGTCCGTGTTCACCCGCACCCCGGGCAGCATCGACTGGAGGTGGGCCGCGGTGCGCCGGTTGCTGACGGGACCGCCCACGCAGAACTCCGTCCGCTCGCCGAACCCCTGGCGCGCCGTGTCGTGCCAGACGACCTGCCCGTGCGCCCCGCAGTCCTTGACCAGGGCCGACAGCTCCAGCAGCGCGAACACGTCGAAGCGGTGCACCGAACCGTCCCGCCCGGCCTCCCGGTTGACGACCAGCAGGCACTCGGAGGCCGTCGGCATACCGAAGAACGCCTGCTTGCGGCGGAGCCGGCGCCGCCAGAGGTAGGTGCGGGCCGTCCAGCCGATCGCGGCGCTGAGTCCCGCGGCCAGCACACCGAGCACGATGTTGCGTATGTCGTCCGTCATGGGCGCGCATGCTAGCGGGCGCGCCGGACCCCGTCGGCGGCGGTGCGGGCCGGCGGTGCCGCGCCGAGACGGTCCTGACGCGCGGCGGTCGCGAAAGTTACGCTGCGCCGACACCCGCACACTGGAGGTACGCATGCGCCGTAGTGCCGTTCGGATGGTGACGGTTCCCGCCGTCGTCGCGGCCGTCGTCTCGATCGGCGCGGGCGCGCCGCCCGGGCAGGCAAGCGCCCCCGCCGCACCCGTGAAGCCGACCGTGAAGTCGCCCGTGGCCGTCGGGTACGGGGGAGCGGTCGCCAGCGTCGACGCCGACGCCTCCGCCGCCGGTATCGAGGTGCTGCGACAGGGCGGCAACGCCGTGGACGCGGCGGTGGCGACGGCCGCCGCCCTCGGTGTCACCGAGCCGTACTCGGCGGGCATCGGCGGAGGCGGCTACTTCGTCCACTACGACGCCAGGACCCGGAGCGTGCGCACCATCGACGGCCGGGAGACCGCGCCGCGTTCGGCGGACGCCTCGCTCTTCCTGGAGAACGGCAAGCCGATCCCGTTCGACCAGGCCGTCACCTCGGGCCTCGGCGTCGGCACCCCGGGGACACCCGCCACCTGGGAGGCCGCCCTCGACGCCTGGGGGACCCGCTCGCTGGGCCAACTCCTCAAGCCCGCCGAACGGCTGGCCTCGCGGGGCTTCACCGTGGACGCCACCTTCCGCGCGCAGACGGAGGCCAACCAGGCCCGGTTCAAGGACTTCCCGGCCAGTGCCGAACTCTTCCTGCCGGGCGGGAGACTCCCGGTCGTCGGCTCGACGATGAAAAACCCCGACCTGGCCCGCACCTACGCCGAACTGGGCCGCAAGGGCGCTGACGCGCTCTACCGGGGCCCGATCGCCGACGACATCGTGCGCACGGTCCGCCGCCCGCCGGTCGACCCGTCCGCCACCCGCACCGTCCGCCCCGGCGACCTCAGCCGCCGGGACCTGCGGTCCTACGAAACGATTCGCCGCGCGCCCACGAAGGTCTCCTACCGGGGCCTGGACGTCTACGGCATGGCGCCCTCCTCCTCGGGCGGCACCAGCGTCGGCGAGGCCCTCAACATCCTGGAGCGGACCGACCTTCCGCGCGCCTCCCAGGCCCGCTACCTCCACCGGCTCATCGAGGCGAGCCGTATCGCCTTCGCCGACCGGGGCCGCTGGGTCGGCGACCCGGCCTTCGAGGACGTGCCCACCCGCGGCCTGCTCTCCCAGCGGTACGCCGACTCCCGGGGCTGCCTGATCCGCGACGACGCCGTCCTCACCAGCCCGCTCGCGCCCGGCGACCCACGCAGGCCCGCCGCCTGCCGCAGCGGCGGCCGGGCCGTGCCGACCACGCACGCGGTCGAGAGCACCACCCATCTGACGACGGCCGACAAGTGGGGCAACGTCGTCGCCTACACCCTCACCATCGAGCAGACCGGCGGCAGCGGGATCACCGTCCCCGGCCGGGGCTTCCTGCTCAACAACGAACTGACCGACTTCTCCTTCGCACCGGCCGACCCGGCGGTCCACGACCCGAACCTGCCCGGCCCGGGGAAGCGGCCCCGGTCCTCGATGGCGCCGACGATCGTCCTGGACGAGCGCGACCGGCCGGTGCTGGCCCTCGGCTCCCCGGGCGGGGCGACCATCATCACCACCGTCCTCCAGACCCTGACCGGCCATCTGGACCGGGGACTTCCGCTCGTCGACGCGATCGCCGCGCCGCGCGCGAGCCAGCGCAACCAGGCGACCACGGAACTGGAACCGGGTCTGTGGAACAGCCCGCTGCGCAAGGAACTGGAGTCCCTGGGCCACGCGTTCCGCCAGAACCCGGAGATCGGCGCGGCGACCGGCGTCCAGCGCCTCCCGGACGGCCGCTGGCTCGCCGCGGCGGAGAAGACCCGCCGCGGCGGCGGCTCGGCGATGGTGGTGCGCGAGGCGCGCTGACCGCGCGGCGGTCCGGGGCCATCCGGGTCGGGGTTCTGCCACCCCGCCCGGGCGGCGGCCTGCCGGGGCTGCACCCGGGCCTCGGGCCCGGCCCCGGCGTCGGGTCCCGGCCCCCCGGCCCTGGCCCTGTGGCCCTCCGGCTTCGGTCCCTGACCCGGCTCCGGCCCTGCGGCCCTTGGGCGGCGCTGACCGCGCGGCGGTCCGGGGCCATCCGGGCGGCCGGCATTCTGCCACCCCGCCCGGGCGGCGGCGTGCCGGGGTTGTGCTCCGGCCTCGGGCTCCGGCCGTCCGGCGCCGGACCCCGGCCTCGGCCTCAGGTCTCGGGCCCGGCCGCCGCCTCCGGGTCCTGCGGTCCGGCACCCCCGCCGCCACCCCGTCCGGGTGGCGGCGTGCCGGGGTTGTGCTCCGACTCTGGCTCCGGCCCTGGCCCTCGGCCTCCGGCCCTGGCCCTCGGCCTCCGGCCCTGGCCCTCGGCCTCCGGCCCCGGCCCTCGGCCCCGGCCCTCGGCCCCGGGTCCTGCGGCCCCCGGGTCCTGCGGCCCGGCACCCGTCCGGCCCGTCCGGGTGGCGGCGTGCCGAGGCTGCGCCCCGGCCCCGGCCCTGCGGCCCCCCGGCCCTGCGGCCCCCCGGCCCTGCGGCCCCCCGGCCCTGCGGCCCCCCGGCCCTGCGGCCCGGCAGCCCGCCGGGCAACGGCGGGCTGCCGGGCGTGCGGCTCCGGCGCTGCCCGCCGGTGCCGCCCGTGCGGAGCGATGGCCCCTACCGCGGGCCGCGGGCCGTAGGCCGTGGGCCCGGGGCCGTACGGGGGATCGTCGGGGCGGGCGCCCCGGCCCGGTGGGGAGGGCCGGTGCCCGCCGCGTCGCGGCAGGTGGCGGGGTGTGGGGCGGCGACCGGCAGTCCGGCGGGGACCGCTCGGCGCGGCCCGCGCGGGGTCGCCCGTCCGGCGGCCGGGGCGGAGCCGGTCGTGGCGCGCACGGGTAGGGAGCCCCCCGACAGAAAGGCTCCCCTGTGCGCAAGCGATACACCGTCCTGGCCGCCACCGCCGGTTCCGTGCTCCTCGGCGCTCTGGCCCTGCCCGCCGCCGCCCAGCCCGTCGTGGCGCCCCCGCCCGGCGGCCGCCTCGCCGACAGGGCCGCCGCCTTCGCGGCCCTGTCGGGCGAGGAGCCGGGCCCCCTGTCCGACCCCCTCCCGGAGGCCGGGCCGGCCACCGGGACCACCGGCCCCCTCCCGGAGGCCGGGCCCGACACCGCTGCCGGGACCCCCGAACCGGCCCCGGTCCCCGAGCCGGAAGCCGGAACCGTCACCGACGCGGCCGGGACCGTCACCGACGCGGCCGACGACCCCGCGGCGTCCCCCCGCGCGGCCGTCACCGCCGACGCCCTGCGTGCCGCCCTCGGCCGCTGCACGCAGATCTCCAAGGGCAAGTACCGCACCGACCGCGCCGCGCCCGCGGACGTCCCCGTCTGCGGCGGGGACGGGATCGTGCACTGGACCGCCGACCTGGACGTCGACTGCGACGGCCGCGAGACGGCCCGGTGCAACCGGCGCACCGACCCGTACTTCCAGCCCATGACCGCCTTCCAGCAGTCCGACGGGCGCTATCTGAGCGCCGAGAAGCTGCCGTTCGTGGTCGTCCCCGCCGCGAGCGCCCGGTGGAACTACTGGGCCTCCGGCATCCGGGGCGGGACCGTCGCCGCGATGGTCCACAAGGACCGGGTCGTGTACGGGGTCGTGGGCGACAGCGGCCCGGCCGACGTCATCGGCGAGGCCTCGTACGCCGCGGCCGAGGCCCTCGGCATCGACCCGCACCCCACTCGCGGCGGCACCGCCGAGGACGTCACGTACATCCTCTTTCCCGGCACCCGGGCCACCCCGATCGAGAGCCGCTCGGCCGCGCGCTCCCTCGGCGAGGACCTCGCCCGGAAGCTGGTCGGCGCGGCGGACGACCCGTCCTGAGACCGGGGCACAAGGGCCGCGGGCCGTCAGAGCAGGGTCAGGATCCGCGGCCCGTCGTCCGTGATCGCGACCGTGTGCTCCGCGTGCGCGGCCCGGCTGCCGTCGTTCGTGCGCATGGTCCAGCCGTCCCCCGCCGTCCACCAGTCGTCCTTGCCGCCCGCCAGCACCATCGGCTCGATCGCGAGCACCATGCCGTGCCGCAGGCGCATGCCCCGGCCCGGCGGGCCCTCGTTCGGGACGCCCGGGTCCTCGTGCATCCGGCGGCCGATCCCGTGGCCGCCGAACCCGTCCGGGATGCCGTACCCCGCGTCGCGGCAGACGCGGCCGATCGCGTGGGCGATGTCGCCGATGCGGTTGCCGACGACGGCCGCCTCGATGCCCGCCGCGAGGGCGGCCTCGGCGGTGTGGACGAGGCGGGTGTCGGCGGGGCGGGCGCGGCCGACCGTGAAGCTCGTCGCCGCGTCCCCGGCCCAGCCGTCCAGCAGGGCGCCGCAGTCCACGCTCACCAGGTCCCCGTCGGCGAGCCGCTGGTCGCCCGGGATGCCGTGCACGATCGCGTCGTTGACGGACACGCAGAGGACGCCCGGGAAGGGGACCGGGGCCCAGTCCGGGTGGTAGCCGAGGAACGGGGAGCCGGCGCCCGCCTTGTCGAGGACCGTGCGGGCGGTCCGGTCCAGTTCGCGCAGGCTCGTGCCCACGGCCGCAGCCTCCCGGACGGCCGTCAGTGCTTGGGCCACGACCCGGCCCGCTTCGCGCATCGCGTCCATGGACGCGTCTGTCTTGATCTCCATCATGCCAATTACTATACCGGTCGGATCGGTATTCAAATACCGGCCTGGGCGGGATTAGAATAACGGCATGGTGCGTACCCCCCTCACCCCCGAAGAGCGCGAACGCGGCGAGCGGCTGGGCCGTCTGCTGCGCGAGGCGCGCGGCGGCCGGAGCATGACCGAGGTCGCCGCGGCGGCGGGGATCTCCGCCGAGACCCTGCGCAAGATCGAGACCGGCCGGGCCCCGACCCCCGCCTTCTTCACCGTCGCCGCCCTCGCCGGCGCCCTGGGGCTATCCCTGGACGAGGTGCTGGTGCGCTGCGCCGCCCCGCCGGTGGCCGTACCGGCGCCCGTGGCGGCCCCGGCCGCCTGAGCGGCGCGGTCCGGCGGCGCGTAGTCTCCGCCGGTATGAGTGCAGACACCTTCGCCCGCGCCCGGTACGTCAGTGTCACCACCTACCGCAAGAACGGGACCCCGGTCGCCACGCCCGTGTGGTTCGCCGTCGACGGCGGCGAACTGTTCGTGTGGACGCGGTCCGACTCCTGGAAGGTCAAGCGACTGCGCAACGACCCCCGCGTGAAGATCACCGTGTGCGACGTCAAGGGCCGGATCGAGGACGGCGCTCCGAGCGCGGAGGGGACGGCCCGGCTGCTCGACGAGGCCGGTACACGGGCGGTACGGAAGCTGCTGGCGCGCAAGTACACCTGGCAGTTCTGGCTGGTCGACCTGCCCGCGACGATCGCCCGGCTCGGGAAGCGTCCGCACACGGGGATCGCGGTCACCTTCTGAGGGGCGGGTTCCGGCCCTCCGGACGGGTTCCGGCCCCCGCGGACGGGTTCCGGTCACCTTCCCGGCCGCGCGCCCCCGGTCGACTCCCGAAAACCGTGCGTAGCAGCGCCGTAACACAACTGCGGTCGAATGCCTTCCGGTTGAACCTCCCCAACTGGCAGGGTGGCGATGACGGTGCAGCAACTCCCGGCCGAGACCGGGGTTTTCGCGCGATACCTCGCGGAACTGACCGGCCGGATCGACCGTGCGGACGGCTGGTACGCGATCTTCCTGAGACGTGACCCGGACGGGATGCGCGCCTGTCTCGACGGGGTCGAGGTGCCGCCCTGGGACGTCGTCGAGTCCCTGCTCCACGACCTCGCGGCGGTGGCGGGCGGGGTCTGGACCGAGCGGGAGGCCGCCCGCGCCCGCTCCCTGCACTCGGCGGCGGCCGCGGCACACGACCGGCTGCCGGGCGGGAGGGACGCCCTCCAGGAGCGGCTGGAACTGATGCTCCGTGAGGAGATCCACGCGAAGACGCGCGCGGAGGGCCTCCTGCGCCTCCTTGCGGCGGTCCCGTCCCGCAGCCCCGAGGCCGAGCGCCTGACCAACGAACTCGCCTGGACGCGCGACGACCACGCGCGCGCGATGGCCCGCGTCACGGAACTCACCACCCGCCTCGCCGCACTCCCGCCGCCGGGCCCGGCGCAGCCGTTCGCGGCCCGGCCCGCGGCGGAATGGGCCCCACCGGACCCGGACCGGCCGGGGCAGCCCGCCCGGCCCGCGCCCTGCGCGGCGCCGGTCCCTGACCACGGCGCCCCGCACCAGGGCCCCGCCCCGGTCCCCGCGACCGCCGGCCCGCGCACCTCGCCGGACCCGGACCGCCCCTGGCCGGGGGAGGGCCCGGCCGGGCACGCCGCGGGCCAGGCCCGGCCCGGCGGCGCCTTGAGCGGGGATCCGGCCGCCCGGCCTGGCCCCGGGCCGCGCTCCGCGTCGGCGTCCGACCACGCGGGATGGCCCGCCGGGACCCGTTCCGGTCACCCGGCCGGTCCGGTCGAGGACGGCGTGCCGAGCCACCCCGCGCAGGCCGCCGCATCGGACGTGTCCGGCCGAGGCACCGCCTCCGGAAGCGGTTCCGCGCCGGACCCCTGCAGGTCCTGGGCGGGGGAGGACACCGCCGGTTCACCGGCTGACCCGGCGGGGTACCCCGCCCGGTCCGGGGACGAGTCCCGCTCCGCGTCGGCGTCCGAGCAGGCCGGACGGCCCGGCGGCGGCGCGTGGACCGGAGATCCGGTCGCCGACCCGGCCACGCCGTCAGACGCGCGCCCCGGAGGAGCAGATCACCCCGCACCGGCCGCCCCCGCACGCGGCCACGCACCGGCCGCCCCCGCACGCGGCCACGCACCGGCCGCCCCCGCACGCGGCCACGCACCGGACGGCTCCGGGTACGGCCACGCACCGGACGTCCCCGGTGACGACCCCGCGCGGGACGCCCCCGGGCGCAGCCGGCCGCAGGACGCCTCCGGCCCAAGTCACGCGTCCCCCATCTACGCAGACCGCCCCGCCCCGGCCGCCACGGCGGCCGCAGACACCACCCCGTCCCCGCCCCCGCCGCCGAAGAAGCGCCGCCGCCGTGGTGGGGCCCGGTTCGCCGGGGTGGAGGACGACGGGGGTGCGGCGGACGGCGTGCCGGGCGTGCCCGTGCTGCCGGTCCCGGAGGCCGGGGACGTGCCCCGGGGCGCGCGCTACGGCGGTGCCGCGGCCGGGCCCGCCGAGGCAGCGCCCAGCCCCGGGCCGCCGGACGTCGCGCTGCGCGCCGCCCGGGAGACCGTCGCCGCGCTGCGCAGCCTGCGGTCCGCCGGGCTCGGCGGGGAGGCGCATGTCGTGCTCTGCGAGGCCGCCGCCCGTCCCGCCGACTGGCTGCCCCCGCTCGCGGACGAGCTGGACCGCGCCGGGCTCGCCGCCGATCGGTCCACCCTGCTCTGGGAGGTCGCCTCGCAACCCGCGACCCGGCTCGCCGCGGCGGCGGAACTCCTGGACGCCTCCGGCCGCGCCGAGGACGCCCGGCAACTGCTGCACCAGGGCGTGGTGCGCCCGGCGGAGGAGATCGCCGACGCCGTCCTGGCCCTGGACGACGACGGCCGCCCGTCCCGTGCCGCCGCCCTGCTCGCCGCGTACGTCCGCGCCCGCAGCGCGGAGGACGCGGCCCGGCTCGGCGCGCGGGCCCCCGGGCGGCTGGTGCCCCGGCTGCTGGACGCGGCCCGCGAGGTCTCCGCGTCCCGGGAACGCGACCTGGTGCACGCCCTGCGCGTCGCCGGCCACCTCGGTACCTGACCGGCCGCCCCGCGGCCCCGGGAGGCCCTCTCCGGCACCCCCGTCGCGGCGCCCGCGCGCCCGGTCCCGCCCGGAAATCCTTCTGAAATCGACCGCTCGGGTGCGAAACATGATCGACTCCGCGGGTTGACGACGATGGTCTTGCCCCGCTGTGTGACGTGGCTTACGTTCTCCATCTGCGTATCGCGTCTACGTGCGTAGAGGCTCTCTGGCGTCCCGTCGAAGGAGCAGCTCATGGCCCAAGTCGTACGCGCCGCCCTCGTCCAGGCGACCTGGACCGGCGACACGGAATCCATGATCGCCAAGCATGAGGAGCACGCCCGCGAGGCCGCCCGGCAGGGCGCCGGGGTGATCGGGTTCCAGGAGGTCTTCAACGCCCCGTACTTCTGCCAGGTGCAGGAACCGGAGCACTACCGCTGGGCCGAGCCCGTCCCGGACGGGCCCACCGTCCGCCGGATGCAGGACCTCGCCCGCGAGACCGGCATGGTGATCGTGGTCCCGGTCTTCGAGATCGAGGGCGCCGGCTTCTACTACAACACCGCCGCCGTGATCGACGCCGACGGCAGCTACCTCGGCAAGTACCGCAAGCACCACATCCCGCAGGTCAAGGGCTTCTGGGAGAAGTACTACTTCCGCCCGGGCAACGCCGGCTGGCCGGTCTTCGACACCGCCGTCGGCAAGGTCGGCGTCTACATCTGCTACGACCGGCACTTCCCCGAGGGCTGGCGCCAACTCGGCCTCGGCGGGGCGCAGCTCGTCTACAACCCCTCCGCCACCCACCGCGGCCTCTCCTCCTACCTCTGGCAGCTGGAGCAGCCCGCCGCCGCCGTCGCCAACGAGTACTTCGTCGCCGCCATCAACCGCGTCGGCATCGAGGAGTACGGCGACAACGACTTCTACGGCACCAGCTACTTCGTGGACCCGCGCGGCCAGTTCGTCGGGGAGCCGGCCAGCGACAAGGAGGAGGAACTCCTC
This sequence comes from Streptomyces sp. CNT372, assembly GCF_000377145.1. Classification (NCBI taxonomy): domain Bacteria; kingdom Bacillati; phylum Actinomycetota; class Actinomycetes; order Kitasatosporales; family Streptomycetaceae; genus Streptomyces; species Streptomyces sp. CNT372. The sequence continues at coordinate 17,599 of NZ_KB897781.1, read as the reverse complement.
GTCCGCGACCTGGACTTCGACCTCATCGACACCGTCCGCCGGCAGTGGGCCTTCTACCGGGACCGCCGCCCCGACGCCTACGAGGGGCTGGTGCGCCCGTGAGCGACCTCCACAGCCGGCACCGGGCCGTGCTGCCCGACTGGCTCGCCCTCTACTACGACCGCCCGGTCGAGCTGACCCACGGCGAGGGCCGCCACGTCTGGGACGCGGACGGCAACCGCTACCTGGACTTCTTCGGCGGCATCCTCACCACGATGACCGCCCACGCCCTCCCCGAGGTGACCAAGGCCGTCGCCGAGCAGGCCGGGCGGATCATCCACTCCTCGACCCTCTACCTCGACCGCCCCATGGTCGAACTCGCCGAACGGATCGCCGCCCTCTCCGGCATCCCGGACGCCCGGGTCTTCTTCACCACCTCCGGCACCGAGGCCAACGACACGGCTCTGCTGCTGGCCACCGCGTACCGCCGCTCCCACCAGGTCCTGGCGATGCGCAACAGCTACCACGGGCGCTCCTTCTCCACCGTCTCCGTCACCGGCAACAGCGCCTGGTCCCCGACCGGCCTCTCGCCGCTCCAGACCCTGTACGTACACGGCGGGGTCCGCACCCGCGGCCCCTACGCGCACCTGTCCGACGCCGAGTTCACCGCCGCCTGCGTCGCGGACCTGGAGGACCTGCTCGGCCACACCCGTGCGCCCGCCGCGCTGATCGCCGAACCCGTGCAGGGCGTCGGCGGCTTCACCTCCCCGCCGGACGGACTGTTCGCCGCCTTCCGCGAAGTCCTGGACCGGCACGGGGTGCTGTGGATCTCCGACGAGGTGCAGACCGGCTGGGGCCGCACCGGCGACCACTTCTGGGGCTGGCAGGCACACGCCGAGAACGGCCCGCCGGACATCCTCACCTTCGCCAAGGGCATCGGCAACGGCATGTCCGTCGGCGGGGTCGTCGCCCGCGCCGAGGTGATGAACTGCCTGGACGCCAACTCCATCTCCACCTTCGGCGGTTCGCCCGTCACCATGGCCGCCTCCCTCGCCAACCTCGGCTACGTCCTGGAGCACGACCTCCAGGGCAACGCGCGGCGCGTCGGCGGGCTGCTGCTGGAGCGGCTGCGCGCCGTGGGCGCCGGGGTCGCGGCCGTCCGCGAGGTCCGCGGCCGGGGCCTGATGATCGGCATCGAACTGGTCCGGCCCGGCACCGACGAGGCCGACCCCAAGGCGGCCGCCCAGGTCCTGGAGGCGACCCGGGAGGCCGGGCTGCTCATCGGCAAGGGCGGGGGCCACAGCACCAGCGTGCTGCGCATCGCCCCGCCGCTCACCCTGACCGTCGCCGAGGCCGAGGAGGGCGCCGGCGTCCTCGAACGCGCCCTGCGCGCCCTGTGACCGGAGAACCCGACCGCACGTGAGGGACATGTGAGGGACCGACCATGAGCACCCGCACCCTGATCCGCGGCGGTCTCGTCGTCACCGCGGCCGACGAGATCCACGCCGATGTGCTGATCGACGACGGCCGGATCGCCGCGCTCGCCGCCCACGGCACGGCCGCCGCCGAGTCCTGGACCGCCCGGCGCACCATCGACGCCACCGGCAAGTACGTCATCCCGGGCGGTGTCGACGCGCACACCCACATGGAACTGCCGTTCGGCGGCACCTTCGCCTCCGACACCTTCGAGACCGGCACCCGGGCCGCCGCCTGGGGCGGCACCACCACCATCGTGGACTTCGCCGTCCAGTCCGTCGGCCGCTCCCTGCGCGAGGGCCTGGACGCCTGGTACGCCAAGGCGGACGGCAACTGCGCCATCGACTACGCGTTCCACATGATCCTCGCCGACGTCAACGAGTCCTCGCTCAAGGAACTGGACCGCCTGGTCGAGGAGGGCGTCACCAGCTTCAAGCTGTTCATGGCCTACCCGGGCGTCTTCTACAGCGACGACGGGCAGATCCTGCGCGCCATGCAGCGCTCCGCCGGCAACGGCGGCCTGATCATGATGCACGCGGAGAACGGCATCGCCATCGACGTCCTCGTCGAACAGGCCCTCGCCCGGGGCGAGACCGACCCCCGCTACCACGGGGAGGTCCGCAAGGTCCTGCTGGAGGCCGAGGCCACCCACCGCGCCATCCAGCTCGCCCGGGTCGCCGGGGCCCCGCTGTACGTGGTGCACGTCTCCGCCGAGGAGGCCGTCGCCGAACTCGCCGCCGCCCGCGACAAGGGCCTGCCCGTCTTCGGCGAGACCTGCCCCCAGTACCTGTTCCTCTCCACCGACAACCTCGCCGAGCCGGACTTCCAGGGCGCCAAGTACGTCTGCTCCACCCCGCTGCGGCCCCGGGAGCACCAGGCCGCCCTGTGGCGCGGGCTGCGCACCAACGACCTCCAGGTGGTCTCCACCGACCACTGCCCGTTCTGCTTCACCGGGCAGAAGGACCTCGGCCGCGGCGACTTCTCGAAGATCCCCAACGGTCTGCCCGGCGTGGAGAACCGGATGGACCTCCTCCACCAGGCCGTGGTCGACGGGCACATCTCCCGCCGCCGCTGGATCGAGATCGCCTGCGCCACCCCGGCCCGGATGTTCGGCCTCTACCCGAAGAAGGGCACCCTCGCCCCCGGTTCGGACGCCGACGTGGTGGTCTACGACCCGCACGCCGAGCAGATCCTCTCCGCCGAGACCCATCACATGAACGTCGACTACTCGGCCTACGAGGGCCGCAAGGTCGCGGGCCAGGTGGAGACGGTCCTCTCGCGCGGCGAGGTCGTCATCGACCGGCGCACCTACACCGGCCGCGCCGGGCACGGTGTCTACACCCCCCGGTCCACCTGCCAGTACCTGGGCTGAACCGCACCGGCCCGAGTGGCCTGAACTGAAGGGACGCCGCGTGGACTTCGGACTCGTCCTGCAGACGGACCCGCCGGCCTCGGAAGTCGTCGGGCTGATGCGGCGCGCGGAGCGCAACGGCTTCCGCTACGGCTGGACCTTCGACTCCGCCGTGCTCTGGCAGGAGCCGTTCGTCATCTACAGCCGCATCCTGGAGCACACCACCGGGCTCGTCGTGGGGCCGATGGTCACCAACCCGGGCACCCGCACCTGGGAGGTCACCGCCTCCACCTTCGCCACCCTCAACGAGATGTACGGCAACCGCACGGTGTGCGGCATCGGACGCGGCGACTCCGCCATGCGCGTCGCCGGGCGCAAGCCCAACACCCTCGCCCGGCTCGGCGAGGCGATCGGCGTCATCCGCGACCTCGCCGAGGGCCGGGAGGCCGAGGTCGACGGGCAGACCCTGCGCCTGCCGTGGGTGCGCGAGGGGAAGCTGCCCGTCTGGATGGCCGCGTACGGGCCCAAGGCCCTCGCCCTCGCCGGGGAGAAGGCGGACGGCTTCATCCTCCAGCTCGCCGACCCCTTCCTCACCGAGTGGATGATCAAGGCCGTCCGGCAGGCCGCCGCCGACGCGGGCCGCGACCCCGCCGCCGTCACCATCTGCGTCGCCGCCCCCGCCTACGTGACCGAGGACGCCTCGGACGCGGCCCTCGCCCACGCGCGGGAGCAGTGCCGCTGGTTCGGCGGGATGGTGGGCAACCACGTCGCCGACCTGGTCTCCCGCTACGGCGAGCACTCCGCGATGGTTCCCGAGGCGCTGACCGCGTACATCAAGGAGCGGCACGGCTACGACTACAGCCACCACGGCCGCGCCGGGAACCCGTCCACCGACTTCGTCCCCGACGAGATCGTCGACCGCTTCTGCCTCCTCGGCCCGCCCGCGGCCCACATCGAGAAGCTCACGGCCCTGCGGGAGCTGGGCGTCGACCAGTTCGCCGTGTACGACATGCACGACGCGAAGGAAGCGACGATCGACGCGTACGGCGCGGAGATCATCCCCGCGTTCTCCTGACCCGCGCGCCCGGGTGCGGGGCCGGACGCGCGGTCTGCCCGCCGACCACGGTGACCCTCTTCGCCCCGCTGTCGGCGCTTTCGCCCTGCTGTCGGTGCGGGTGGCCTCCGGCACCCAGGCCGTCCACGGCGGGGCGATCCGGGTCAACCGGGCCCGCCCGCGCGGGGATTCGGCCCGCGTGGGCGGTTGCCCCGGCCTCGTACCGCTGGTTACTCTCCAGTTCTGTTCGTTCGAACGAACAAGGAGGAGGCGGGGCTTCGTGTCCACAGACGCAACCGGTGCCGGAGCTTCGGCCGGCGGGCTGGCCGAGCACATCCGGGCGCTCACGTCCGGCGCGTCCACGTCCGAGGACCTGGTGGCCGGCGCGTTGGCCCGGATCGAGGCGACCCAGGGCACACTCAACGCCTTCCGGACCGTACGCGGGCAGGCCGCCCTCGCCGAGGCTCGCGAGGCCGACCGGCGGCTGGCCGCGGGGGAGCGGCTGCCGCTGCTCGGCGTCCCGGTCGCGGTCAAGGACGACACCGACGTGGCCGGCGTCCCCACGTACTTCGGCTGCGCGGGCGAGCTCCCGCCCGCCGCCGAGGACGGGGAGGCCGTCCGCCGGCTGCGCGCCGCCGGGGCCGTGATCGTCGGCAAGACCAACTCCTGCGAACTGGGCCAGTGGCCGTTCACCGAGGGCCCGGCCTTCGGCGCGACCCGTAACCCGTGGTCCCCCGCCCACACGCCCGGCGGCTCCTCGGGCGGTTCGGCGGCCGCCGTCGCCGCCGGGCTGGTCCCCGCCGCGCTCGGCTCCGACGGTGCCGGGTCCATCCGCATCCCCGCCGCCTGGACCCACCTCGTCGGCATCAAGCCGCAGCGCGGGCGGGTCTCCGTCCACCCGTACGACGACTGCTTCCAGGGCCTGACCGTGAACGGGCCGCTCGCCCGGACGGTCGCCGACGCGGCCCTCCTCCTGGACGCCGCGGCCGGCGCGCACCCCCGCGAGCGGTTCCGGCCCGCCCCGGTCGACGCCTCCGCCGCGGCCCGCCGGGAGCCGGGGCGGCTGCGGATCGCCCTCGCGCTGCGCCCGCCGCTCACCCTGACCGGGGCCCGCCCCCACCCCGAGGTCCGACGCGCGGTCACCTCCCTCGCCGAGACCCTGGCGCGGCTCGGCCACGAGGTCGAGGAGGCCCGCCCGCGCTACGGGCTCATCGGCCTGAGCTTCCTGCCCCGCGCCGCGAACGGCATCGCCCAGTACGCCGGCCGCCACCCCGATCCGGTCCTGCTCGACCCCCGCACCCGGGCCGCCGCCCGGTCCGGACACCGCCTCGGCGGCCGGATCGTCCGCGCCGCCCGCGCCCGCGAGTCCGCCCAGCACCGCCGCCTCGGCGGCTTCTTCGACCGCTACGACGTCCTGCTGACGCCGACGACGGCCGCGCCGCCGCCGCGGATCGGGGCCTTCGACGGGCTGTCCTCCGGGCGTACGGACATCGGCATCGCCGCCGCCTGCCCGTACGCGTGGCCGTGGAACGTCCTGGGCTGGCCGGGCGTCGGCGTCCCCGCCGGGCTCACCTCGGACGGCCTGCCGGTCGGCGCCCAGCTCCTCGGCCCGGAGGGCGCGGAGGAGCGGCTGATCTCGCTCGCGGCCCAACTGGAGGCGGAACTGCGGTGGTACGAGCGGCGTCCGCCGGAAGCGGTGCCTCTTCCGTCCGGGCCGCCCGGTGTGTCCGCTCCCTCCGGGCCGGTCGTGGAAGGGAGCGCGCCGGTGGGAGAATGACCGCCATGTCCACCGCCGGCCCCTCCGCCACCGACCGCCCCACGACCGGCGAACCCACGACCGGCGAACCCACGTCCGGCGAACCCGCACCCGCCGGGTCGGTCCCGCCCGGGCGGTCCGCGCCCACCGGGCCTGCCTCGTCCGGGCGTTCCGTGCCCACCCGGCAGCGCATCATCGGCGCGGTGCTGCGGATCATCGGCAGCGACGGCGTCGCGGCGGTCACCAACCGGCGGATCGCGGCGGAGGCGGGCGTCTCCCTCGGCTCGGTCACGTACCACTTCGCCACCCAGCACGAGCTGCTGCGCGAGGCGCTGCTCCACTTCGTGCGTGACGAGACCCGCCGCTTCACCGACCTCTCCGAGGCCCACCGCCGCGCCGGCGACGTGGACATCGCCGGCGCGGCGGCCCTCGCGGGCGAGGTCGCCGGCGGCATCGGCTTCGACAGCGAGCACATCGCGCCCTTCGAGCTCTACGTCCAGGCGGGCCGGGACGAGCGGCTGCGCGAGGCCGCGTCGGAGGCGTTCGCCGCGTACGACCGCCTCGCGGCGCAGATACTCACCGGCCTGGGCGTCCCGGACGCCGAACGGCACGCGGGCGCCACCGTCGCCCTCGTCATGGGCCTCCAGCTCCGCCGCCTGGCCACCGGCGGCCCGGCCGAGGACCTGGTCGACGCGCTGCTGCTGCTCGCGCGGGGCGCGACGGGGGCGGGTGCCGGCCGCCCGCTCCCGACGTCCGCTGATGCGTCCCCGGGGGCCTCTCCTTAACCTGAACGGGTGAGGACCGTACGGCGGGCCGCCGTCGCCGCACCCGTCCTGGGCCTGGCACTGGGCCTCGTCCTCGGGACGGTGCCGCAGCCCGCCGCCGCGGCCCCGCGCCTCTCGCCCACAGTCAGCGGGGTCACCCGCGCCGACCTGGGCGCCAGCCACCGCCCGGGCTGCCCCGTCCCGCCCGAGGACCTGCGGCTGATCCGGATGAACCACTGGGGCTTCGACGGCCGCGTCCACCGGGGCGGACTCGTCGTCCACGAGGACGCCGTCCGCCCGGTGCTGCGCATCTTCGGAGCGGCCTTCGACGACCGCTTCCCGATCCGGCGGATGGAGACGATGGCGGCGTTCGAGGGCAGCGACGCGCGCGCCATGGCGGCCGACAACACCTCCGCGTTCAACTGCCGACGGGTGACGGGTGACGACCGGCACCTCTCGCGCCACTCCTACGGCGACGCGGTCGACGTCAACCCGCGCGAGAACCCGTACGTCGACCGCTCGGGCGAGGTCCACCCCCCGGGCACGGAGGCTGCCCTGGACCGCGACCCGCCAGCCCCTGGCATGCTCACGGACGGCGACGCGATCACCGGCGCGATCGAGGACGCGGGCTGGACGTGGGGCGGCCACTGGTCACCCCCGGACTACCAGCACTTCTCGGCGGACGGCACCTGAGCGGGTGCCGGTCACCTCTCGCGGCTCAGCCCTGCGGCTCCTGCGGCCGCACGTCCCGCTCCCGCGGCCGCCCGTCCTTGAGCTCGGTTCGCGCCTCGGTGCGGTGCCCGCGCGCGATGTAGTCCCGCACCACAGCCTCCACCGCGTCCTGCGGCGAATTGATCCCGGCGAGGACCATCACCTCCACCACCAGCTCGGCATCCAGCCTGACACTGACCTCGGCCACCGGGTCCCCTCCTGTCGTCGTGCTGCGCACGGGCACTCTAGCCGTGGCGGGGGCTGCGCCCGATGCGCTCACGAGCAGGCTGACGGGCCCGTCGGCTCCCGCCGGGCCGCGATGAGCTGCGGGGGGTCCGGTCGTTCGTCACGGAGGTCGCGTATGTCGCATTCTGCGAAAGCGTGTGAAACCAGCCCTCCCGCGTGACAAAACCGCAGCTCGCCGAGCCTGCTCCCCGCCCGCGCGGGGCCCCTCCCCGCCCCCCACCCGTCACCCGCCCCACACCCCCCGTTGACCTGGGTGACTGCCGGGGTGTCGGTGGGGCGTGGTTGGGTGGGGGCATGATCGATGGAATGGTGGGCGGGGGAGCGGGTGCTGTCGAGGAGGCCGTGCGGGCCGCGGTCGAGGCCGAGGTCATGCCGCGGTTCCGGCGGCTGGCGTCGCACGAGGTCGTGGAGAAGCGCGGGCCGCACGATCTGGTGACCGACGCGGACCGGCTCGCAGAGAAGCATCTGACCGCGTCGCTGACCGCGCTGCTGCCCGGGTCGGTGGTCGTGGGGGAGGAGTCCGTCCACGCGGACCCGGCCGTGTACGACGCGCTGCGCGGGGAGGCGCCCGTATGGATCGTCGATCCGGTCGACGGCACCCGGGAGTTCGTGCGCGGCGACGACGGCTTCTGCACCCTCGTCGCGCTCGCGCACCACGGTGAACTCCTCGCCTCCTGGACGTACGCGCCCGTCGCCGACGAGATGGCCGTCGCCGTGCGAGGCGAGGGCGCGCGGCTGAACGGGGCGGCCCTGCGCGCCGGTTCACCGGAGCCGGGAGCGCCGCTGCGGATCGCGATGTCGCACCCCGACTTCTCCTCCCCCGAGGAGAAGCGCCTGCTCCTCGGACTCGCCACGGACGGCGTCGAGACCCGGCCCTGCGGCTCGGCCGGTCTGGAGTACCTGCGCGTGGCGCGCGGTGAGCTGGACGCGACGGCGTTCAGCTGGGAGTACGCCTGGGACCACGCGGCCGGGCTGCTGCTCGTCACCGAGGCGGGCGGCTGCCAGGTCACGGTGGCGGGCGTCCCGTTCGGCGTCGCCGGCGGGAACGCCCTGCCGTTCACCGCCGCCCGGGACGAGGCGACGGCGCGCCGCGTCCGCGACCTGCTGACCTGACGCGCCCCGGTCCCGGGGCGTCGGCCCCCGGGTCCGACGCCCCGGGACCGGGCTGTCGGTGCCGCCGAATATCCTGGGTGGTCCTGGCCGTCGGCTGACAAAGGAGTCCGAAGGTGCCGTCGATGCTCGATGCCGTCGTCGTGGGGGCAGGCCCCAACGGCCTGACGGCCGCGGCCGAACTGGCCCGCCGGGGCTTCTCCATCGCCGTGTTCGAGGCGCTGGACACCGTCGGCGGCGGCGCGCGGACCGAGGAGCTGACCCTCCCCGGCTTCCGCCACGACCCCTGCTCCGCCGTCCACCCGCTCGGCGTCGGCTCCCCGGCGTTCGCGCGGATGCCGCTCGCCCGCCACGGCCTGGAGTGGATCCACCCCGAACTGCCCCTCGCGCACCCCTTCCCGGACGGCACCGCCGCCGTCCTCGCCCGCTCCATCGGCGAGACGGCGATGTCCCTCGGCGCCGCCGACGCGGGCGCGTACCGCCGCCTCCTCGCGCCGTACGCGGGCCGCTGGGACACCCTCGCCGCCGACTTCCTGCGCACCCCCTGGGACGGGCTGCCCCGCGACCCGTACCGCTTCGCCCGCTTCGGACTGGACGCGATCCGGCCCGCGTCCTGGCTGGCCCGCCGCTTCCGGGGCGAGAAGGGCCGGGCGCTGCTCGCCGGGCTGGCCGCCCACGCGATCGCGCCCACCAGCGGCGTCGCCACCGGCGGCATCGCGCTGATGTTCGCCCTCGCCGCGCACGAGGTCGGCTGGCCCGTGCCGCGCGGCGGTTCGCAGGCGATCTCCGACGCGCTGGCCGGGTACGTCCGGGAGCTGGGCGGCACGATCCACACCGGCGTCGAGGTGCGGCGGCTGGACGAGCTGCCGCCGGCCCGGGCGTACGTCTTCGACACCTCGCCCACCGCCCTCGCCCGGATCGCCGGTCTCGGCCAGGCGTACTGGCGCTACCGGTACGGGGCCGCCGCGTTCAAGGTCGACTACGCCCTGTCCGGGCCGGTGCCGTGGACGGCCGAGGAGGCCCGGGCCGCCGGCACCGTGCACATCGGCCCCACGGCCGGCGAGATCGACGCCGCCCTGCGCGCCGCCGTCGAGGGCCGCGACCCGGACGTGCCGTTCCTGATCACCGCCCAGCCCAGCCTGATCGACCCCACGCGCGCCCCCGAGGGCAAGCACGTCCTGTGGGCGTACGGCCATGTGCCGGCCGGCTGGGAGGGGGATGCCACCGAGGTGATCGAGCGTCAGATCGAGCGCTTCGCACCCGGGTTCCGGGATCTGGTGCTGGCCCGCGCCGTCGCTGGACCGCCCCGACTGGCCGCGCGGAACGCCAACTACGTGGGCGGCGACATCGCCTGCGGGGCCTTCGCCGGGCTCCAGACCGTGCTGCGGCCGCGCCTCGCCCGCGTCCCCTACGCGACGACCCATCCGGCCGTGTTCCTCTGCTCATCGGCCACCCCGCCCGGCCCCGGCGTGCACGGGATGTCCGGCCACCACGCGGCCAAGGCGGTGTGGCGCGCCCTGCGCGCGTGACGGCACGGCGCCGTCGTCGCGCTGCGGCGCGCATGATGGAGGGATGAGCAGCACACCGACGATCACTCTTGTGCGCGGCGACATCACCGACCAGGACACCGACGCCGTCGTCAACGCGGCCAACTCCTCCCTGCTGGGCGGTGGAGGGGTCGACGGCGCCATCCACCGCAGAGGCGGCCCGGAGATCCTGGCGGCCTGCCGGGAGCTGCGCGCCGGGCACTACGGCAAGGGTCTGCCGACGGGCCAGGCCGTCGCCACGACGGCGGGCCGGCTCAGGGCGGGCCACGTCATCCACACGGTCGGCCCGGTCCACTCCGCCTCCGAGGACCGCTCCGAGCTGCTGGCCTCCTGCTACCGCGAGTCCCTGCGGGTCGCCGACGAACTCGGCGCGCGGACGGTCGCGTTCCCGGCGATCTCCGCCGGGATCTACGGCTGGCCGATGGACGACGCGGCGCGGATCGCCGTGACCACGGTCCGGGAGGCGGACACGGACGTGGCGGAGGTCCGGTTCGTGCTCTTCGACGAGGCCGCGTACGAGGCGTTCGCGGCCCGGGCCGCTGCCTGACGGGACCCCACGCCGGCCCGGCCCCGCAGGGGCACCCGCCCCGCCGGGCCGATCGGTGGCGGCACGACTACCGTGGTGGTGCACGAGCGTTCGGCCGCTCAACGCCGTTCCCCGGCTCTCCGGAGCCGTGGGCCCCGGTGCCGCTGCCGGTGTGGGCGACGGCCTCGCGGCCGATGTGGGGTCCGGGGTGCGGGCCCGGATCGCCGTGACCCCACCGGCCTTCGTCCCCGTCGCGCCCCGGCCCTGTGGACCGGGTCGCGACGACTGCTCACCACTCTGTGCCCGGCCCGTTCCGCACGGTGACCGGAAGTTCGGGACGGCCCGCGATCCGCGCGCCGTCCGCGCGACGGGTCGGCCGCCCAACTCGCCCTGTGGAAAGGCGATTTGTTGCGGCGTCGTAATGCCGTCCCCTGGAATCCGCTCCACTTGCGGGGCGGTCGGCATCGCGTTTGAGTTGTAGGGATCCGTCGTCCGGGACGAGCACCCGACAGTGATCTCCTCCGCCGGCGACGGGCCCCGCCGTCCCACCGGGAGCGCCCATGTCGATGTCCTCGTTCGGATTCGGTTCGTCCGACCCCTTCAGCGGCATGCTGAACAAGTTCTTGGGCATGTCGCCAAAGTCGTCCCCGCCCTCCCTGCTGCCCGGCGGCGAGGCGGAGCCGGCGGCAGCGGCGGCGGGGGGCTCCGCGGACGAGAAGCCGGAGGGATTCCTCACCTGACACCACAGCCGCGCCCGGAGCCGGCGACGCGCCCGGGCGCCTACGCGAGGAGAGCGGTACGTATGGCGCACCACCACAAGCCCAACCGCGCGGTCGAGGGCGACCCGCTGGCCGCCCACGGCCGGGGCATGCCCCGGCGGCCCGACGAGGGCGAGCTGGAGCGGCGGACGCTCCGGGACCGGCGGGAGATGGGCCTGCCCGCCGCGGCGCCCGAGGACCCCGACACCGTGTACCGCGACGCACGGGCCGAGGTCGAACGGCAGGTACGGGCAGGTGAGATGGCCACCGGAGTCACCCGCAGGGAGCGGGACGCGTTCCCGCCCACCCGCTACGGGCGCTGAGCCCGCCCGCCCGGCCCGGACCGGAGGCCCGGCGGCGAGCGCTGAGCCCGCCCACCCGCTACGGGCGCTGAGCCCGCCCGCCCGGCCCGGCCCGGAGGCCCGGCTCCACCAGCCCGGCGGCGTGCATCCGGCGGCGAGAGGACGAGAGCCGTGGACGAGAGCCGTGAGCGCCTCCCCGAACGGTGACGACCGGCTGGAGCACCGGGCGGACCCCCAAGCCGAGGGCAGCCGCCGGTGAAGGACGTCGAGGTCGCCATCGCCGCGGCGGGCTGACCGGCGCCGGGGGCTCCCGGGGCGCGTCCCGCCCCAGGCAGCGGAACATCACTGTCGGATTTCCGCCAGACCCGCCCGGTCCGGTGCAGCATCCTGGAGGCATGCACACCGACACCGAGCGCTGTGTCCGCGCCGTCCGCTCCAAGGACGCGCGGTTCGACGGCTGGTTCTTCACCGCCGTGCTGACCACCCGCATCTACTGCCGCCCGAGCTGCCCGGCCGTGTCGCCGAAGGCCGAGAACATGACCTTCTACCCGAGCGCGGCCGCCTGCCAGCAGGCCGGCTTCCGGGCCTGCAAGCGCTGCCGCCCCGACACCACCCCCGGCTCCCCTGCGTGGAACACCCGCGCCGACTCGGTGGCCCGCGCCATGCGCCTCATCGGCGACGGCGTCGTCGACCGCGAAGGCGTCCCCGGCCTCGCCGCCCGCCTCGGCTACTCGACCCGCCAGATCGAACGCCAGCTCCTCGCCGAACTCGGCGCCGGACCGCTCGCCCTGGCCCGCGCCCAGCGCGCCCAGACCGCGCGGCTGCTGATCGAGACCACCACCCTGCCGATGGCCGGCATCGCTTTCGCCGCCGGCTTCTCCTCCGTGCGCACCTTCAACGAGACCGTGCGCGAGGTCTTCGCCCTGCCGCCCGGCGAACTCCGCGCCCGCGCGGCCCGCTCCCCACGCACCACCGCCTCCCCGAGCCCCGGCGTCACCGTCCTGCGGCTCCCGTACCGTGCCCCACTGGAGCCCGGCAACCTCTTCGGCCACCTCGCGGCGACCGCCGTCCCGGGGGTCGAGGAGTGGCGGGACGGGGCCTACCGGCGCACCCTCGCCCTGCCGTACGGCCACGGCATCGTCTCCCTCGCCCCCCGGTCCGACCACATCGCCTGCCGGCTCTTCCTCACCGACCTGCGCGACCTCACCATCGCCATCAGCCGCTGCCGGTGGCTGCTCGACCTCGACGCCGACCCCGTGGCCGTGGACGACCAGCTCCGCGCCGACCCGCACCTCGCGCCCCTCGTCGACAAGGCCCCCGGGCGGCGGGTGCCGCGCACCGTGGACGCCGCCGAGTTCGCCGTCCGCGCGGTCCTCGGCCAGCAGGTCTCCACCGCCGCCGCCCGCACCCACGCGGCCCGGCTCGTCACCGCCCACGGCACCCCGGTGGACGACCCCGAGGGCGGCCTGACCCACCTCTTCCCCGCCCCCGGGGCCCTGGCCGCCCTCGACCCGGAGACCCTGGCCCTGCCCCGCAGCCGCCGCACCACTCTGACCCGGCTGGTCGCCGCGCTGGCCGACGGCGCACTGCGCCTGGACCCCGGCAGCGACTGGGAACGGGCCCGCGCGGTCCTCGCCGAGCTGCCCGGGTTCGGCCCCTGGACCACCGAGGTCATCGCCATGCGCGCCCTCGGCGACCCCGACGCCTTCCTCCCCACCGACCTCGGCATCCGCCGCGCCGCCGCGGCCCTGGACCTCCCGTCCACCCCCGCGGCGCTCACCGCCCGCGCCGCGGCCTGGCGGCCCTGGCGGTCCTACGCGGTCCAGTACCTCTGGGCCACCGACGACCACCCGATCAACCACCTGCCCACGTGAGGACCCCCGCCATGACCACCACCGCGACCCCGGGCACCCGGCGGCACACCGTCGTCGACAGCCCCTACGGCCTCCTCACCCTCGTCGCCACGGACGGCTGCCTGAGCGGCCTCTACATGACGGCGCAGCGCCACCGGCCCGCCGAGGAGACCTTCGGCGACCGCGACGACCCGGACGCGCGCCCCTTCGCGGAGACCGCCCGGCAGCTCGACGCCTACTTCGCCCGCGAACTCACCGCCTTCGACCTCCCGCTCCACCTCGCCGGCACCCCGTTCCAGCGCCGAGTCTGGACGGAACTCCTCCGCATCCCCTACGGCGAGACCCGCACCTACGGCGAACTCGCCGGACTCCTCGGCAACCGGGGCGCGTCCCGGGCCGTCGGCCTCGCCAACGGGAGGAACCCCGTCGGCATCGTCGTCCCCTGCCACCGGGTGGTCGGCTCCACCGGCGGCCTGGTCGGCTACGGCGGCGGACTCGACCGCAAGCAGCGGCTGCTCGCCTTCGAGAGCGGGCGCGCCGACGGCGGGACGGGCGCCCTCTTCTGACGTCCGCTCAGGACGCGTCGGCGCCCTCGGCCAGCCGGTCCAGCACGGCCGGCAGCGCGGTGCCGATGGGCTCGCGGACCACCTCGTCCGCGAGTTCGTCGTACGGCGTCGGCTCCGCGTTCACCACCAGGAGACGGGCGCCGTGCTCCGCCGCGATCCCGGCGAGGGAGGCGGCGGGCTGCACCTGGAGGGTCGTGCCCACGGCGACGAACACCTCGCACGCCTTCGCCACGGACATCGCCTCGCCCAGCACCCCCGGGTCCAGACGCTCGCCGAACATGACCGTCGCCGACTTCAGGATGCCGCCGCAGGCCAGGCACGCCGGATCGTCCTCGCCGGCCTCCACCCGGGCCAGCGCCTCGGCCATGGGGGAGCGGGCGTCGCAGCGGGTGCACACCACCGTCCGCGCGGTGCCGTGCAGTTCGAGGACCTTGCGGGCGGGCATGCCGCCGAGCTGGTGCAGCCCGTCCACGTTCTGGGTGATCACCCGCACCGCGACGCCCGGGCGCCGGTCCAGCGCCGCGACCGCCCGGTGTGCCGCGTTCGGCTCGGCGTTCCAGGTGGCGCTGGTCCGGCGCATCTGCCAGGACCGGCGCCGGATGTCCGGATCGGACATGTAGTAGTCGTAGGTGACGAGCTTCTCCGCCTCGGGGTCGCGCCGCCACAGGCCGTTCGGTCCGCGGTAGTCGGGGATGCCGGAGTCGGTGGACACACCGGCGCCGCTGAGGATCGCGACGAGAGTCATACCGCGAGCGTACGCAGGGCCGGCGGGCCGGGGCGACCGGTTTCCGCCGGCCCCGGCCCGCCCGTCCGCGCCCCCGCCCGTGCGCCCGGTCTCAGGGCTCGCTGACGCGCGTGAACGGGGTGGGGACCGTGCCCGTCCAGCGGTGCAGGACGGTCCGGCCGGTCTCCTTCAGCACCCCGCCGTCGTCCGTCCTCGACGCCTCCGCCAGATAGAAGCGGCCGTCGTCGAGGGAGGTCAGGCCGTACTGGCCGGGGGACTCCCAGCCGTACACGCCCGTCGCCTCGTGGTGCAGCCCCTCGGCGCGCAGCGGCAGCAGCAGCCCCGTCTCCGGGCGCGGCTGACCCCGGAGGGGGCCCCGGACGGGCGGTGCGGTGCCGTCCACCACGTACAGCGAGTGGTTGGGGAACGCGGGCTTGGTGCCCCGGTAGACGGCCATCAGCCAGTCGCCGCGGTGCGCGTCGTACTCCAGGTTCTGCACCCCGTACGTGGTGTTGCCCGTGTACACGAAGAACTTCCCGACCGGCTCCCTTGGGCCGCTCAGGTGCGGGGCGGACTCGGGCGGCGGGCGTTCCAGGGCGCGCCAGGCGCCGATGTCGTACTGGAGGAGCACCTGGTGGTCGTTGTCCCGGCGGTCGGCGTTGGCGTAGACGCCGTACGCGACGGTCAGGCGAAGCGGCCCGTCCCGGCGGCCGAACGCGGGGCCGAAGGCGAGGCCGTCGATGCCGCTGCACCCGTAGCGGTGGTCGGCGGTCCGGGCGGTGTTGCCGTCGAAGACGCCGTCGCCGTCCATGTCGGCGGTGTAGTCCTCGGCGACCTCCTGGAGGTGGACCGTGGTCACCACACCGCTCGTCCCGGCGTCCAGGTTCAGCCGGTCGACGCGGGCCCCGTCCACGATCGCGATGTGGAAGGCGTTCGCGGCCTTGTACTCCAGCGAGCCGTAGACCCGGCCGTCGTCGGGGTTGACGTCCACATCGCCCAGGTGGCCGGTGAAGCCGGTGACCGAGCCGAGGACACGGCCGTCGAGATCGGTCTTGACCAGCATGTTCGTGAACGAGAAGTAGACGAAGCCGCCCTCCGGGTCCAGGGCGGTGCCCTGGAGGTGCCCGGAGCGCCAGGCACCGCCGTCGATCACGGCGGGGAGTGGTGGTTCGGCGGTGGTGGGGGTTGCGGCGGGGCCGGGGTCGGGCGCGGGGGCCGCGCGGGCGGTGGCCGCCGTCAGGGCGAGGAGGGCGGCGGACAGTGCCGTCGCCGCCGCGGTGAGCCGGCGCGCGTGCCAGTGCATGGGGCCTCCGGAGGACGCGTGAGGGGCGGGCCGCCCGGGGGCGGGCCGATGAGCTGATGGTCGGTCAGCGGAACCGGATGCCGGGTGCGCCCGCGCGTCTCGGCGTGGCGTGCGGGTCCGCCGGGGCGGCCGGGGCCTGGCGGAATCGCCGGGCGGCGAGCGCGCGGGCTGTGCGAACGCGGGGTGGCCGCGCCTCGGGGGTGCGGATAGGGTCGGGGACGGCGCGACTGCCTGTTCGATAGCAAGGGATGCAAGGTGACGGACGGCGCAGTTACTCAGCCGGCGCGGGTGCTCGTGGCGGCAGACAAGTTCAAGGGCTCGCTCACGGCCGTGGAGGTCGCCGAGCGGGTCACGGCCGGGCTCCGGCGGGTCGTCCCCGGCCTGGAGGTCGACACCCTGCCCGTCGCCGACGGCGGCGACGGCACGGTCGCGGCGGCGGTCGCCGCGGGCTTCGAGCGGCGCGAGCTGCGGGTGCGGGGGCCGCTGGGCGAGCCCGTCACCGCGGCGTACGCGTTGCGGGACGGCACGGCGGTCGTGGAGATGGCCGAGGCGTCCGGGCTCCAGCACCTGCCGGACGGCGTGTTCGCCCCGCTCACGGCCACGACGTACGGCACCGGGGAACTGCTGCGAGCGGCGCTGGACGCGGGCGCGCGCACGATCGTCTTCGGCGTCGGCGGCAGCGCGACCAACGACGGCGGCGCGGGGATGCTCGCGGCGCTGGGGGCGCGGCTGCTGGACGCGGACGGCGAGCCGGTGCCGCCGGGCGGCGGCGGGCTGCGCGCGCTGGCCACGGCGGACCTCTCCGGGATCGACGCGCGCTTCGGTGACGTGGACCTGGTGCTCGCCAGCGACGTCGACAACCCGCTCACCGGGCCGAAGGGCGCACCGGCGGTCTACGGGCCGCAGAAGGGCGCGACCGAGGACGACGTGGCGGTGCTGGACGAGGCGCTGGCGCACTACGCGTCACTGCTGGGACCCGAGCTCGCGGAGGCGCCCGGGGCGGGCGCGGCGGGCGGCATCGGTTACGGGGCACTCGTGGCGCTCGGCGCGCGCTTCCGGCCCGGGATCGAGGTGATGCTCGATGTGCTGGGCTTCGAGGCGGCGCTGGACCGGGCGACGCTGGTGATCACGGGGGAGGGCTCGCTCGACGAGCAGACGCTGCACGGGAAGGCGCCGGCCGGCGTGGCGGCGGCGGCGCGGGCGCGGGGGATCGAGGTCGTGGCGGTCTGCGGCCGGCTGGCGCTGCCGGCGGAGGCGCTGGGGCGGGCGGGGATCCGCCGCGCGTACGCGCTCTCGGCGCTGGAGCCGGACCCGGCGCGGTCGATGGCGCAGGCGGGGCCGCTGCTGGAACGCGCGGCGGAGTCCCTGGCCCGGGACTTCCTCGCGTAGCCGGTCCACACTCCGGGGGCGGGCCGCCCCCGAGACACCCGCCCCCTCCGGGGCGGCGGGCCCCCGGGGCGTGACCGCCCCCGAGTTCCGCGCGACGCTCCGGGGCGGGCCGGTCCTGGTGCGCGGTGGTGGTCTCCGGGGGTTGTGCCCATCCGTTCCGCCCTGGCGGAACAGTTGCC
Organism: Streptomyces sp. CNT372; assembly: GCF_000377145.1. NCBI lineage: Bacteria > Bacillati > Actinomycetota > Actinomycetes > Kitasatosporales > Streptomycetaceae > Streptomyces > Streptomyces sp. CNT372. The sequence goes on along the minus strand of NZ_KB897781.1, from coordinate 5 downwards.
CACAA